>CAYYFS010000104.1:3020-7736 GCA_964471055.1 uncultured Dehalococcoidales bacterium
CCACAGAGTTCGATCCGGTGGCACGTCAGGCACCCGTGCGGGTGTTCCGAGATCAGCAGGTCGAGGATCTCCCGCCGGAGCGCGATTATCTCCGGAGTACAGGTCTCCACCACCATGTCAGCGCCGGCCGGGACGGTGCACGCCGTCTGAACGGTCTTCCGTCCGCCCATCTCGATCTCCACGACGCACATCCGGCACGCGCCGTGAGGTTCCATTCCCGGGTAATAGCACAGATATGGGATGTATATCCCTGCATCCATCGCGGCTTGGAGCACGGTCTGACCCGGTGCAGCGGTGACCAGGCGGCCGTCGATAGTCAGCGTCATCGGTTCGGCCATGCGGATCTCCTGAGTTGAACGAGCCGACGGAACTCGGTCACGGACGCGTTCTGACGGGCGCGATCATGGAGCCGTCGCCGAAGGCTCCCGACGGTTCCATCTCGCCGTTCAAGCGGGCCTTGAACTCGCCTTCGAAGAACTTCAGAGCGGATAGGACCGGGTTGTAGCCCAGCTGCCCATGCCCGCACAGCGAGCCCACCTTCATCGCCTGCCCGATCCGCTCCATCAGTTCCAGATCGCCTTCCCGTCCTTCGTTGCGGCAGATGCGATCCAGTATCTCCAGCATGTGCGTCATTCCGAGCCGGCACGGGTAGCACTTTCCGCACGATTCGAACTGGTTGAACGCCGCCAGGTTCCTGACCAGGTCCACAACGTCCACGTCTTGGTCGCCGACGATGATTCCGCCGGAGCCCAGAATCGCTCCGGCCTTAGCCATCGCGTCGAAATCAATCTGGACGTCGAAGCCATCCTCACCGAGCACGCCACCCAACGGGCCACCCGTTTGCAGTACCTTGGCCTGCTTGTCGCCGATCACCCCGCCTGCAACGTCGTCGACCACCTGCCGCATCGTCAACCCCATCGGGATCTCGTACATGCCGGGCCGGTTCACATGGCCGGAAATGCATACGATTGCAGTACCCGCGCTCGACTCGGTGCCGACCGCTTTGAACGCATCGGCGCCTTCACGGATGATCGTCGGCACATACGACAGGGTCTTCACGTTGTTGATGTTGCTGGGCTTCCCCCACACGCCATGTGCGGCTGGGAACGGTGGGCGGAACCGCGGCTGCGACCGCTTCCCTTCGATCGCCTCCATCAGGGCCGTCTCTTCCCCCGCCACATAGGAGTCGCCTGTGAGCGCGACCTCTATGTCATAGGTGAATTCGCTGCCCAGGATGTTCTTGCCCAGGAGTCCACTGTCGTACGCCTGCTGCACTGCATTGCGGGCCGCATCGATCGGAATGTCATGCCCCTGCCGTATGAAGATGAAACCGTTGGAGGAAGCAGTCGCATAGCCGGCCAGGATCAAGCCTTCAACGAGCGTGTGCGGATCGCTCTCAAGGATTCCCTTATCGTTGAACGCCCCGGGGTCGCCTTCTTCGCAATTGCAGAGGACGTACTTGACCGGCGACTGGTTGGGAGCGAGGAATCCCCACTTCACGCCCGTGGGAAACGCGGCCCCTCCCCTGCCCCGCAGGCCCGACGCCTTGACCTCGTCAAGCACCTGCTGCGGCTCCATCGTCTCAAGGGCCCGGTCCAGGGCAACGTAGCCGCCGTTGGCCACGTACTGCAGAATGTCATGGGGGTCGATATCCCCGCTGTTGCGCAGGACCATTCGGTTCTGCAGGCGCATCCCGTCTGTTTCGGCCAGGCGCGGGACACCCGGCAGCTCCCCGCTGCCGTCCCAGGCATACGCCCATTCGGCTACAGGCTGGCCGCCGATCACATGTCTTCTGACGATCTCACGTGTTCTCTCGGTCGTAACGTTCGCGTAGAACACTCGGGGGCCGCCCGGCAGCGTAACGTCGATGAGCGGCTCCGCGAAGCACAGGCCAAGTGAGCCGACCCGGGTGACCGTCGCGTCAATGCCGGCTTCTTGGATAGCCTCCGCTGCCGCTTCGTACGCCACATCCGCGCCCGCCGCCTGACCTGACGTCCCGTACCCGACACGCACCCACGGACCTTTGCCGTCTACCAGGGCCGACCAGCGGGCATCTGCCCGGGCGCGCAGTTCATCGAATGCTACGGACACGACGCGCTTCCCTCCCGACACCTGTTGCGGGCGTTGCGACGGGGGGACAGCCCGGGATGCTTCACCCGGCGTCCTCTGCGATGCGGGCCACCGTGCTGGCGGCCGATTCCGGAGAGCTTCGTCCCTGGAGGTGGTGATCCACGGCTATGACGGGTGCCTGTGCACAGGCGCCAAGGCATGTGTTGAAGCGGAGGGTCAGCTTGCCATCCGGCGTGTCGCCCTCCCCGTCCACGTTCATTTGCTTTCGCACCGCGTCCAGGATCTTCTGGGCACCGTTGAGATGACAGGAAGGCCCCCAGCAGACGTCAACGGCCCGTTCTCCGGGCGGCGTGAAGCGGAAGTTCGTGTAGAAGGACGCGACACCCCAGATATCGCTGATCGTCACCTGGAGGAAAGCGGCGGTCTCTTCCACCGCCTCCGCAGGGATGTAGTGGATTTCGTCCTGGACCGCGATGAGAGACGAAAGGATGGTGACCGTGCGCTGTTTCTGGGACCTCAGTGCCGTCTGAATGCGCTCCCTGAGCGCCGCCTGTTGAGGAGTACCGGTGGCCACGCGAGGCCCCTCCGCCGAACTTGAGAAGGAAGTCACGATGTGCGACACCGAACCATATCAGAGGCGCTTGTGCGCGGCAATCGTGAGGCCGGTGGGCCTATCCCACGCCATCGGGTGCGCCCTCGCGAGTTGCCGCTTCCAGTTCCGCCGACATGTCCCATGCCCCCATTTGCGCCAGGTGTATCTCCTCTACGACCGTGCGTTGAGGCATCGTGGCGCAAAGAAGGATCGCGGAAGCCACGTCCTCCGGTTTCATCATCAGATCCCGCGCCTCTGCCGTCGGCGGCAGGGGGCGGCGGTCCATGGCCGGCGTGTCCACAGCCGCAGGGACTATGGCGCACGCACGGATGCCGCGGCTGCGAAGCTCCAGGTTGATGTTGGTCATGAGGTTCAGCGCCCCGGCCTTGGCCGCGCCGTACGCCGCTCCCCCCAATGGCGAAGGATTGACCGCAGCCTTCGATGTCACCGTGATGATCGTGCCCTCGCCACGCTCCAGCATGCTCGGCAGGACTTCCTGGATCAACATGTACGGCGCCGTCAGGTTCAGCCGCAGCGTCCCGTCCCACGCCTCGCTATCGACCCACCGAACGCTCCTCACGCGACTTGGGCCTCCCGCGTTGTTGACCAGGATATCCACCCGACCCAGCTGCTCTAGCGTCCACTGCACCAGACCGCGCGCCTCAGATTCAATCTGTACGTCCGTCGGTCGGGCTTTCGCCCTGCCGCCACCCGCCTCTATCTCGGCCGCGGTCTCCATGATCGGACCGGGCCGCCGTCCTGCCAGGACTACGTGGGCGCCTTCCTCCGCGAGCATCAGGGCGGTGGCCCGCCCCATACCCGTGCCCGCGCCTGTGACGATGGCTATCTTGCCGTCCAGCTTTCCCATCTCGACCTCCGTCCGGCCGGGGAAGGCGTCCGCCGCCCCCTCGGCTACTGCGCCGGGTCTCCCATGATCATGCTCGCCACCTCGCGGCCCATGCGAACGCTGTAGTTGGTGCCCCGGTCCTCCGGGTACACCTGGGTCGTGTTTGCCAGATACAGACCGCGCAAAGGCGTCCGATGGTCGGGGATGCGCTCAGAGTAGTGTGTGCCGATCACGGGCTGGGCTGCGTCCAGCCTGACGTGATGACAGCGCTTCACCCAGGTCCGGTCGAACGCCGGATTGAACTTCTCGAGATGCGGCAGGTACAGGTCGAGCAGTTCGTCCGTCGACATGCCGTACACGGGGTCCGACCGGCTGATGTAGTTGGTGAGATAGAGCACGTGGTTCCCGTCATACCGTTCCCGAGGAATGAGGTTCGTGTGCTCGATAAGGCCGAGGAACGGGATCTCCGGGTCTGCGATGTTCATCCAGTAGATGCGGGTCAGCGGGTGGTCCACCTCCAGGATGAGCACCACGGCGGCGAGGTAGCGCACCTCCTCCAGCCGCGCCCGGTAGTCGGCAGGCAGCGGTGCTATGGCCGCGAACGTGTACGACGGCACGGTGGCGAGGATCGCATCGAACCGCTCCTCGACTTCCGCCCCACCTGCATCCCGTACTGCGACCCCGACGGCGGTGCCGTTCTCTTCCAGGATCCGTGTCACCGGCGATTCCAGCATGACCCGGCCGCCCAACGCCTCCACCTTCTGGCGCAGCACCTCGAAGATCTCCTGGAAGCTGTTGGCCGGATAGCCGAGGACTTCGCCTCCAAGTCCCTTGCGGGAGGCGAACCGGGTCTGCATCTTGGACCAGAACCACGGCATGCCGATCTCATCACGATACGTCCCGAATTTCGCCGCCAGCAGCGGACCCCACAGCACCTCGTACGCGCGGTCTCCCACCCTTTCCCTGATCCACGCCGCCGCAGTGGAACCTTCGAGAGAGCGCCAATCTTTCCGGCGTTGCAGCTGGAGGGACACGAAGCCCAGTTTCACGCGGTCCCACAGCGAGACGAGCGGGAATCGGAGCAGGTCGAGCGGCGTCGTGAAATCGTGCACCCTGCCCTGAGCGAACAGGCCGACCTTCGACGGTAGCCATTCCATCCGGTCCCCGATGCCGATCTCGTCCATGAGATCCAGGATCGCCTTGTCGG
>CAYYFS010000105.1:0-7257 GCA_964471055.1 uncultured Dehalococcoidales bacterium
ACACCGACGGCGCGTTCGAGCACGGGGACGAGGCCCGCGACGAAGGGTCGCGAGCGCTCGTACACATCGGGTCGGCGCAGTGCTTTGGCAACAACCTCCGGGCCGACACCGGAGGGGTCGCCCATCGTGAGGGCCAGTAGGGGCCTATCGTTCAACTGCGGCCTCCCCGTGTGCCGTGTGACGCCCGGCGATGCGCCGGGCGCGGTCCACCCGCTGCGGTCGGGGCGCGACGGACGCACTACTCGGGTGTCGCCCTCTCCGCGGCCAGTTGGGCCTGGCGGGCGTAGTTGATCGAGTCGGCCAGGACTCGCGCCGCTTCCTGAGGGCTGTGGAATCCGGTGCCGTTCTCCGACGACACGAAATCCCACCGGATGGAAGCCCGACGATGCAGCCTGCGGGCCTCTTCCAGACCGGCGTCGCCGACACCCGCCGCCTGAGCGGCTACGATCGCGTCGATGGCGTCGATCAAAGCCTCTTCGGCACTGCGCAGAAGTCCGGCGGTCAGGTCCTGGATTGAGGCAACGCGATCGAGGAGCTCCTGCTCCGTCTGCCGGTGACAGGTCTGACACGACGCGTTGATGTTGGTGAGGGGGCTCCGCAACCAGTGATCGGAGACTTTCACCGCCCCTTCCCGGACGTACGGCATGTGGCAATCGGCGCAGCCTACGCCGGACCGGGCGTGGAGCCCGGAGCTCCAGGTTTCGAACTCCGGGTGCTGGATCTTGATCATGGGAGCGCCGGTCTCCCGGTGTGTCCAGTCGGCGAAGCCGTACTCATCGTAGAAGGCTTCGATGTCATCGACGGTGAGTCCGTTTTCCCAGGGGAAGGTGAGGACTTTGTCCTCGCCCTGGAAGTAGTACTCCACGTGGCACTGGGCGCACACGTAGCTGCGCATCTCCTGATGGGTCGCTTCGGATAGGTCGACCCCGCGGGTCTCCATGGCGTTGCTGAACGCGGGACGACTGATGCGCAGTTCAAGGGTGTCTGGATCGTGGCAGTCGGCACACGACGTACCTGTGTGCAGCCGGGGCGCCAGTTCGTCGTAAGGAGTGCTGTTGAACGTCTCCCAGCCCATTGTTGCGATGAGTTGAGGCGCCTCGGCCGCGTGGCAGTTGGCGCAGGCACCCGGTTGCTTGACTTCCGTGATGCGCCCCGTCTCCTTCTGGTCGGTGAGGGCGTAGTAGTGACCGCGCTCCTCGTCGTGGTCGAAGCTGAAGGCATAGCCTGCCCAGAGGCGCGCCATGGCCGGGTAGCGTTCAATCTTGCTGTAGGGGATCGAGCCGCCGTACGGCGTGTCAATGGAGTCGTCGGCGGTCTTCAGGAAGCTGTCGTACTCCCGGGGGAAGTTGAGGCCCCATACGGCGGGATCCAGCTCGTCCTCCAGGATCTCCACGACCTGCAGCGGGTACTCCTCTGCCTCGGTCTTGCGGTCCTGGATACTCACGATCAGGGCACCCACGGCAACGGCTATGGCCGCGCCCAGCACGAACGTTGCGGCCAGGATGATCATGTTGCGTCTGGACCAGAAGCGACCGGGCGATACCATCATTCGTACCCTCCAGGGACGTGGAGCGAAGTCGGCACTAGTGACCTACCCCGGCGTGACACCGGAGGCAATCTGTGGGGTGGGCCGCCCCCTCTCGACTGATGGCGCTCACCAGATCACTGTGGCAATAGAGACAGTTGTCCTGTGCGACGCGCCTGTTGAGGGGGCGGATCTGGATGGCCTCAGGGTAGTTGTCGAGCGTGAACGACAGGCTGTGATTGAAACCGTTGAGACCTTTGATGACGTACTTCGCGGGGAATGTGTGTGGCGTATGGCAGTCGTTGCAGGAGGCAACAGCTTTGTGGCTGGAATGGCTCCAGGCTTCGTAGACCTCGCGCATCGCGTGACAATTCACGCAGGTCTCAGGGCTATCGCTGAGGTAGGAGTGGCCCTGCCCGTAGAAGAATGTGAAACCGCCCAGACCGAAGATCCCTCCTGCCACCACTGCAGCGAGGATCCAGGGTGTTGCCCGTCCGGGCAGCAGTCGGCGGACCAACCGCGATCGCGCGGACGCTGCTCCCGCCGGTCCAGGTTTCTGATCGGCCTGCGCCTGTTCCAGAGCCAACCCCCCTCCGTGAGGCAATGCCCCGGTTCCTCACCTTCCCGTGAGGAGTTCCATCGCTGCCATGGAACGACTCAGGAGCCGGCTGAGGCGTTCGAGGCCATGTGTCCAGTCTACCGGGAACAGGCGGCCGCGAGCCGTGCCCAGGCGAGGTGCACCCCTAGCACCTGCTGTAGCCGCAGACGTGGCACTTCAGGCAGCCTTCTTCGTGCGCCAGCGTGGAGTCGCACTCCGGGCACAGGCGATTGCCCCGGCCGACGAGAGCGCGGTCCGCGACGGCCACTGTCGGCACGGGCGTGGCAGTCGGGAGCCCGAGCTCCCTCGATGACGGCCGGCCGAACATGCCCAGCTGGCCCGCCTCACCTTCATCGAGCTCGGGCGCGTCAGGGGGCGGCACGGACTTGACCTGGCGGTCGAGCGTCAGGGAGATGGCGTCCGGGCCCGATCGCACCAGCTCCCCATCGTCCCAGACCGGACAGCAGGTGATCCCTTTCAACTGCCGGATGATCTCCTCCGGGTCGATGCCGGAGCGGAGGGCCAGCGAGACCAGGCGCGTGATCGCCTCCATCTGAGCGGCGTCGCATCCGCCCGCCTTGCCGAGCGTGGCGAACAGCTCGAACGGCCGGCTTGCCCCGTCCACGTTAATGGTTACGTACATGGTGCCGTGGCCGGTGCGGACCCGCCGGGTGATGCCGGTGATCTCAGTCGGCCGGGCTCTCGGCGTCACGTGCTGCGCCACAGGCACGTCTGCCACGGCCTCCTCTTCTTCGCCGCCGCCGCTTGCCAGTACCTCTTGCTCGCGGCTGCCAGAGCGGTAGACGGTGATGCCCTTGCAACCGAGTTTCCAGGCCAGCGCGTACGCCATCTCGACGTCTTCGACGGGGGCTTCGTTGGCGAAGTTGATGGTCTTCGATATCGCCGCGTCGACGCTCTCCTGGAATGCGGCCTGCATGCGGACGTGGTGCTCGGGGGCGATGTCGTGCGCGACGCGGAACACTTCCTTCACGGCATCCGGCACGTCTTCGCGGTCCTGGAGCGACCCGCCGTCGGCCAGGTACTCCATCAGCTCGTCGCTGTAGAAACCGCCGTCCTGTGCCTGCTTCTCGAAGCCTGCGTCCACGTAGTACAGCGTCTCGCCGCCCAGGATGTTCTGCTTGCGGTACGCCAGGGCGAAGAGGGGTTCGATACCGCTGGAGCAGCCGGCGATCATCGAGACGGTGCCCGTGGGTGCGACGGTCAGGCGGCAGGCGTTCCGAAGCAGCGCCTCGCCTTCCCGCTGCGGGCGGCTGCCTTCCCACGCGGGGAAGGGGCCGCGCCGGGCCGCAAGCTCCTCCGATGCACGGTCCGCCTCTTTGCGGATGAACCGCATCAGCGTCCGTCCGGTTTCGACCCCTTCGTCGGAGTCGTACCGGATGCCGAGCCGGACCAACATGTCGGCGAAGCCCATGACGCCGAGCCCGATCTTGCGCGTGAGGTCGGTCGCGTCCTTGATGGCCTGCACGGCATGCCCGTTCACGTCGATGACGTTGTCGAGAAAGTGCACGGCCAGCCGGACGGTCTTGCCCAGGCGGTCGTAGTCGACCGTCGGACCGTCCGGGCCATCCTCCACGAACCTGGAGACGTCTATGGAGCCCAGGTTGCACGATTCGTTTGGCAGGAGGGGCTGTTCGCCGCAGGGGTTGGTCGCGGTGATGCGGCCGACGTGGGCGACAGGGTTGTCCCGGTTGACCTGGTCCAGGAAGATCATTCCCGGCTCGCCGTTGCGCCATGCGCCGTCGATGATCTTCTGGAATACCTCGCGGGCGTCCAGGCGACCGGTCTCCTTGCCCGTGCCCGGGTACCGGAGGGCGTACTCGGTTCCGGCCTCGACGGCACGCATGAACTCGTCCGAGACGCCCACCGAGATATTGAAGTTGTGGATGTCACCCTCCACCCTCTTGCAATCGATGAACTCGAGGATGTCGGGATGGTGGATGTCCATGACGGCCATGTTGGCGCCGTCCCGCTTGCCGCCCTGGGTGACCAGCGTGGACACGGACGAAAGGTGTTTGAGCACCGCGATCGGGCCGCAGGCCCTCCCGTGCGTCGTGCGGATGGACGCTCCTTTCGGCCGGATGGCGGACAGGGCGAAACCGGTGCCTCCGCCGAATTTCTGCACCATGGCGGCATGATGTGCCGCTTGCATGATGCCTTCCATGCTGTCCTCGAGCGGCAGCACGAAGCACGCGGAAAGAGTGCCCGCGCCGGTGCCGGCGTTCATCAGCGTGGGCGAGTTCGGCAGGAACTCAAGGCTTGCCATGGAGCGGTAGAACCGCTCTGCAATCTCGTCGACCTCTTGTTGAGTGGCCCCCAGCTCGCGGTCCACCGCAGCCATCGTCCCGGCCACGCGGCGGAAGAGCCCATCGGCGTCCTCTATCACCTCGCCGTCGCGGTTCTTGCGCAGGTAGCGCCTCTCAAGGACCATCCGGGAGTTCTCGGGCAGGATCGCGGGTTCGAATTCGGCGGTACCTGCACGCCGGGATGAGCCGCCGGAAACGGGGCCGCGCGCCGCGGCCGACGCCAGGCCCATGGTCTGTGCGATTCGTTGCACTGCCTTCGAGTCGGCGAGATGGCCGTGAGCCTCCAGATCGGCCAGCAGTTCTCCTGCGGCTGAGGTTCGCGGCTTGCTTCTGTCTGCCTGTCCGTCCTGGTACGTCATATGGGATGGGTTGCCTTTCGTCTCTGAAGAGCGGTGGATGGCCGCGGCAGCGACAGGGAGTCGGGTCCGGGCCGGTGCGAGAAGGGCCCGCCGTCTGTGCCGGCGGGCGACCTAGCGGGTCAGCAGGGGCCCTCGGACGCGGGTGCCCTGCCTGCAGGGCCGGGTGAGCGCGGTCATGATGAGCCCGCCTTCTCGCCGCCGCCGGGCCGGGCGTTCCGGTTGCCGGCCGTGCGCCTCGAGCCGCGGGGAACTCGCCTCCGGCGGGTCCGCTCCTGCAGCCTGGGGACATCGTCCGGGATAAGCGCCAGCTGGTTTGCGGCGTCGGTGTCGGCGTCATTGTCCTGCTGGAGCGCCTCTACTTCGCGTGCGAAGGTGTCGATGTCCTGGAAGTCGCGATACACCGAGGCGAACCGAATGTATGCCACTCTGTCGAGGCTTCGCAGGCGTTCCATCACCATCTCGCCGACGACCCGGCTTTCGATCTCCGCTTTCGCCAGCTTCTGCAGTTCGTTCTCTATGTCCACAACCATCTTCGAGATGGCCGATACATCCAAGGGGCGCTTGGCACACGCCAGCCTGAGGCTTCGTTCCAGCTTCCCGGTTGAGAACGCTTCCCTGCGCCCATCGCGCTTGGCGATGAGGAGCGGCATCGTGTGCACGCGTTCGTACGTTGTGAAACGCAGCTCACAGCGCGCACACTCCCGCCGCCGGCGGATGCCTTCAGGGGATTCTCGCGAGTCGATGACCTTCGACTCGTCGTGGCCGCAGAACGGGCAGTTCATGTGCTTGCGGGGCGCCGCCCCGCCGCCTCCCGAGTTGAGTTCCAGATGGCGCCCCGGACAAAGCGCCACCCCACATGTAGTAGGTGCTTCGCACCCTACCACCAGCCATTGTGGTTCTGTCAACCCCTCTTGTCCACAGATTCAGACCCAAAACGGACTGTCTCGCGACGGCTCGCCCGGTGCTCAACTGAGCGCGATTGTCAGGGAGGCAAAGCGAAGGCCCACCGGCCGGAACCGGTGGGCCTCTGGGTGGCTCGGGTCAGGGGCAGGCGGGCACCCCGCTCCGAACCTGTACGTCCGCGGGTGTGTGCTTATGAAGCGGACACTGCCGCGCTGGCGCGGAGCCTCCGTCGGGCAGCAGGGTGGTGCCGGAGGAACGGGGGAACGTCCAGTGCCTCGTCGTCGCCCATGACCTTCTTGAGCTCCTCTGTGGCCTCCGCGTCCTTCTCGGGACTCGGTTCGGCGCTCGGGAAGCCCGTGGCGATGATCGTGAGCTTGACTTCGTTCTCCATCTTCGGGTCGGTGACCATGCCGAAGATGATGTTGGCGTCCGGATGCACCACGCGGGAGATGACGTCCGATGCCTGGTGGACCTCGGCCAGAGTGAGGTCGTTGCCCCCGGTGATGTTGAACACCACGCCGTGGGCGCCCTCGACGGATACCTCGAGGAGCGGGCTGTCGATGGCCGCCTCGGCAGCCTGGATGGCGCGGTCGTCGCCGCTGCCGCGGCCGATGGCCATCCACGCGGGGCCGGCGTTGCTCATCACGGCCTTCACGTCCGCGAAGTCCAGGTTGATCTCGCCGGGGACGAGTACCAGCTCGGCGATGGACTGCACGCCCTGTCGCAGAACGTCGTCGGCCATGCGGAAGCCGGATTCCATCGTCATCTTCTGATCGCACATGATCATGAGCCGGTCATTCGGGATCACGATCAGCGTGTCCACCTTGTCCCGCAGCTTCGTGACGCCTTCTTCAGCCTGGCGGCGCCTGCGGGTTCCTTCGAACCCAAACGGCTTCGTCACGACGCCGACGGTGAGGGCACCGAGCTCGCGGGCGACTTCGGCCACGACCGGCCCGCCGCCTGTGCCTGTGCCTCCGCCCATGCCGGCGGCTATGAACACCAGGTCCGAGCCCTCAAGCACGGACTTGATCTCGTCGCGATTCTCCTCGTGGCACTCGCGGCCCTTTTCGGGGTCGCCGCCCACGCCGAGCCCGCGAGCCGTCTCGTCGCCTACCCTCAGCCGCATGCTGGCGTCGCTCCTGGCGAGCGCCTGCGCGTCGGTGTTGACGGTGATGTACTCGACCCCGGGCATACGGTCGCGGTACATGCGAGATACGGCGTTGGAGCCGCCTCCGCCTACACCTACAACCTTGATGTTCGCCGGCCGGATTCCGGGCTCGGCCACCACACCCTCGTCTTGCACCGGCATTTCCTGCCTCCTGTCTCTCACTCCTGCGATATCTGGCCGCCGCCCCGATTCACTCGGCAGCACCGACCCTGCTTTCCCGACTCGCGCCGGACGTTCGATTCGTTCTCGATTCAGACGGGCCGCCGGCCGCGCCGTCCGGCCCACTTGTTTCTCCCCGATCAGGGGATCGCGGCCGGCACCTCCTCTTTCTCCTTCGCGGACACGCGCCTGATGCCCGGGACCCGGTCGCGCCGGCTGCC
>CAYYFS010000105.1:7335-7684 GCA_964471055.1 uncultured Dehalococcoidales bacterium
ACAGCAGGATGCCCACCGCAGCCGCATACGCAGGATCGCGATTCTCGTCAGGCAGGCCGTTCAGGCCGCGGGGAGCGGCGGTCCTCGCCTGACACTGGAAGACATACTTGGCAAGCGCCTGGAAACCATCCAGCTTGGCGCCGCCGCCGGTGAACACCATCCGGTCAATGGACAGCTCCTCCACGTGCGGGGCGGCCAGCTTGAGTCTGATCATCCTGAAGAGTTCCTGAGCACGTTCGTTCAGGAGCTGTCCTATCTCACGCCGCGTCAGGGTGAGCGGCTCCTCCGAGACACCGGTCGCCAGCGTGATCTCGTCGGTCATGCCGGCCAGCTCCGGTGTCGTCGTTCC
>CAYYFS010000106.1:0-7557 GCA_964471055.1 uncultured Dehalococcoidales bacterium
CGGGATGCCCCGCCCTTCCTCTTTTTCCGGTCAGCGCCTCGCTCAGACGAGCGGCAATGGTCAGGTGGCATGCCGATCGGTGACGCCCACACCCGCCATCGGGCGTGCCACCTCGTGGTCGACGGCCGGGCCGCTGTTCAGGAATGCCAGTGCCAGGGACACTCGCGCTTCCAGGATCCGCAGGCTGCTCATCAGCTTCAACCGACGATATTCCGGGACTACCTGCAGTTGCAGAGCGTCGAGTTCTCCCGCTATCTCCAGCACTGTCACCTCAAGTCGGGACGTGTCGAAGATCCCGGTCTCTTCCGGCTCCTCCGTCAGCGCCGGTTCAGGCGTTGACGCTTTCTTTCCGTTCACCACCTCATCGATGATCTGCTCGACCGCGAGTTCGGGGTCCGATTTGGCCAGGCCGACGATGCGCTCCACGTAGACGGAGCTGAGTCGCCCGGAAAGGAACGGCTGTGCGATCTCCGCCTGACGCCTGAAATCGGAGATGTCGGCGATTGAGCGCGCTTCTTTGAAAGTCAGCTTGCCGCTGTCCACGTGCCTGCCGAGTTCCGGGTCCAGCGTGCGGATGAGCGACTCGTAGTGATGGATGGTGCCCGGCGTTATTCCGGTACGGCGCGCGAGCTCCTGCTGCGTCACGTCGTAGGTCTCGCGATAGGCCATGAATGCCTTGCCGAGCTTCATCGGAGGTATCGAGGCCGTGTGATACTGCTCGGCCAGCCGCAATTCGTTCGTTTCCTGTGTGGTGAGATCTTCCCGCACGGTGCACTCGACCTCGCCGGCGCCCGTGGCGATGGCCTCCCTCCACTGGCGTTCGCCCACGATGATCTCGTATGTGCCTTCGTCCAGTGGCCGCACGATCGGTGTCTGGGCTACGCGCGACGAGCGTCGGTGCCCGCCACTGGCTCCCCTTCTCGTGGCGCCTCCGGCTCGCCCATCGCCATCCCGCGACCTTTCCGAATCCGGCATCATGCACTCGACGGCGATCTTCATCTCGTCTCTCTCCGCACCAGGTTCCACATCAACATTCCAGATCCGCCATATCATTCTCGGTATTCCAAGAAGCATGTTCAAAAACTGTCCTCCATCGTGAGGAGCGCATTCCAGAACAGACTTGACTTTGGAATGAAGGCGCTCTATCGTGGGCCGAGACACCATGATGGAAGAGGGTTTTCCCAGTGAGCGCGAACGTACCAGAGCAGGCAGCAGCGATTCCCCCGTATGTGCCCTACCGGACGTTCCGAAATTTCCTGGAATCCCTAAGAGACCGCATTCCGGCGAGGATTGACCGGAGCGTATGGGGCCAGCGCTACTCGGGCAGCTCAGGGATCCAACTCATGACCGCGCTGAAGGTGCTGGCACTGGTAGACGCGGAAGGTAGGCCGACGTCCGCTCTGGAACAGCTCGTGATGGCCGAAGGTGACGAGCGCCGCCGCGTCCTGCGTTCGGTGCTGGAAGCCAACTACGCTCCCGTCTTCGCACTGGACCTGTCGCGAGCCACACGGGCCCAGTTCCACGAGGCGTTCCAGTCGTTCGGCACCAAGGAGGGCGTGCTCGCGAAGTGCGAGGCATTCTTCATACAGGCGGCACAGGACGCCGGGATAGAGCTCTCCGCCTTCATCCTGGCGCGCCGACACGTGACGCGGCGGGGAAGCGCCGCCGGCCGAAGCCGCGCTCCGGCGGCAGAAAGAGCCCCGGAACCACGGCCTGCTCAGCCCGACAGCGGCCAGCGTTCCATCACCGAGATGATCCTCGCCAAGTACCCGGATTTCGACCCCTCGTGGTCCTCCGACGCGCAGGCGCGCTGGTACGAGGGGCTCGAAGGCATCACCAGGCTCCTTGCTCGTGGTGGCCTGGAAGGTGATGCGCCGTCCGGGGGCAGCGAGTCGGAAGACGAGGCGCCTGTCTAGCGCGCCTCGCTCCAGGTGAGCCAGAGATGACGCCCTGTACCGACCGCGCCGATCCCAGGAAGCTGGTAGCGCGTAGCTACGATCGCATCGCCACACGGTACACGCAGCACGCGCTCATATCGCGTACTGACGAACGTGACCAATACCTGAAGGCGTTGTTCGACAGCGTGCCGGAAGGGTCGCGGGTGCTGGACCTGGGTTGCGGCAGCAGGATACCCATGACAGCGCGCCTGGCGGAACGGTTCTCCGTCACCGGAGTCGACATCTCAAAGCGACAGGTGGAGCTCGCCCGAGGCAACGTGCCGTCTGCCGCGTTCATCCGAGCCGACATGGCGACGGTCGGGTTCACCCTTTCTTCTTTCGACGCGGTCTTCGCGTCATACGCGTTGATACATGTGCCCCGCGACCGGCAGCCGAGTCTTCTACAGTCGATCCGCGGTTGGACGCGGCCCGGCGGTGTCCTCGTCGCGACGATGGCGACGAAGGCGACTGACGCCAGCTATGAGCGCGATTGGCTCGGAGCGCCCATGTACTGGAGCGGGTTCGACACCGCGGACAACATCCAGCTTGTGCGCGAGGCCGGTTTCCGTATCATCAGCGCCGTGGAGGAAACGGCGGAGGAAGCCGCGGCCGGCTGGAAACCGGTCACCTTCCTCTGGGTCGTCGCCGAGGCACCGCGGGAGCGCTGAACGCCCCGGGGCTGCTATGCAGTCAACTCGACGACGTTGACCTCGGCCACATCCGGGCCAGCGTGAGCCGCCTCCTGGAACCATTCGACCGTCTCCGGGTGGCAGGTCATGGCAAGAACCTGGAATCGCGACGAGAGCCTCGCAATGGCCAGACACGCGGCACGAGCGCGGACCGGATCGAAGTTGACCAGAACGTCATCCATGAGCACGGGCAAGGGGCCGTTGCGACGGCCGAAGTCCTCGATAATGGCGAACCTGAGCGCCAGGTACAGCTGCTCAGCTGTCGCTCGGCTCAGTTCGGACACCTGCCGCACCTGGCCGCCATCCATGACGGCCTCGAACGCGGTCCCATCTCTCCCATCGAAGCGCGGCCGCACACGAGCGTACCTGCCGCCGGTGAACTGTCGCAGATAGGCGCTCGCGGTCTTCAGCTGCTCCGGTTGTCGTTCCTTGCGGAACTGGTCGATCGTCTCTTCCATCAGACGATGCGCCAGAGTCAGGGTTGCCCAGCGTCCCGCGTTGTCGTGTGCGCTGGCCCTGATCTGGCCAACCTGTTCCTGTATCTCGGCCGTGCGAGGGGCGCCCGCAAGCTGTTGGCGCCGTTGATCGATCTCCCCCAATCGCCTTTGCAGATCGGCGCGTTGTTCTTCCAGTCCGTCCAGAAGGAGTTGGAGATCCTGTTTCTCGGATTCCACCGCTTCGTGCGTGGTTGTTCGCAATTCAGATTCAATACTGCGGACGTGTGGTCCGCTGAGGTACGGAGATGCGCGCCGCATCTGCTGCAACTCTTCGGCGAGCCGCCGCCGCTGCTCGATGCGTTCAGCGATACGGCGGAAATGGTCGCCGTCCGAGGCGTCGGCCTGGTCCAGCAGGTCTTCGCGCTCGCGTTCCGCGGCCTTCAGGTTCCGGGTCAGTGATTCCAACCTGTCTGCCGACGCAGCCGATTCTCGGTGCAGTCGGTCGGCGGCTTCTCCTGCGACCATCGCGCGCTCACGACGTCTGGCGAGATCCGAGAGCGCCGACGCGGCCCCGTGGGCCTCGAAACCGGGCAATCCGGCCGGCCCGGCCAGTCCTTGCAGGGCAGTCTCGATTTCCTCGATAGCGGTGTCCATCTGCTCGACGCGCCGTTCCTGCTCTTCGAGTTCCGATTGCACGCCACGCAGTCCGCCGATCCGACCGAAGGCTTCGAGAACCGCCCTCGGGCGCAGATCGGCGGCGAGTCCCTGCTCCTCAAGCCAGGAAGCCCACTCCTGTTCGGCTGCTTCGGAGTCGTCCCGGGCCTGCGCCGCTACAGCACCTGCTTCTCCCGCACGCGCGGTCGCCCGGTCCGCGGCAATCCGGGCGTCCTCCAACTCCGCCGCTGCCCGCTCGTACCGTTCGCGGCGCCCGATCTCATCAGCCAGACGTGTCCCTGCCTCTTCCAGTTCCCGCATGGTGGGCAGGTCATCAAGGCCGAGGCCGGCGAGCAGAGGAAGTGCTTCGACGTCGATTCGCTCCAGTGCATCGCGGGCCCCTATGACAGAATCCCGCAGGGCATCGATCGGTTTGATCCGACGGGGCGGGGCGGGCTCAGCTTCGAGTTCTGAGACGGCCGCTCCTGCCGTTGCATCATCATCGGTTGCCGTCCGCCGAGGCCGTCTGATTGTGATCGCGCGGAGCGCCCTCGCAAGCCGCGCCGGGAAGGCCTCTCGGCCTGTCTCGGCGGCGGCTTCGGCGGTCTGCTCCACGTCGGCAGGATCACCGGGGATTTCCATCTGCACGGGTTCGGTCGGCTCAACCGACTCGACTCGCGAATCGGCCTCGTCTGCATCTGCACCATCGTCGGGCGCATCATCCTTCGTGCGAGCCAGACGCGCACGCGCCGCCCGGAGCGCCAGGAGAACTCGCCGGGCAAGTCCCGGCGCCCCGCGACCGGGGTCATCGCCAGCGCGAACGCCTGCGGCGTCGGAGCCAGCGCTCTCATCGGTTTCGCTGGCGGTGTCCTGTGCGGGCTCCGGGCTGAATTCCACAAGGTCAGGCACGTCTTCGTCGTCCGGGGGATCGACGCGAACCCGGAGCGGGTTGAGAACCTGGAGGGCGGCCAGACACAGCCCGAGAAGACCGCCCAGGCGTGATCCCGCTCTGTTCTCAGCCCCTGGCGGCATCGTCTGCTTCCCCGGTGATCTCGGTGTTGGGGCCGGAAGGGCCGTCGCTCGTCATCTCGCGTCCGGCGTCACCGGCGTTCTCTGTCAGGATGCCGGCATTTGCTGCAGCGATCGCCGCCGCTACGGGATCGTCTTCCACCTGCGCTGCCGTTTCCGATGGCGTATCGTCTGCCGGGCCGGCTTCAATCACGGTGCCGGGCTGCTCGGGCCGTTCATCGTCAGTGAGAATCTCGGCCTCCGCAGCGGTGACGGCCCTTACCACGGGGTCATCGTCCGTCTCGACGACCGTCTCCGGCGAGGCATCACCCTCCGGGCGAGCTTCGATCACGGCATCGAGCCGTCCGGGCTCATCGTCTTCGGTGAAGACACCTGCGTTTGCGTCAGCAATGGCCCTGGCTACGGGGTCATCGTCCGCCTCGGCGGAAGCCTCGATGCCCTCATCCGGTTCATCGGACTCCTCAACGTCGACCATGGTGCCGGCGTCCGCGCCCGCGATGATCGTCGCCACAGACTCGTCCTCCGGGTCGACAGTCATCGCCACCGGCTCGTCGAGAGTCGGCGCGAGGGCGTCAGTTCCGACCGTCTGTGCGGCGGCGTCGCCGGCCGGTCGCTCCACGTCTGCCCCGCGTCGCATAAACGGCCACTTCAAGACGGCGAACGACACCAACATGCCGAGGCCACCGACGCCCCCGACGATGTAGCCCATCAGCGCTACTTTGCTCTCGCCCAGTTGCAGAGAGAGGAGCGACAGAACCAGGCCAGCGGCCGCTATGCCGGCGGATATTCCGAACTGAGCGGCCAGCGCCAGCCGAGACCGGCGGCTCGCGCTGGACGATGCGAATCTCTCCGCTGCCTGTTCAAGATTGCGTTGAGCCGAGGGACGCTCTGCGGCGAGCGCTCGTAGCCGGTTCAGCGCGTTCCGCCGGGCGGACAATTCCTTGAGCGTCATCTCCGGCGGAGTCCCAAGCAGCTCCAGCCGACGGGCCGCATCCGAGTGTGCCTCCGCGGCCGCTACACCTTCTGTATCTATCTGTCCGGTCGCCCGCGCGTGGAGATCGGACTCCCGGCCCGTGCGTTCCAATGTCTGTTCCAGCTGTTCCAAGGTGCTACGCACGGCAAGTGAGTCGTCAAAGGACTCCAGCTTCGCCTCATCCCAGTCTCTGCCCAGGGCGGCAAGGCCCTGCTCCAGGCGTCGGACGCTCTCCGCGACCCGTGCCCGGACACTCTCGACATCCTGAATCGCGTTCATGTACTCAGACTGGCGCGCTATCAGGCGGCCTACCGCTTCTCCGCAAAGGTCCGGTGCGATATCGGGCGAGAGGGACTCCAGTTCGCGCTTGCGTTCCTCCTCAGCATCCTCGTCTTCGCGGATCGACCCGGAAAGCGTGCGGCATCGCTCTTCGATCTCCTCCAGGAGCTTGACCGGCTGGGGAGGCAGATACGCTCGGCGGGGCAATTCCTCCATCTGGCGTTGGATTTCCTGCATCCGGTTCCAGCTTTCGCGGCTGTCCGACAACATGGTGAGCCGCGTCATGCGCTCCCGGGTCTGCCCCAGCTCCCGGCTGACTCTCTCTATCTCGGCCTCCGCCTTTTCATGCTCGGCCACGAGCGCGTCATAATGCTGCAGGTCGATCTGCGCGGCCTCGTACTCGGCCCGAACCTCCCGTATCTTCGTCCGGGCGACACCGAGTTCGCGTCGAAGCGCGCCTAGCTCCGAATCAAGCCTGCCTGAGATCCTCGGGAGCGCGTCGCCGGTCGACCCCAGTCCCGCGGCTGCAATCTGGTCCTGCATCTCGCTGTCCAGGCTGCGCAGCTCTTCGAGGCCAATGCTGAAGACGTTCTGGTATACGCGGGCTCCCACACGATGGAGCACGCCGTCAAGCATGTCCTGTCCGCCGGTCACATCGTCCCGGGTGACCAGCAGCTCACCCGCCGCGGGTGTCGGCTTCCGCCGGTAGCGCTCGACTGTGTACAGCGATCCGTCTTCGCCGGTGAGTTCTATGATCCCGCCTTCCACCCCGCCGGCCGTCGGAGGGTAGTCGTACAACGCGCGTTCATCCGCTTTTGACCGGCCCGTGACGAAGCCAAACAGCACTGCCCTGATGAAGGCGCGAACCGCTGACTTACCTGCCTCGTTCGGTCCAAACAGGAGGTTCAGGCCCGGCGACAGACCACCGAATTCCCGGCCGGCAAAGGGCCCGAAGCCGTCTATGTGGAGTCGCCGGATCTTCACCGGGTAGTCACTCCTCGCCCGTTTCCAGACGCTCTGCAAGGAGCCATCGGGCGCCGTCCAGCCATTCGCGCAAGTCGTCCTCGGAGGGTGCCTCAATCAGACCTGCATTGGCTCGCCTCGCGAATTCGTCGGTCACCGGGGCGGCCAGTTCCGAGAGCCTCTCGGCGTCCCGGAACGCGCCGTCCGCTCGCTGGAGCAGCATTCCGAGGAAATCGTCCTGGTCGGCCCGGCTATCGAGGTCGAAATCGGGACGGGTCCGGTCGTGCAGCCCTTCGATCCACACCCAGGGAACGGCGAGCCCCGCGTCGTCGCGCGCTTCTTCCAGGAGGCCGCCCAGCGTGCCGTCGCGTGCGAGCTCCCGATGCAACCCTCCTATGCCGGTCAGCGTCACACGGCAGATCACGTCCCGCCCGTCCGCCTGCGCGCGCAGTTCTTGCACGATTCCCGCGATCCCGATGAGGGCGTCGTCCAGATTCGCCATGTCCGACACATCGACGTTGCGTCGCTCCCACCGCACAGTGTCCAGCGGCTTGAACGTGAGGGTCGCGTCGCCGCTTTCGCCAACTCTGACCAGA
>CAYYFS010000107.1:0-2107 GCA_964471055.1 uncultured Dehalococcoidales bacterium
ATTCATGATCGCTTCGGCCCGATGCTGATCGGGCGCGACCCGTTCGCTGTCGAGCGCCACTGGACTGACATGTTCCATCTGTCCGACCACGCGGGATACGGCGGCGCGGAGATGCGGGCGATTTCCGCGCTGGACATGGCCCTGTGGGACACAAAGGGTCAGGCCGCCGGGCTGCCCGTGTACGAGCTGCTCGGGGGCGCCGTGCGGAAGCGCGTCCGAGTGTACGCCACCAGCATGCCGTACGAGGGGGCGGGCGAAGAAGCCCGACGCCTGCTGGACGAAGGCATCACTGCCATGAAGGGCGGCCCAACGATCCCGCTGGCGGTTGCCAGCGATGGTCAGTTCCTATCTCCGAAAGACCTGGACCGGGCCTTGAAGCCGATTCGCGATATCCGGGACGCGGTGGGCATGGACATGCAGATAGCGAATGACGCCCACGGCAAATGGACGCTGCCGGTGGCGATCCGGATAGCGCAGGCCATGGAGCCTTACGAGATGATGTGGCAAGAAGACCTGATGCCGCTCCTCAACCCGGAGGCTCTGCTCAGGCTCCAGGAAGCCACGAAGACGCCCGTGTGCATCTCGGAACGCTTGCTTACCCGGTGGCAGCTGAGGCAGTTTATCGAGAACGGCTCCGCGCGCATCGTCATGCCGGACCTGATCTGGACCGGCGGCATATCGGAGACACACAAGGTAGCCATACTGGCGTCGGCGCATCAAGTCCCGATCGCGCCGCATGACTGCACCGGACCGGTGAACATCTTCGCCTGCGCCCAGGTGTGCATCAGCTCTCCGAACACCATGATCCAGGAGCACCAGCCCGGCTACTACAAGGGCTGGTACGGCCGGTTCGTGGACCCGAATCTGGACATTCGGGACGGTTTCCTGCACGCGCCGCAACGGCCGGGGATAGGCACCAGACTCAGGCCGGAGGTGCGTGAGCGGCCGGACGCCGCCGTGCGGGTCTCGGATGAGCCGGGCGAGAGCCGTGTCATCCTCAATGACGATTGGACGGAGAGCCCGGTGCGCACTGAAGAGATGGAGGCAGAGGTCAGGCGGCTCCGCTCCGAGCGGGGCGCACAGTAGCCGGAGCCGGTCGCTCAGAGGGATAGGCGCCGTATCAGATGAAAATCACGCAGATCGAAACGGTGCGGGTGAAGGAATTCCCGCAGGTCATCTGGGTCCAGGTGCACACCGACTCAGGCATCGTCGGCCTGGGCGAGACGTACTACGCCGCGAGCACCGTGGAAGCGGCGGTTCATGACCATTTCGGACCTCTCCTCATTGGCAAGGACGCCGGCGCTGTGGAAGGGCACTGGCAGACGATGTTCCGCTGGTCCGACCACGCGGGCTACGGCGGTGCGGAGCTGCGCGCAATATCCGCACTGGACACAGCACTCTGGGACATCAAGGGCCAGGCGGCAGGATTGCCGGTCTACGAGCTGCTGGGAGGCGCCGTCCGCCGGAAGATACGCGTCTACAACACCTGCGGCGTGTACGGCGACATCACGGACGGGCATGACATATACCGGGACGCCGGTGAAGTGGCGAGATCGTTGCTGGGCGAGGGAATCGTCGGCATGAAGATGTCGACCACCGACTACGTCGCCCGCGAGTCGGACGGCCAGTTCCTGTCACCAGTTGACCTGGAGTGGGCGCTGCAGCCGCTGCGGCAGATACGCGATGCGGTCGGTGCGGACATGTCCGTCGCGAATGACGGCCACGCGAAATGGAACCTGCCGAACGCCATCCGGATCGTGCAGGCCATGGAGCCGTACGACTTGATGTGGCACGAGGAGCTGCTGTCGCCGGCCAACGAGGAGGCGCACCGGCGGCTCCAGCAGGCCACCCGGACCTCCGTGTGCGCCGCAGAGCGGCTCATGACGCGCTACCAGCACAGGCGGTTCATCGAAAGCGGCGCGGCCCGCATCGTGATGCCGGACCTGGTGTGGACAGGGGGCATCTCGGAGACCCACAAGATCGCTGTGCTCGCGTCGGCCCATCAGCTCCCGATAGCACCGCACGACTGCACCGGGCCGGTCAACATGTTCGCGTGCGCTCACATCTGCATGTCGGCGCCCAACGCGATGATCATGGAGTTCAGCCG
>CAYYFS010000107.1:2207-7528 GCA_964471055.1 uncultured Dehalococcoidales bacterium
CACAATCCATGGACGACACCGGCGTCTGCGCGCCGAAGGCATGCGCAGGGTCGCTGAAGGCCAGACCGGGGTCCGGACGAACGGAACAGGCGGCCGCATGGCCGGAGGGGAATCGAATTGCAGAACGCAATCTTTATGGGCGCGGGCGCTATCGGGAGCTACGTCGGGGGCTGGCTGGCCCGGGGCGGGCTCGAGGTCACGCTGGTGGACGGCTGGGGGAAGCACGTCGACACGATGAAGGCGGACGGCCTCAACGTCCGGGGACCGCACGATCCCTTCAATGTGAAGGTGCAGGCACTCCACCTGCACGAAGCATCCGGTCTGAAAGAGAAGTTCGACGCCGCGTTCGTGGCGATGAAGTCGTACGACACCGAGTGGGCCACCCACTACATCAAACGGTTCGTGAAACCGGACGGGGTCGTCATCTCCGCGCAGAACTGCTGGAACGATCCGGTCATTGCGTCCATCGTGGGCGAGGAGCGGACGATCGGCCTCATCATGTCGGCCATACAGGTGGCACTCTGGGAGGCCGGCGGCGTCGAGCGCTTCGGTGCGATGGGTCGGGACCGCGGCCACGACGTGTTCCGCGCGGGGACTCTGGACGGCACTGTGACCCCGCAGGTAGAGGAACTGATCGAGCGGCTGTCCGTTGTCGACGGAGCGAAGGTGACGCCCAATCTTCTCGGAGAGCGCTGGGCGAAGCTTGCGCAAAACTGCATGGGCAATCCCACCTCGGCGATGACCGGGTTGACCGTGCCGGACATGGCAGCGAACGCGAACACGCGGAAGGTCCAGATTCTGCTCGGCCTGGAGTCGGCGCGTGTCGGGTTGGCGCTCGGATACGACGTGACCACCTTCGGCGGCGCGCCCGCGGCGCGGTGGTCGGAGGCGAACAACCCCGAGGTGTTTGCCGAACTTGATTCGTCTATGGCGGCCAGGGCGTCGGACAAGCCGTGGCGGCCGTCGATGGCCCAGGACGTGGTCAAGGGCCGCATGACGGAGATCGACTCGATGAACGGCTACGTGGTGGAACGCGCCAAAGAGGCGGGCATCGACGTTCCGGTGTCCGTGGCGACCACGAACGCGGTGCGAGAGATCGACGCCGGGACGCTGAAACCCGCGCCCGAGGTGGCGGACCGCGTTCTGGCCGAGGCCGGGCTGTAGCAGGCCCCGAGCCGCACTCCCTGTCCATCACCCCGGTGGCGCCTGCCGGGCGCACCGGCGTTCGAGCATGCCACGTACCCGGTATGTGCTCCAGACACACGAGCCCGGAGTCTGCCATAGCATGACGTACCCTACGAACTGTGATTGAAGAGCACTCGACCCCACATTCCAGCGCCCCCGAAGGCCCCCGTTCCGAGGACGGAACGCGGCCCCTGCCGCCCGGCGACGAGGTCGTCGTCGCCGTGGACCTCGAGACAACCGGCGTCGACCCTCGGCGCGACCGCATCATCGAAATCGGCGCAGTGAAGTTCCGCGGCGGCAGCGAGTTGGCCACGTTCTCTACGCTGGTCAATCCGAAACTGAGGCTGTCGGGCTTCATCACCGGTCTCACCGGCATCCGCCAGACTGACGTAGACGCCGCGCCGGAGTTTCCGGCGGTTCTACCTGAGTTCAGACGTTTCCTGGGCGACTGCTCCGTGGTGGCGCACAACGCGCCGTTCGACGCGTCGTTCATGAGAAGACAGGGTGTACCGCCGCAGGGTCGGGTGTACGACACACACGACCTGGCCCACGTCGTCCTGCCTGAAGGCCCGAACTACGGCCTCCAGGACCTTGCTGCGCGGTTCAGCATCGGGCATGACAATCCCCACCGGGCCCTGTCAGATGCCCTTGCCACAAGGGACCTGTTCCTTCTGCTGATGGACCGTCTGCGCACATTCGACGCAGGTGTACTGGAGCAACTGGCGCGGCTGGGTCGCGATGACGAATGGACCGTCGGGACCCTCGCCGCCCGCGTGACTGCCGCCCTGCCTACGGAACGGCGGCGGTCACTCGTCGGCCCGCTCGGCGTGGACCTGCCGGAACTCACGAAGCGCCTGCGTCCGGCCCTCGCCAGCGGCCACTCGGATGAGCCGAGATTCGAGCTGCAGGAGACCGGGCCGCAGGCCGTCGGGCGCCTCTTCCACAGCGGCGCAGCGTTGGAGGCCTTGCTTCCGGGGTTCGAACACCGGCAGCAGCAGGTGGAGATGGCCGCCGCAGTCGCATCTGCCATCGAGGACGGCAAGCACCTGATCGTGGAGGCCGGCACCGGCGTCGGCAAGTCGCTCGCGTACCTGATGCCCGCCGCGCTCCACGCCCTCGCGGGTGGTGGGCCGGTCATCGTCTCCACCAACACAATCAATCTCCAGGAGCAACTGGTACAGAAGGACATCCCGGTTGTCGAGGGGCTACTGGAGTCCCTCGGTATGCCGCCCGGCGCGCTTCGAGTGGCGCAGCTCAAGGGCCGGGCCAACTACCTTTGCTACAGGCGCTGGGCGCACGCCCAGGCCAATCCGGCGCAGGACGCCCGGGAAGCCCGTGTCATGGGGAAATGCCTGGTCTGGCTCCAGGATACCGGCACCGGCGACCGTGGTGAAATCTCCCTTCAGCGGGATGGTGGCATATTCGCCCGGATGTCCGCCCAGGGAGCCGCGACGTGCCCGCCGACCGAGGGGCCGTGCTTCCTTCGGAAGGCGCGGACGGATGCCCATCGCGCCGACATCGTCGTGGTGAACCACTCGCTCGTGCTGTCGGACCTGGCAATGGGTGGGGGGCTGCTACCCGCGCACGACGCGCTGGTGATAGACGAAGCCCATCATCTGGAAGCGACAGCGACCCGCCACCTGGGCCTCGAGTTGTACCAGCAGCAGTTCCTGAGCTCGCTGCAGGCATTGGACGGTGGCCGCGGTCTGATAGCCGACCTCGGCCGGAGCGCCCGCGAGGGAGCCCGGGCGCCCGCGGCCCTGGACCCGCTGGCCAATCGTGTCGAGCACGCGCTCTCAGACGCAGCGAAGGCTGTCGACGTTGCGGGGCGTTTCTACGATGTGCTCAGCGAGGCGTTGTCCGGGATGCTCACCTCGCAGTCGGGAGTGAATGAGCTGCGCCTCACCCAGGCCGTCAGAGGTCAGCCGGTCTGGTCGCAGGTCGAGATCAGCTGGGAGAACCTCGATCTCGCCCTGGCGAGCTTGCTCACGTCGATGCGGAACCTTGAGACGGAGGCGGAAAGGGGCGGCGAAGGAGAGGCGCTTGAGGCGTCGCTCATCAACGTCTCAGCAGCGGTAGACACTCTGACGGAGGCCCGGGCCTCTCTGCGGCAGTGCATACCGGAACCGGACCCGGACATGGTCTACTGGGCCACCCTCCGCCGAAACGATCGGTCTGTGGCGCTACATGGTGCACCGCTCGCCATAGGGCCTGCACTACGGGAAGAGCTCTTCGAACAGGAGCGGTGCGTCGTCATGACGGGGGGGACGCTGACCTCCGACGGCGGATTCGAGCGCATCCGCGCAGCAGTAGGGTTGGAGGAGAGCCGCGAACTGGCTCTCGGCTCGCCGTTTGACTACGGCGAGGCCGCGCTGGTGGCCATACCCGAGGACATCTCCGAACCGGGAGGACACGGCTATGCCAGGGCCGTCGCGAAGGCGATCACGGACGTGGCGCTGGCCGTCCGCGACCGGGTCCTGGTGCTATTCACCTCCTACTCTGCTCTGGAGAACGCGCGGGCTGCAATCAGGGATGATCTCTCGGCCGCGGGCATCCGGGTCGTGGCGCAGGGGACGGGTGGACCGCCGCGCCGGGTAATGCGGGCGCTAGCGGAGAACCCCAGGACCGTGGCGCTCGGCACGAGCAGCCTGTGGGAGGGCGTCGACCTGGAAGAGGGGTCGATCAAGGCGCTTATCATGGCCCGCCTGCCGTTCAATGTCCCGACGGAACCAATATTCGCCGCCAGGTCGGAGTTGTACGAGGACGGGTTCGGCGAGTACGCCGTGCCGGAAGCGGCACTCAGGTTCCGGCAGGGATTCGGCCGGTTGATACGTGCCCGTACCGACCGTGGGAGTTTCGTCATCCTGGACCGCCGGGTCATCTCCAAGGGGTACGGGAAACGGTTCTTGAGTGCGCTGCCGGAATGCACCTTCCGGACCGTGACCCTTGAAACGCTGGGCAAGACCTTGACCGATTGGCACAGCGGACAGGTGACATGAGCGCGCAAGACGGCGTGACCGGCTTCCTCCCGTGCCCCTGCATCGACCTGACGGCCACGCTCGACGGCGGACAGGCGTTCCGCTGGTGGGCGGAGGACGACGGTTATCGGGGCGTGATCGGCGGGCGCGTCCTCAGGCTGTCGCCGGCGAAGGGCGGCGCCGAGGTTCGGGCGCTGGACGGGAAGGTCGTGTCTCCGGCGCTCAGCACACTCCGCGAGTACCTGGGACTGGATGACGATCTGGACGCGCTGCGTACGCGACATGCCGGCGACGAGGTCCTCGCATCCGCGATGGGTGCCTACCCGGGGCTGCGTCTCCTGCGCCAGGACCCCTGGGAATGTCTGATCGGGTTCATTTGCTCCGCCACGTCGAACGTCAATCGCATAAAGGTGGATGTGGCTTCCATCGCAAAGGAGTTCGGCGACCCTATCGGGACGGGAGAACGTGACTACGCGTTCCCGGCACCTGCCGACCTGGCCGAGGCGGACGTGGGCAAACTCCGCGCTCTTGGGCTCGGCTTCCACGCCAGGTATGTGGTGGCGGCGATTCGCCGGGCAACGGACGGCGGGCTGAACCTGGAGCGCCTGTGCGAGATGTCATATCTGTGCGCAAGGGCCCAGCTCACCACGCTCGAGGGTGTGGGGGAGAAGATCGCCGATTGCGTGCTGGCGTTCTCGCTGGGCAAGGGCGAGGCGTTCCCGGTGGACCGGTGGGTGCGCAAGGCCATGGAGGGCCGCTACGGCCTGCCGGAAGCAATGTCGAACAGCAGCATGGGCGAGTGGGCGCGTCAGCACTTCGGGCAGGATGCCGCCTACGCGAACCAGTACCTCTTTCACCGAGAGCGGTTGGAAGGCGGGCAATCCGGCCGTTGAGGCTCGCATCCGGTGCGGAGACCCGGCGGCTGCACGGCCATCACTCGCCCAGAGAGGGCCGCTCCGGGCTACGCGTTGGAAACGGGGATTCTTGACTCGCAGGACACCCCGACCTGGCACAGCCCGCAGCCCGCATATCCAAGAGCTTCGGTCCCGTATCGCTGGTCCAGGCCATTCAGTTCGTTCCGCATGTAGGCCCGGCACTTCCTTTTGTCGTGCCCCTTTGCGGTGATGGCCCCTGCCGGGCAGCGGTCTATGCATTCGC
>CAYYFS010000108.1:0-2222 GCA_964471055.1 uncultured Dehalococcoidales bacterium
AGCTGGTCGAGCGTGATGCCGCCGGTGTCGAACGTGTCTGACCCTTCGAAAGCGGTGCGTTCTTCCTCGTTCATGCAGAAGATGGCCGGGAGGAACGACGAGATTGCCCCAAACACCTCCATGCCCATCGCCGCCTCGTCGCCGCTCAGGAGCCCTGCGAGGTCAAGGCCCTCGACCCCACTCAGCCGTTCTGACATGCACGTGGCCGTCTCGGGGCTCAATGTCTCGCCGTCGCCGAGGAGCGATCCGGCAAGTATGCGCACCCAGCTCTCGCTGCCCAGGCAACCGAGCATGGCAATACTCTCGTCGTCCGTGGCCTCGGCACCGCCTGCGAGTTCGTCGATGCGCGCCTGACCGATGGCCGCGACGACGCACCCTTGTTCGGATGCCGGCATCGCGTCGA
This sequence comes from uncultured Dehalococcoidales bacterium, assembly GCA_964471055.1. Lineage (GTDB taxonomy): Bacteria > Chloroflexota > Dehalococcoidia > Lucifugimonadales > Lucifugimonadaceae > CAYYFS01. Next base: position 404 of record CAYYFS010000108.1, read on the forward strand.
GCACTTCCGCCAGGCCTGCGTCCCAGTCCAGAACGATCGGCTCAAGCACCGGCGGGGGCGTCGGCGTCGGCGTGGGTGTGGGGGTGGGGGTCGGAGTCGGTGTGGGCACGGGCGTGGGCTCGGCCGCACCACAGGCCACCGCCACCATCACAGTGACCGACAGGATGAGTATCAGGGCAATCCGGTACGTCCGGGCAATCATTCGTCACCTCATCATCTGCGAGGAGCGCGCTCGAGTCTGCGTAGAACATCATAGCCCGACCGAGACGGAGCGCGAGCAGCAACAGGTGTGCTGTCCGTGTGCCGAGGGTCTATCTGGGTGTGAACCGGCGTGGACTGTCGCGTGTAGCGCCTGTCCGGGCGGACGGCTGCGGATGCATGATGACCGCGAAGTCCGCAGCAGACCCCGCACCGGAGTGGAACTCCGACAGATGCCGCGGGAGGCACTTCGATGGCACGTATCCGCCGCCGCGTGCGCAAGAAGCGCCCGTCATCATCCGCTCGGGTGCCGACCCCCATGCCCGAGCTGGAATCCCATGCCCCGGCAACTCCCACCGTTCTCCTCGTTGGCCGGTCGGGCTTCCGGATGCGCTTCACGCGCCTGCTTGCTGTGGAGGACAGGGTGCGCATCATCGGAGAGGCTGACCCCCAGGAGGGCACGTTCGACCTCGGTACCATCCCCAGAGTCGACGTGGTGATCGCCTGTGCGAACGCGGACGGGTCTTCCGAAGCCCTGGAAACCGCCCGTGCGATCCAACGGCGGAGATCCAGCGTCGCCGTGGTCTTGATCGTCGAGAGGGTCAGCAGGCGCCACCTGGCGGAGTACTGGTGGGAAGTGGCGAACTGGTCGTTGATGTCGATGGACGCGGCCAGCGATCCGGCGAAGCTCGGAAGCGTGGTGGAATCCGCCGCCCACGGCATTCGCTGGGTAGAGCCGGACATAGGTCGCATGCTCCGCGATCTCCAGGAGCAGGGCCATTCGCGGGAGTCGTCTTCGGATGACACCACAGACGTGCGCGATCTGGCGGACTCTGGCGGCGACTGGAAGGGCAGCTCCAGGGCGCACGCAGGCGGCGAAGACGCCGGCAGATGGCTCCAGAATCCGTCTCGGCCGCGGAAACGCAAGAGCCTCTACTAGCGCGGCCGGCAGCGCCCCGCGCGGGCCCGGGTGGGCTGTCCTGGGAGTGGCGCCCGCAGGCCTGTCGGCTACTCCAGACCGAGCAGCGCCCGACGCACGACGCTCAGCGCGTGCACAGCTGCCCGCCGCCTGTCCGGCCGCCCCCGGCCCGCCGAATGGACCTGCCGGCTCGCCTGTACGCCGTTTCCCTCCAGGGCCACGTAGGTTTCACCCCGGCCCAGGTTCTCGGCAAGCTGCTGCGCCTCTTCGACGGCGTGTACAGCGAGGCCGATGTCGGCACCGCTGATCGCGCGAGACCGTCGTCTGGCGCGAGGTCTTGTCCTCCGGCTGCGGCGAGCCTCTGCCGGGCATCCGCCGAGTTGACCGTCACGCCCTGGACGAACAGGTCGCCGGCGGCGTCCTGGAATGTGTCTGCGACGGTTCCAGCCGAAAGGTCCTCGTATGTCGAGATGGACGCTCTCTTCTCCCGTAGCAGGCCGCCCACGACGCTCTCCATCGTCTCCTCGTCGCGTGCGAACACATTGTCGCCAAGTAGCCCGTAGACCTCTTCCTCCACCGGGGCGATGAGGCGCTCCGCTTCTTCCCTGTCCGCCGCCCGGGCTGCGATGCGAACGTCCACGATGCCCGGATGGGCCAGCACGCCCACTGTGGGGTTCGAGGAACTGGCGATCAGGTGGCCGA
>CAYYFS010000108.1:2322-7486 GCA_964471055.1 uncultured Dehalococcoidales bacterium
ACCACCTTGCGCCCGGTTACCGCCGCCACGACTTCCCTGGTCAGGTCGTCCTGCGTGGGGCCAATGCCGCCGGTGGTGATGACCACGTCCGCGCGTTCCAGCGCGCTGTGGACTATGGCCTCCATCCGCTCCAGGTTGTCGCCCACGACCGTCTTGTAGAAGAGGTTGATTCCGTTTTCGGCGAGGCGCTGGCCTATGAAGGCCGAGTTGCTGTCGACGATCTGGCCGAGCAGCAGTTCAGATCCGATGGCGACGATCTCAGCGTTCATGTAGCGGCAGGCTCCGTTCTGGTACAGCCTCGCCATCACGGCGGTTTGGTAGAGCCCACGAAGGGTAGGCCGCGCGCGGACGGCGGTCAACAAAGCGAGAAAAGCGACGGCCATGGGGGTTGACGGACTAGAACACCTGTTCCATAATAGAACACTCGTTCTAATGAACGGGACTCCACAGACGGAGAGACAGCGATGCCCGTAGTCGTAGCCCCGGACGTCCGCTCCCCCGTGCGAAACGGAGGCCGAGAAGGGTTCGGCCGCGCAGTCCTGGCCGCCCTGGCCGGCGATGGGGGCGAGTTCTCGGTCGAAACCTCTTCGCCATCGGCCCTGCGGCGCCCGGCGACGCAGCTGCGGCTCTGGCTGCTCGTCACCCGCATGAATGCCGGCGGCGTTTCGGCGACGGTGTCCCCTGAGTTCCTGCGAGACACCTACCCGGCGATGCTGGACCTGACCCGCGCTCTGGACGAGGCCGGCCTCAAAGGTGCGTGGAGGCCGGAAGGGGATCGGACGATTCGGCTGGGTGAGGCAAGGCACGTCTTCGTCAGCGTGGATCGCCCCTTAACGCGCCCTCGTGACGGAAGCGGCAGGCCGGACACGCTGCTCGAAGTGGTATCTGCCGAACGCATAGACCCGGAGTGGTACCGGACACGAGTAGCGCCGCGCGCCGGAGTGGCTGGATTGACGACCGTCGTGTACGGAGCCAGAGGCGGCCTCACGCTATTTGACCAGGTGCGGAAAAGGCACTTGCTCGAGGAGTGGGGAGACGGGAGTGTCCGTCATTTCTCCTTTGAAGAGTCCGGGTCCGTGATACCTGCTGTCCAGGCGTCCGCGCAATGACCCGCCCTTACGGGAAGCCCGTTCCATCGATCGGACCGGCGACGCTTATGGCAAGAGCGCGCGTAGGCCGGCCGGCGATTCTCCCACAGCTTTGTCATCAGGCACCTGGACAGGCTCATAGCCAGGCCGGGGACGCGATTCTTGGAGGCAACCGCGATGACCATGACGCTGGCGCCCGTGCGCTCGGACACCCTTCCGGAGCACTCTTCGTATCGCGACGATGGCTGCGACGCGGCGCCGTCGTGCCTCTACTGCCCGTTGCGGATGTGCAAGTACGACGACCCCGGCTGGCTGCAACGTGAGAACCGTCGCAGCCGCGACGAGGCCATCCTGCGAGCGCGCAGGGAAGAGCATGTGTCGGTGCCCGAGGTGGCGACCCGGTTCGGTGTCAGCACGCGGACGGTGCACCGCGTCCTTCAGACAGGTGGCGCCACGCGTTGCAGACGGCAGGATGAGGACGAGAGTCCTGCGATCTCGGTTCTGGAACTGAGCCAGCGCTCCCTGTTCCGCCGCCGCACGCCGCTCCCGCGCCTGGAGCCGGTGCTTATGTACCGGCGACAGACCGCCTGACCTGGTCTTAGCCTGACGTGCCGCCTCGGCCGTAGTCCTTTAGGTACTCGGGGGCCGGGACCTTCGGGTCCTGGTCCGGCGCGGGGACCGGTTCCAGCGCAGATAGCCTCAGCGGAAGTGTTCCAGCCCAGACGCCTCGCGATGTCTCCTCGTCGTCTTCTGCGGGCGGCCCGCAACTGATCTTCGCCGACGCCTCCGCGATCGAGACTGCGGCAACCGCGGTGGCAGCCACCTCTCCGTCAGTCGTCTGCCTGATATCGGCCCAGCGCCCCGGCATCAGGTGCTCCATGATCGCTTTCAGTGCCGCCATCTTCTCGGCGCGATCCGTCACCTCGCGACCGGGTCCGAAGACCACGACGGATCGATAGTTGATTCCGTGGGAGATGGGCTGCCGGCCGAACTTCAGGCCGTCGACTATCGTCACCTCTACGCAGACAATCCCGCGGCTCCCGAGCGCCCCCATCGCGCGGCCCGCCAGAGCGCCGTGGAAGTACAGCGTGTCGTCAACGCGGGCATACGACATCGGGATGACGAACGGCTCCCCATCCTCGACGAAGCCGACGTGGCACACGACTCCCTCGTCCAGAATCGCGTTGATGGTCGACCGGTCGTACGCGCCGCGGTCCGCTGTTCGACCTCTGACAGTCGTTCGTTTGCTGGATGGTGGTACGGGTCGTGACCCCACTCTCGACCTCCAATGGTGCAGTTCGGAACCCGCGTTGACCTGGCCGCCGGTCTCGTCACGCTTCCATGGCCACCACGGCCGTGGCCCACCCGAAGTTCGTGCCGCGCAGGCCCCGGCCGGTCAGCGGGTCGTAGAACTCGCGGAAGCCGCTGCGCTCTGCCATCTCGCGGGAGCGCTCCGCGATGTGGTTCGCTTCGTCGTCGAGGCCCCGGCGCCGGAGACCCCGCACCAGCAGCCAGTTGAGGCCCATGTTTGCCGGACCGCGCCAGATGAGCGCTTCACCCGACGGATCGAATGAGGGCTCGGATCGCGCCACGCTGGGCACCGGGTACGCAACCCAGAACTCGTCTTCATTCCGGAGGTGCCGCTCCACGAGCGCGTCCAGTCGGTCCGGGGGAGTGGAGTCGAGTATCAGCGGGAATATGGAAGAGATCGTGAGCGGGGTGAGCAGCCTCTCCTCGCCGTCCTGCTTCAGCCAGCGGTGGGCGTAGACGCCCCGCTGGCCGTCCCAGCACCGTTCGTGCAGGGCTGCCTCCGCCCTGTCTGCGCGGTGAGACGCCTCCGCCGCTCTTCCGCCGTCCCCCGCAGCGGTCCACAGGCCGGCCAGGGTCCTCAGACCGTCGGCGTAGACCGAATTCACCAGCACGTCGAGCAGCGCGAACGGCCCACGGGTGGCCGCGGGCAGCCGCCCGGCGGCGATGTTGCGCAGGTCCAGGCCGCGGGTCACCCAGAGCGCGCGCGCACGAGAAGGGTTCGACAGGCCCAGCGCTTCGTCATAGGCCGGGGAGTTATCCACCCCTGCTTCGAACGGCGACAGGATGACGATCAGTCCTCCGCCGTCGGGGTCGCGGTGCCGAGAGAGCCAGTCATAGTACGCCTGGGCCTTGGGAAGGATCTCGGATAGAAACGCCGAGTCGCCGGTCGCCTCGTACACGGCCTCGATCGCTTGCGCGAGAACCGGCGGCTGAAGCATGCCCGACTGCCGGCGGCCCCACAACGCGGGCGGTGACTGCCCGAACAGCGCGGCGCGCAGGCAGCCCATCCGCCCCCAGTAGATGACATGGCCGAAAAAGCCGTCAGAGGTTTGCGCCGCCAGCAGGTTCCGGAGCTCCTGCTTCGCCATCTCGGAGTCGAGACGGGCGAGAGCCACGGCGTGGAAGCAGGAATCCCAGAGCCATTGCCACGTGTAGCGACCCGGAGACGGACGCACATACGAGTAGTGGTGTCGGTAGTACGGGTCGTACCCGGTTCGCACGTTCGCTCGAAGCTGCGCCAGCGCCCGCTCCTCGAGCGATCCTCGGCCCGCACTGGTAGGGCTGCCGCTGCCTTCCGCCTTCGTCGCGTCGTCAGTCACCTGCTGCTCCTCGCCGGCTCCGCTGCATGGGCGCTCAGCGGAGTCTAGGGTGCGCCGCGCTCGCGGTCAAAGGGCATGTCCGGACCGCGTTGCTAGACTTGTAGTCGTTCTCCCCCGCAAGGACTACAACCGTATGACCGTGCCGCCCGGCGACCTGCCCGCAGACAGCCCCGTCCACAGCATCCTCGACCTCTCGAAGGGCGAACTTTCGACGCGCCTGGAGGAGATGGGAGAGCCGGCCTTCCGCGCTCGTCAGGTGTGGCGCGCGCTCTACCGGGAGGCCCGGCAATCGTTTGACGAAATGACGAACGTGTCGAAGACGCTCAGGGCGAAGCTCGCGGAGGAATACCGGATCGATCCGCTGGAGCCGGTTCTGGAGACGCGCTCGCGTGACGGGTCGACGGAGAAGACCCTGTTCCGGCTGACCGACGGCAGGCTGATCGAGTCGGTCCTGATGAACTACGACCCCGACGGCCACCGCCGCCGCCGCCGGACCGCATGCATTTCCACCCAGGTGGGTTGCGCGTTCGGGTGCACTTTCTGTGCCACTGGTCAGCAGGGTTTCGACCGGGATCTCACCGTCGGCGAGATTGTCGGCCAGGTCCTGCGCATGGTGCGGACGGTGCGGGACCGGAACGAGATGGACATCGCCGACGGCCGCGCCGCGCGCGGAGAGATGGCCCCGACCGGCGTCACGAACGTGGTTCTGATGGGCATGGGCGAGCCGCTGGCCAGCTACGACACGACGATGGCTGCTGTGCGAGTCCTCAACGACCAGGAAGGCATGAGCATCGGCGCCCGACACATCACCATCTCGACCGTGGGCCTCGCGCCTGAGATCCGGCGACTGGCGCTGGAGCCGCTGCAGATCAACCTGGCCGTGTCCCTCCACGCGGCGGACGATGAGACGCGCTCGGCAACGATGCCGGTGAACCGCCGCTACCCTCTGGTCGAGCTGATGGCAGCCTGCCGGGAGTACGTCGAGCGCACAAACCGGCGCATCTTCTTCGAATACGTACTGCTCCAGGGTCAGAACGACACACGGGAGCACGCCGAGCGCCTCGCTGGCCTTGTTGCAGGCATGCTCTGCCACGTGAACCTGATCCCCGCCAATCCCACGTCGGACGGGCTTCACCGGCGGCCGGACCCGGCGCGAACCGATGCCTTCCGGGAGGTACTCCGGGGCGCGAACGTGGCCGCCACTCTTCGCATGGAGAGGGGCATCGACATCGACGCCGGTTGCGGCCAGCTTCGAGCCCGAGTGTTGGCGCCTGACCCCGGCAAGACGCCGCCGCCCACCACCTGATCTTGCCCGGCGGGGCCACACCTCCCTTCCATTCCCTCCCCCTCGTTCCTCCTCAGTTCATCGCGGGTGCACTCTCACAGGACGCGTGGGTGCTGAGGATTAGGTGTTTGTACCTACTGGAGTGGGAGTCTGCCACAGGG
>CAYYFS010000109.1:0-7458 GCA_964471055.1 uncultured Dehalococcoidales bacterium
ACGGCAGCGGGACCGCGGGCCGCAGAGCAGCCTCCCCCGCCGCTCGAGGCCGAGGTGTCGGGCGACGGCGCGGGCTCCAGGGTAGCTGCAGGCTCGGCGGTGGCGGCCGGGGCGGGAGTCGGCGCGGCGAGCCGATCCGATCCAGCGACCGGGGTCAGGCTGTACGGCACCAGCGTCGGCAACGCGGCCGCAGGTGTGGGCAGAGCGGCCTCCGGTTTCTCGCCCAGTGGCGGCGCACTGACGCTCTCGCGCCAGCGGTTGTCCAGCTCTCGGATTGAGAGCCCGTAGATGACCTCCAGGGAATCGCCAAGCCGCTCACCCTCGCCAAGCAAGGCCATGAGTGCGGCCATCTTCTCGGAGCCGAATGCCTCGACCATGAACTGCACGACCGCCCGGGCCTGGCCGTAACTCACGATCACCAGGTTGGGGTCTCCGGGGAACCGCTCCAGCTGTTCCAGCGGCGCAAGCCGTTCCGTGTCGATAGCCCACTCCAGGAACCGATCGTAGGAGATGCCGGGGTCGACGTTTCCATATTCGGCCAATCCTTCGTTCAGCCACGTCGCCACGCCGAACGGGGACCCGTGCACAGCGCGGCCGACGAGGATGTGTGTCAGCTCATGTGACGCTGTGCCGAGCGCGCGCCGGCCGCCGCCGAGCACCAGCAGAACGCTCTCGTCCGAAAAGGCTTGCCCTTCGGTGACCAGTTCGCGGCTGATGGTGGTACTGCTCGGCACCAGGGCGCCGATCATGTCGGCGTAGTTGTTGTACATGGTGACGTTGATCGGCGTCTCAATCTCCGCACCCAGAATCGGCCCCATCTTCAGCAGGGTCTGGTGCGCCGCCTCGGCAATGTCCTCCGCCCGGGTCTCCGACAGGACGTAGTAGACCGTCACCGGGCCCGCCTGGACAGCGTCCCAATCGGAACGCGAGTCCAGCAGCACAAGCTCTTCCGGTCCAGTCTCCAGCACCGCACCCGATTCGTCCTCGATCTCGAAGTAGTACGTGACGACGGAGCCCGGTGGGATGTAGCGCTGCGGGGTGTCCGTGCGCAGCAGCAACTCGGCGGATGCCTCCGTCGTGTACGGCCTGGGCAAGTCCAGATAGTCGTACTGTGATGCCTTGCGCCCTGAGACCGAGAAACGGACGATCACATCCGTTATTGGGGCGCTGCTCTCGGCCTTGACCGCGAAGCGAACACCGTCCGGGAGTTCACTTGTCGCGGAGATCGAGACGACTCTGATGTCGCCTTCGTCCGCACGTGCCGCGGATGCACGGCCGAGGGCGAGCCACACGAGCCCGACGACGGCCGTGCCGAGCGCGAAGGAAGCAAGAACGCCCACCATGCCCTTGACTGGTACCGGTGCGCGGAGAACAGACATACTCGCTCGATGATAGCGCGTTGCGCGATCGCGGCATCGCCGGGCTGCGGGTGCATCGTCGCCGGGAGGTTGCCGCTCCGGCATCTGTCCCGACAACCGGGGAGTCACTCGTCCGCGGCCCGCCACTCCGCCCAGAAACGTTGCAGAGCGCTCAGGGGCGTCCCCACGGCCAGGATCCAGAGGGCGGCCATTGGATACCCCGCGAGCAGCGCTCCGGCGGTAACGATCACTCTTTCCGGCCGCGTGAGGAATCCCGCCGTGCCCTTGAGGCCCAGCCCTTCTGCGCGGGCCCTGACGTACGAGACGAGCATCGACCCGGTGAACGCGACGAAGGCAAGTACGGCACCGGTCTGGGACAGGGTGCCCGGCAGCGTGAAGTAGACGAGCAGCCCGAGCAGAACCGCACCCTCGGACACCCGGTCCGCCACGGAATCGAGGAGGGCGCCTCGCGGGCCGGTGACACCGGACCGACGGGCCAGCGCACCGTCCAGCATGTCGAAGAGCGCGCCGACGATCACGAGAGCGCCGGATATCCGGAAGTGGCCGGCCGCAGCGAAGTAGGCGGCGGCACCGGCGATCAGGAGCCCGGTGAGCGTGACCCTGTTCGGAGTGAACCCGATCGCGGCCAGAACGCGGGCAGCCGGCTCCTCGAACCACCGTGCAGCTGCGCGGCGGAGGGCGTAGCGCGCGGTCTGGAGATCCGGCACCTGAGCGCGGCGCTCGTCTAGCCTGCGCCCACGGGGACCGGGGCGGCGGTAGGCCGGGCTACGGAGTCGTAATAGTCGAGGACGCGCCCCGCCACCCGCTCCCAGCTATATGCTTCCACGTCCTCGCGGCCTGCGGCGGCCATACGGCGCCGCAGCGACGCGTCCTCGATCAGCGTCCGCAGCGCGGTCGCCAACGCGGCCTCGTTGCTCGGTTCCACAAGAAGCCCCTGCCTGCCGTGTGTCACGACACCGGCAAAGCCGTCGATGTTGGACGCGACGATGGGAGTGCTGCTCGCCATGGCCTCCAGTAGCACGATCCCGAAGCTCTCCCTCCCGGTGGCCGGGCTGCAGAAGATGTCGGCTGCCTGGTAGTAGCGGGGCAGGTCCTCGTTGGACACAGCCCCGGTGAGAACCAGATCCCGGACGGCGCGTTCGCCGATGATCCGGTACGAGTCCGCGTCCGGCGTGCCGGGGCCGACGACAACCAGCCGTATGTTCGGGAACTCCCATTTCAGTGTGCTGTACGCCGCCAGGAGGTACCTGAGCCCTTTCCGCTTCTCCTGCCGCCCAACGAACAGGATGTTCAGCTTGCCGTCGTCCAGTTCCGGGATCGGAGGAGCAGGGGTCGCGAAATGATCGACGTGGATACCGTTGGGGATGATCTCGTAGTCGCCCGGATAGTGGCGACCGACGTACGAGCGAGCGGCCTGAGAGACGGCGATTCGTCCGTCAAGGTTGCGGGCCAGACGATTGAACACCGGTTTCCAGAACCAGTACCGTCGCGGCCGCTCGTTGAACGCGTGAAACGTGCCGACCGTCGTCGCCGGCGAAACGCTCGCGATGACCCACGGCAGGAACGGCATGAACGGCTCGTGCACGTGGACCACGTCGAACATCTCTTCCCGCAGCATCCTCCCCAATCTGGGTGCGAGCCACACAGAGAGGGACACGCGGGCAACCGAGCCCGCCGCCGGTATCGGGACAGGACGCCCGCAGGCGAGAACGTCGAAGCCTTCGATTCGATCGGACGACGAGGCACACGGGGCGAGTATCTTCACGGTATGCCCCATGTTCTGGAACTGGGCAGCGAGCTCCGCGATATGGCTCGTCACACCGCCCGGGTAGGCGAAGTCGTACGGCGATACAAGGGCGATCTTCAACAGTCACCCCCTTTGCGCGCCTGTGGCGCGCCCAGCATCCGGCCCTACGATCCGGGTTCCTGGCCGTCCGGCGTCAGCCGCGACCCGGGGGCCGCCCCCCCACTCTCGTCGCCGGAGATGAACTCCTCCACCAGTTGCCGCGCTTCCTCATCTGTGTACTGGATCGGTGGCGATTTCATGAAATATGCGGCCGGCCCGATCAGGGTACCCGAGACACCCCGGTCCAAAGCCACTTTCGCGCAACGTATTGCGTCGATTGCCACCCCTGCAGAGTTGGGGCTGTCGTGCACTTCCAGCTTCAGTTCCACGTTCAGCGGCTGGTCGCCGAACGAAGTGCCTTCCAGCCGTATGTACGCCCACTTCCGATCATGCATCCACGGAATGTGATCGCTGGGGCCGATGTGGACATCGTCCGTCTTGATTTCCCGCTCCAGCTGTGACTTCACGGAGTTGGTCTTCGAGACCTTCTTGCTGACCAGACGTTCCCGTTCCAGCATGTTCAGGAAGTCGGTGTTGCCGCCGAAGTTGAGTTGGTACGTGCGGTCTAGGCGCACCCCCCTATCCTCGAACAGACGGGCAAGGACCCGGTGGACGATCGTCGCTCCGACCTGTGACTTGATGTCGTCTCCCACGATGGGCAGGCCCCTGTCTCTGAAGCGCTTCTGCCAGTAGTCCTCGCGGCCGATGAATACCGGTATGCAGTTGACGAACCCGCATTCGGCCGCCAGCACCTGCTCCACGTACCACTTGGTCGCCTGCTCCGAACCGACCGGCAGGTAGTTGATGACCACGTCGACCTTTCGGTCGCGCAGGATACCCACGATGTCCGCCGTGGGGCCCGGTGCCACATCTATGAGTTCGGAGAGGTACCTCCCGAGGCCATCGTGCGTCATCCCGCGGTCGACGGTGACGCCCGTGGCAGGAACGTCGTAGAAGTTGACTGTGTTGTTCTCGCCGGACACGACGGCCTCGGACAGGTCTTTGCCTACCTTGTCCCCATCGATGTCGAACGCCGCTACCACGTTGATGTCGCCCACGTGATAGTCGCCGAGGACCGTGTGCATGAGCCCAGGGATCTCGACCTCGGGATCGGCCTCGCTGTATTTGTGGATGCCCTGGACAAGCGATGAGGCGCAGTTCCCCACGCCCACGATTGCAACGTTGATCGTACCCAAGTCGCGCTGTCTCCTACTGCTGGCACAGAGGCCCGCCGCTCGTTCCGGAAAGGCCGGTGCCGAACGGGTGGATTCTAGCACTTCGGGAGGTGGCTGGCCGTTGTGGACAGGGCTACCAGCCGACAGCGGCTCCATCCTTTCGCGGCTCGGAACCCGCGGTCAGGACCCCGGTCTCTGGGTCTCGGGCGATGACCTGCCCGCCACCGAACATCGAGCGCGCATACCCGTCGATCACTCCGACGCGGTGGCCCCGGCGTTCAAGATCGGCAATGGTCTCCGGTTCCAGGCCGGCCTCGAGGTTCACCTGTTCGGTGTTCAGGTCAACGCTGAACCGGAGCGCGTCCAGGGCCCCCTGAGGACCGAGGCCGAAGTCGACCATGTTCGAGATCACCTGCAGATGGCCCTGCGGTTGCTGGAACCCGCCCATCACGCCAAAGCTGAGCCACATCTCGCCATCCCGCGTGGCCATCGCCGGGATGATGGTCTGGTACGGCCGTTTACACGGTTCCAAGTGGTTGGGGTGCGCCGGGTCCAGCGAGAAGAGCGCTCCCCGGTTCTGGAGGGCGATCCCGGTGCCCGGTACCACCAGCCCGCTGCCGAAGCCCTGGAACAGACTGTTGATAAGCGAGCACGCGTTACCTTCGCCATCGGCGGCCGTCACGTACACCGTATCCCCGCTGGCTGACGGATCGCCGTAGCTCACGGAGGTCATCGCCCTTTCGTCCGAGACGAGTGAGCGTCTTCGGTCCGCGTACTCACCGGAGAGCAGCGGCCCGATGGGCACTTCGGCGACACGCGGGTCGGCAACGTACTGCAGTGCGTCGGCGAAACCCAGCCGCAACGATTCGATCAGGTGGTGATAGGCATCGGGCGACTGCGCGCCCATTGCCCCGATGTCGAACCCGGCAGCGATGTTGAGCGCCATCAGCGCGGCAATGCCCTGCCCGTTCGGCGGGCACTCCCACACGGTGGTACCGCGGTAGTCAATGCCGATCGGTTCATCCCAGTCGGAGTGGTGCGCGGCAAGGTCTTCTTCCGCGAGCCAGCCACCCTCGGCCTGTACGTAGTCCGCTATCTTGCGCGCTGTCTCGCCAGTGTAGAAGGCGGGCGGGCCTCCCTCGGCGATCGCCTGCAACGTGCGCCCGAGCGTTTCGAGCTTCACCACCTGGCCGGCCCTCGGCGCGCGCCCCCCGGGCAGGAACTCCACACCAGACGGCCGGGCGGCCAGCTTCGCCTCATTGTTGGCCCATCCCCACGAGATGATCTCCGAGACTCCGAAGCCGTTCAGGGCGTACTCGATGGCGGGCTGAAGCACCTCTCGAAGCGTCATCCGGCCGCAGGCTTCGAGAGCGGTGTGCCAGCCGTGAACGGTGCCGGGCACGGAGACTGCGAAAGCGGCATCCGAACCATCGTGTGGGATAGCATCGTGGCCCTTGCGGCGGATGTCGGCGGGATTCGCTCCCGCAGGAGATCGGCCACTTCCGTTCAGGGCCCGGACGCTCTTCTCATCGGCCATCCAGATGAGGGCGAACATGTCGCCGCCGACTCCCGTGGAGCCGGGCTCGACGACGTTCAGCGTCGCCGCGGCTGCAACGGCGGCATCGACCGCGTTCCCTCCGTCCTGGAGAATCCTCAGTCCGGCCTGCGCGGCGAGGGGCTGGCTGGTTGCGACGGCGCCGCGACGGGCGACGACCGCGGAGCGCCGGGATTTGAAGTACGTCAAGTGAATATCCCTCCAGGGTGATCGCGTTCTTCCGACCGCCTACGCGAATGGAAAGGCCGGGGCAGCGCAATCCTAGGCCGCGGCGCGGTCCACCACAAGCGCCGCCGCGATCGAACAGGCCTCGTGGCCTTCTAGGCGTTCAGCCTGTCGGCAAGGTCCAGGAAATCGGCGGCGACTATGTCGAATGACGCGTCGGGTGCTTCCGGCGCACGCTCTGGACCAAACTCCAGGGGGCGCGACACAAACGCTGTTCGGAGCCCGGCTCCTCGGGCGCCCCGCAGATCGGATGAGTGTGCGGCCACCATCAGGACTTCATCGACCTGCAGATCAAGCAGTTCCGCCGCCTTCTGGTACGCCTCGGGCGCGGGCTTGTAGCGGCCCGCCAGTTCCGAGGACAGAATGCAGTCCCACGGAATGCCAGCGTGCTTCGCCATATTCGTCAGGAGGCTCGTGTTGCCGTTGGAAAGCGGCGCAACGACGAATCTTCGCCGGAGACGCTCGATGCCGTCGACCGCATCCGGCCACGGCTCAAGGCGGTGCCAGACCCGGTTCAGGTGCTCGCGCTCGTCGTCGGGCATCGAATCCAGCCCGAATTCCGCCAGCAACTCGCCAAGCCTTCGGCGGTGGATTTCGTCCACCTTCATCCACGGCTCCTCGCCGCGGTTCACCCGGGTCATGCCTTCGTGGTAACCGCGCCTCCACGCGTCGGCGAACGCCGCCCAGTCGCCATCAACGCCGTACTCAACACCGATCGGAGCCATCTCCTGCACGACCGTGCTACGCCAATCGACCACGGTGCCGAAGACGTCGAATGTCAGAGCCTTGACGCCAGCGAGATCCATGGCGGGAGTCATCGGGTGGCCTCAGGAGTTGTCATATTCGGATCGGACCCGATGCTGAACGTCATAGCAGGGTTTCTCGACGTCGCTCTCTCTGGCCAGAATGCTGCGGGTCTTGATGCGGGCCCCGATGTGCCGGCCCATGTACGAAAGTGCGCCCCACTCGCGTATTTGCCTGACGTGGCAGAACTCGTGGGCTATGAGCGCGACATGAGGTCCGTCGAGAAGCCTGCCTTCCGGGTTTGTGGGCAAGTAACGGCCCTTCGCAAAGATCACCGCGCTTGAGTCCGAGAGGGGGAAGGTCCCCGCGCCTCCCGGCTGGAGGTCCCACTGGAAGACATGTGTGGCGGCCAGTTCCTCCCGGGTCACACCGAATTGCAGAAGCCTCTGGCCCACATCGCTGGTATGGAGAATCTTCACGGCGCGCCTCCCGGGATGCTACGCCTGCCCACCGGAACGTACGTGCGGCGATAGC
>CAYYFS010000110.1:0-7437 GCA_964471055.1 uncultured Dehalococcoidales bacterium
TGGGAGAAGGCCGATGAAACGCGCCCGCTTGATGGCTGCACGCAACTGTCGCTGGTGCTTCGCACAGGTGCCGGTCTTCTTCGCCGACTCGGCGCGGGCTCGCTCAGAGAGGTAACGCCGGAGCCGCCCGACGGCCTTGTAGTCGATAACTGCCTGCTTGTCCGCACAGAAGGCGCACACCTTGCGCCGGCCGCCGAAACGCCGGAACCCCCCGGGTCGCGCACCGCCGGGCCGAGATCCGGCCTGTCGAGCTGCGGACGGAGGGCCGGGAGCGGGAGAGTATGTTGTCATGCGTGTCCTAGTCCGTTGATTCGGTGTGCCCGGGCGAGCGTTGTTGGGCCTCCCGGCCCCCGGCGTTCACCAGGGGAGTTCTTCCACGTCGTTGACTTCGCCTGGTCGATCCGCCTCAGGTGCTTGCTGCTGCTGCGGTGGGCCGGCTCCGAAGTTGTCCTCGCCTTCACCGCGCCTGTCCAGGAACAGCACGCGGTTCGCAACGACCTCGCTGACGAAACGGGTCTGGCCGTCATTCCCAACGAAGCTTCGGCTGCGATATCTTCCCTCGATGTATGCCCGACGGCCCTTGGCCAGATACTGGTTGACCTGTTCCGCCAGCTGGTTCCAGGCCACGACTGTGAACCACTCGGTCTCTTCCTGGCGCTCACCGCCGGATGTGTACCTGCGGCTGACAGCGAGACGGAAATCCGTCACCGCGTTTCCGTTGGGCGTGTACCTCATCTCCGGATCGGTACCGACGTTGCCGATCAGCATGATCTTGTTCAGTCCCGCCATGATGAAGCAAACCTCCGGCCAGACATGTCCTGCGGTGCTGGCCGTCCGTCCTGATAGCGACGCTAGGGGCGCCGGCCCCCGCCCGGTCGGCCGCCGCCTGGTCGGCCCCCGCCCGGTCGGCCCGGCCCACCTCGGCCGGGACCTGGCCGGCGGCCTCGCTCCGGTGGGACGGCGTCCATTTCCTGCGGAGTCACCTTGGCCCCGTTCAAGTCATCAAGTCGCGTGAGAAGGTGCCGGATGACCGATTGGTCAGCCCGCATGCTCTGCTCGAGCGTCTCCACCCGGGTCGCTTCCATGGAGAAACGCGCCACGTAGTAGATGCCCTCTGTGTTCTTCTCGATAGGGTACGCGAGTGTGCGGTGGCCCCAGGACTCCGTGTTCGAGACCGAACCTTCGTTGTCCTCGATCGCCTTCGAAACGCTGGCAACGGACGCCTCCCTGTCCTCTTCGGAGGCCTCGCCACCAAGGATCCACATCAGTTCGTAATCGCGCAAAGAAACGGCCCGCTTTCAGTTTGAGAAAAGACGAATCAGTATAGCATGAGGCTCGATCAAAACACGACCGCCCGCCTCAACCACGCGCTGCTCACGTACACCCCCTCGGAGCCGTTTGTGCGGAGGCGGTCAGGCCACGTCGTCCAGCCCCGGTACCGGGAACTTACCCGCGAACTGCGTGACCCGGCCCCGCAGTTCCCGCAGAGTGGCCGCATCGCCTTTCGCGCGGAGCGCTTCCAGGATGAATCCGGCGAGCCGTTCCATGTCAGCGATGTCCATGCCCCGCGTCGTGACCGCCGGTGTGCCCAGACGCACGCCGCTCGTCACGGTCGGCGGCTGTGGGTCGAACGGGATCGCGTTCCTGTTCGCCACGATCCCTGCGGCCTTGAGAGTCTCCTGGCCCTCCAGGCCGGTCATAGAAAGAGGCTGCAGGTCCACCAACAGCAGGTGGTTGTCCGTGCCGCCGGAGACGATCCGCAGGCCGCCTGCGGCAAGAGAGCGAGCCATTGCTCTGGCGTTCGCGACAACAGCCCGGGCGTACTCTGCGAACTCCGGGCAAGAAGCCTCAGCGAATGAGACGGCCTTCGCCGCGACAATGTGCATGCATGGCCCGCCCTGCGTGTTCGGGAACACCGCCCGATCCAGTGTTCGGGCGTGCTCCTCTTTGCACAGTGCAAAACCGCCCCTCGGCCCGCGCAGAGTCTTGTGCGTGGTGCCGGTGACGATATCGGCGTGTGGGACCGGCGAGGGATGCATCCCGCCGACGACAAGCCCTGCGGTGTGGGCAATGTCGGCCACCAGAGTCGCGCCCACCTCATCGGCTATCGCCCTGAACTTGTCGAAGTGGAAGAACCGTGGGTACGCGGTGGCGCCCGTCATGATGAGCCTGGGCTCGAACTCGCGGGCCAGGCGCGCTACCTCGTCGTAGTCGATCACCTCTTCCTCGCGATCGACGCCGTATGAGACGAATTCGTAGGTCTGACCGGAGAAGTTGATGGGGGAGCCGTGTGTGAGGTGGCCGCCCTGGTCCAGGCGCATGCTGAGCACGCGGTCGCCCGGCCGCAGCAGGGCGGCATACGCGGCCATATTCGCCTGACTGCCGCTGTGGGGCTGGACGTTGGCGTGATCAGCCCCGAAGAGCTGCTTGCCGCGATCGATGGCCAGGCGCTCGGCTTCGTCCATGTTTTCGCACCCGGCGTAGTATCGACGCCCCGGATACCCCTCAGCGTACTTGTTGGTCATGATCGATCCGGTGGCCTCGAGAACCGCCGCGGATGCGTAATTCTCGGAGGCGATGAGCACCACTTCCTCGCGTAGCCGCCGCTCTTCGGCTGCGATGGTCCTGGCCACATCCGGATCTATCTGGGCAAGCAGTGCCATTTCGACTCCCGGGGTTTCCGGCGGGGTCCGGCTACGATCCTGTTTTCGCCCCCCTCAGGTCAACTCTACGGGAACGCGGCCGCATGGCGCATAGCCCACCGTCCCACCCGCGGACCCCGTAAAGTGGATATCATCGCGCGGCCCGTCCCGATGTCCACAGTTTCTACCCGAATCGGACCATGACCCGCCACTCCTCCACGCCCGGCTCCGAAGCCCCTGATGAGTCACGGACGCTCACCTTGGTTGACGAGGTGCCGGAGCGCGCCATGGTCGTTGCCGCGCATCCGGACGACGCAGAGATCGGTCCGGGAGCGACGGTCGGCAAATGGACTTCTCTGGGCTGCGAGGTCTTCTATGTTGTCTGCACAACCGGGGGCGGCGGCAGCAACGACCGTGGCATGACGGCAGACCGTTTGATCGATCTGCGGGCGCGTGAGCAACTTGAGGCCGCGCGTTCACTCGGGGTCAGCGACATCGTGATACTCGATCACCCCGACGGTGGCCTTGAGGACACTCGCGAGTTCCGGGGCGAGATTGTCCGCGCCATCCGGAAGTATCGACCGCACACAGTGTTCTCCCACGATCCGTATCGCATGCAGGGCTTCCAGCACAGGGATCACCGCATCACCGCTTTTGCCGCCATGGACGCGGTGTACCCGCTCGCGAGGGACCACCTTCACTACCCGGAGCACATAGAAGAAGAGGGCCTGGAGCCGCATAAGGTCCGGCACCTGATGATGTGGGGCACAGACCGGCCGGACGTCATCGTCGACGTGACCGAGTCGGTCGAAAGTCAGATCGCTGCGCTCGCCAAGCACGCTTCTCAGGTTCAAGGTCTCGCTCCGAAGGGGAGAGTGGGTACCCGGCTGCGGGAGCGGGCAGAAGCGGCTGCGCGAGCGTATCCGTTCAAGTATGGTCAGACATTCCGCCGGCTGGAAGCTCGCGGGTAGGACGGTGCCGTGGGCAGGGTAGATCTGCACGCACACATTCTCCCGGGCATTGACGACGGTCCGGAGACCATGGACGAATCGCTGGCGATGGCCCGCCTGGCCGCTGAGGACGGGACGGACACTGTCGTCGCCGCGCCACACCAACGCGATGTTGCCCTTGCATCCTCCGTTCAGCACGTGCGAAATCTCCAGGCTCAATTGAACGAAGCGTTGCAGGCGGAGGCGGAACCCGGCGCCCGTCCGCTTCGGGTGCTCCTGGGCATGGAAAATCACATAGAGCCGGAGTTGCCGGATTGGGTGGATGAAGGGATTGCACTCCCCGTTGAGGGCACGAAGTTCATCCTGTGTGAGCCGCCGTATACGGAATTCCCTCCCTACGCGGATGACGTCCTGTTCAGGCTTCAGCTCAAGCGGCTAGTGCCGGTGATCCTCCATCCCGAACGGAACTCGGAGCTCCGGCGCAAGCAGCACAGGTTGAGAGCGCTGGTCGAGCGCGGGATGCTCGTGCAACTCACTGCGGGCAGCTTGCTCGGCGCGTACGGGCCCGAGGTTCGCCGCGCGGCGGAGTCCCTGCTCCGCCGGGGGCTTGTCCATGTTGTAGCGTCCGACATGCACGAACCGGAGGGCCCGCGTTCACCCATCCTGAGCGCGGCGTGCGACAGGATCCGAGATCTGGCCGGGGAAGACCAGGAGAGGCGGCTGTTCGATGAAACGCCGCGGATGATCGTCCAGGGACATGATCCGCACGTTGAGAGCGGTCCTGCCGGTTCCGGTCCCTGGCGGTCCTTCTCGCGCCTGTTCCGGCGGGGCTGAACGGGCCGTTCGTGGCCGGCCTGCCGTCGTCCCGCCTGCTTGCCAGCCCTGCGAGTTCCCGGGATCGTCGCCATTCGGATCACACCGACGCGGTTTGCGGGCGACGGGCGTGGTGGGTACGCTTGGCGCTGCCGGACGCGGCTCGAATCTGCGGTGAACGGTGTGCAAGGGGAGTGTGAAGTGCCCGAGACGATGTTCGAGAAGATCTGGAGGCAGCACGTGGTGGCCGAGCCCGAGGGCCAGCCCGCGCTGATCTACATCGACCTCCACCTGGTGCATGAGGTCACGTCGCCGCAGGCGTTCGACGCTCTCCGGGTCGCAGGCCGCAGGGTTCGGCGGCCCGACTTGACCATTGCCACCGTGGACCACGACCTGCCCACCACGGACCGGACAAAACCCATCGAGGACCCGGTAGCCCGGAAGCAGGTCGAGGCGATGCGCGAAAACGCCCGCGAGTTCGGTATCACGTTGTACGACGTGTTCAACGAACACCAGGGCATCGTCCATGTCATCGGCCCCCAGATGGGCTACACGCAACCGGGCATGACCGTGGTCTGTGGCGACAGCCACACGTCCACGCACGGAGCTCTCGGCGCTCTCGCCTTCGGCATCGGCACCAGCGAAGTGGAGCACATCCTTGCCACGCAGTGTCTCCGCCAGGTGAAACCCGGGACCATGGAGATTAGCGTTCTCGGCGCGCTCCCGCAGGGTGTGACGGCAAAGGACCTGATACTGGGCATCATTGGCCAGATCGGTGTGTCCGGGGCTCGGGAGCACGCCATCGAATACACGGGGGAGGCCATCCGCGACCTGTCACTGGACGGCCGCATGACCGTCTGCAACATGGCGATCGAGAGCGGCGGCCGCTCCGGAATGGTGGCGCCGGACGATGCAACGTTCGAGTACCTGGAAGGGCGGCCCTTTGTGCCGTCTGGCCGGGACTACCAGGAGGCCGTCGGGCGGTGGCGCCTGCTGGCCAGCGACGACGGCGCCGAATACGACAGAGTGATCGAATTCGATGCATCCTCTCTTGAGCCTCTGGTCACGTGGGGCACCAACCCGGCGCAGGTGACGGCGGTGACGGCCGGCGTGCCAACCCTCGATTCATTCGATGACCCCGCGGACCAGCAAAACGCGGCGAGGGCACTTGAGTACCAGGCCCTCGAACCGGGCATGCCCGTCACCGACATCAAGATCGACCGCGTCTTCATCGGCTCCTGCACGAACGGCCGGATGGAGGACCTCCGCGCGGCTGCCGCGGTGGTCAAAGGACGCAAGATCGCCGCGGGCGTCAAGGCAATGGTCGTTCCCGGCTCTGCTCTCGTTCGCCTCCAGGCTCAGGAAGAAGGGCTTGACCGGGTTTTCGAGGAGGCCGGCTTTGAGTGGCGGGAGGCTGGATGCTCAATGTGCCTGGGCATGAATCCCGACATCCTGTCCCCGGGCGAGCGTTGTGCATCCACGTCCAACCGCAACTTCGAGGGCCGCCAGGGCAAAGGAGGGCGCACGCACCTGGTCAGCCCGGCTATGGCCGCAGCCGCGGGCATCGCAGGGCACTTCGTCGACGTTCGTGACTGGGACCTGAACCAGTGAACTCGCAGCGGCGGGGCCCGGAGCGGGAACGCGGGCGGGTCAGCACCGCGTGGCGCAAGATCTCGGGCCGCGAAGACCTTGAGCGCGCAATCGACCAGCGCTACGAGCCCTACGAATACGAATCCAACGCGAACCTTGTCCGGTGGATCACCGGGGGTATGGTGCTCTGGATACTGCTCATGGGCGCGTTGGTCGTGACCGACCGCTCCGTCGCGTCCACGCTCGAACGATACGAGACACAGGGGTTCACTGCCGTACCACCTGGTAGCCCTGAACCGGAAGAGCTGTTTGCCTACTCGCGGGAGCAGGGCCTGGCGTGCACGACGCCCGAGGACGTCACGACGCTGGCCACGGACTGCGGGAGCGTGTTCGATTTTCGCCGGGAGCTCAGGGACACGAAGGACCGCGCATCGTGGGTAGTGCTTGCGCTGTTTTCACTCCTGGTCGTCAACGCATTCGTCTTCTCGCTCTTCACGCACCGCGCCAGCCGCAACCTGCTCGCGCTGGGAGTGGAGAAGCAGCGTTTCAGCCCCGAATGGGCGGTCGGCTGCTTCTACATCCCAGTCATGAATGTGTGGCGGCCCTTCCAGGTGTTTGCAGAGCTGTTCCGCGGCAGCATCGGCGGCACCGAACGGGGCCCGAAGCAGGCAGCGAATGCGTCTACGCCCCCGGTCATGATCGTGTGGTGGCTGACTCTGATCGCCGGCGTCGTACTCAACCCCATAGTCTTCGGCCTGATGCTGGGCGAAGGAACGGTCGCCGAGGCGCGAAGCACGGCCTCCACCCTGGCGTGGGTGGACCTCTGGCTGATGATCCCTGCGTTCATGGCCATACTGGTGGTCCGCGCGCTGCACCAGGCGCAGGAGGCAAGATTCCGCGTGGTGGGACCGCGAACGGTCACACGCCCGCCGCCCGAGCCGCCGTTCTAGCAGGTGGCGCGGACAACCGTAGTCCCGCCGCTCTCAAGTGAAAGGTCGCGAGACACAACGGCCCCAATGCTGGAGGACTGCCTCACGATGAAACCGTTCACGAAGGTCACGGCCCTGGTCGCACCCCTGGACAGGGCGAACGTGGATACCGACCAGATCATCCCCAAGCAGTTCCTGAAGCGCACCGAGCGAACCGGTTACGGCGAATTCGCGTTCTTCGACTGGCGCTACCTGGAAGACGGCGTGCCGGACCCGGACTTTATTCTCAACCGCTCGGAATACCAGGGGGCCGGGGTTCTGGTCGCCGGGCGCAACTTCGGCTCTGGCTCCTCTCGAGAGCACGCGCCGTGGGCGCTTTCCGAGTACGGCTTCAGGGCTATCATCGCCCCGAGCTTCGCCGATATCTTCCGCGGCAACTGCCTGCAGAACGGCGTGCTCCCCGTTGCCCTTTCAGAGGACGGCGTCGACACCGTCATGGGCAAAGCGTTGCGG
>CAYYFS010000111.1:0-7426 GCA_964471055.1 uncultured Dehalococcoidales bacterium
CCCGCCGGAGCCAGCCGACTGGCTCACACTGACGGAGTTCCTGGTCAAGTTCCATGAGCGGGTGTCCGTCAACATCTGCTACATCCTCGGCAACTCCCCTGTCCGCATATGGGGCGTCGGGTGGGACGATCGACCTGCGACCGCTGCCGAGATAGCGGACATGCGGGCAGCGGTGCGCGAAACGATGGAGGAAGGGGCATGGGGCCTTTCAACTGGCCTGGATTATCCGCCCGGTTCGTACGCAAGCACTGATGAACTGGTCGAACTGAGCAAAGAGGCGGCCAGGCTCGGCGGCTTCTACCACACCCACACCAGGTCGACCCTTCGCGCGAATGGGCTCCTGGCACCCTGGCACGAAGCACTGGAGATCGGCCGGCGAAGCGGTGCACCGGTCCACCTCACGCACTACCGGCAGGGCGAACAGGGCCAGGGCAGCCATCTCGACTACCTGGGGTTGGTGGAGGATGCCCGAGACGGCGGATTGGATGTCACCTTTGACTGCTACACGTACCCGTATTCCGGAACGCGCATCTCCATCGTGCTGCCCGGGTGGACCATGGACGGTGGCCCGGAGCGGCTGAAACAGGCGCTCGCGGACCCTGCAGACCGCGCCAGGATCAAGAAGGAGCTGTCCGGGGGCGATTCCGGTTCCAGATCGCTCGAAGAGAACTGGCTCACGAATTTCCGACTACCGCACAACAAGAAGCTCGACGGGCACTCCGTGGCTGAGATCGGCGCGCTGCGCGGTCAGGATCCCGTGGATGCTCTGATGGACCTGTTGCTGGAAGAGGACCTCGGAATCTCGACCGTGGGTCTCGGGACAAACCAGCACACACTGGCAGAGTTTGTGTCACACCCGTACGGGATGATAGGGAGCGACGCCATACTGTTTGGCGAACACCCGAGCCCCCGCACGTATGGCTGCTTCCCTCTCGTTCTTGCGGAATTCGTCCGGGCAGAGAAGAACCTCCGATTGCCCGAGGCGATACGGAAGATGACTTCATTCCCTGCTCAACGCCTCGGCATCCCGGACCGCGGCATACTGCGCGACGGCTTCAAGGCAGACATCGTCATCTTCGACGCCGAGAACGTGAAGACGCGGGCGACCAAGCGGCACCCAAAGGTGTACCCGGAAGGGATTCCCTTCGTCCTGGTCAACGGCAGAGTCGTGATCGACGACGGGGAGCACACGGGAGTGTTCGCCGGCCGGCCCCTCAAGCGAGGGAGGCCGAAGACGTGACGCGCGGCCCCGACCGGGAGATCGCAACCCAGGATCTCGTGCCGAAGGCACCCGGACAGATGGAGGTGTGAATGTCACCGGAAAGAGTCGACGCTATTGTCACGGGCGGCCTGGTCGTCACCTCTGCTGGAAGCACGAAAACCTCGATCTCCGTCAACAACGGCCGGGTGGTAGCGCTCGGAGCTGCAGAGTTGCTGCCCAAGGCGGAGCGCACCATAGACGCCACCGGGAAGTACGTGCTGCCCGGCCTCATCGACGCCCACAACCACTTCGGGGGTATGGAAGACCTTGAACTGGCCGGCCGAATGGCGGCCAGAGCGGGACTCACGACGATCATCCCGTTCGGTGTTCCCGACTACAACCAGAGGGAACCGATGCCCGACGCCGTCGCACGGCATCAGGATATGGCAGATCGTCTTTCGACAGTGGACATGGCCTTCCACATGATGCTGGGTGCTGATCCGTACATCCTGGACGGGATCCCACGCGCAATGACGATGGGCGTGAAGTCCTTCAAGGCGTTCATGAGCTACAAGAGCCGCCGGCCCGGCGTCATGGCTGACGATGAGTTCATCCTCCGATCCATGGAACTGATAGCCGCCGGAGACGGCGTCATGCAGCTCCATTGTGAAAACGGCGACGTCATCGACTACCTCGAGAAGAAGTTCCGTGCCGAAGGCAGGACCAATCCTCGCGACTACCCGGACGTTGCACCGCCCTGGGTGGAGGAAGAGGCCGTCAATCGGGCCATCGAACTGGCCACGATGACCGAATGCCCGCTCTATGTCGTCCACGTGAGCACGCACCTCGGGTTGGAGCGGATCAAGCGCGCTCAGTCGCTCGGGTTGCCGGTCTGGGCGGAGACCTGCCCGCAGTACCTGTTGCTCTGTGCCGAGGATCACGACAAATGGGGCCCGCTGCTCAAGATCGGGCCGCCGCTGCGGTACAGAGACGATGGCAACCAGGAAGCGTTGTGGACCGGGTCGCGCGACGGCTTCGTCTCGTGTGTGGCCAGCGATCACGCGCCGCACCCGAGAGAGGAAAAGGAGCTGGGCTGGAACGACGTCTTCTATCAGCCGGACGGTAAGACGCCCGTCCCCTTCGGGGCCCCTTCAATCGAGACGCTGGCTCAGGTCACCTACTCGACGGGCGTTGAGGAGCGAGGCCTGGGCCCGGACTGGCTTGCCAGGGTGATGTCGGAGAACCCGGCCCGGGTATTCGGAATCTATCCGAGAAAGGGGACGATCCAGGTCGGCTCCGACGCGGATTTCACGATCATCGACCCCGATGCCCGGGTGACGATCACGGCCGAGGACCATCTGGGGAAGGCCGGATACACGCCGTACGAAGGGATGAACCTCAAAGGGGCAGTCTCGAAGACCCTGCTGCGAGGGGAAGTCCTGATGGAAGACGGCGAGATCAAGCTCGGGCCCGAGTACGGTCGATTCGTAGCATGCGACGCGCCCGTTCCCCCGCTGGGGGGCAGGGCAGGGTAGAAGCTCTCCCGCGGGCTCCGGCGGCCCTCGCTCCCCGGCGCGAGCCGCTGAAATCGCAGCGGCCGCCCAGCGCTCAGACCATGACCTGGCCACCGTCCACCTGGATCGACTGCCCCGTGATGTTCTTCGCATCCTCCGAGGCAAGGAACGCGGTCAGCGCTCCCATGTCTTCGGGCGTCTGTGGCCTCCCGAGCGGCATGACCTCCTTCACGCCTTCCTCGAATACCTGGAGCCCTGTCTTCCCCTCGACAGACGGGTCGCCCTGCTTCCTGCGGTTGTCGACCGCGTTCTGCCACATGCCTGTCCACAGTCGTCCCGGGCAGATGGCATTCACGTTGATGTTGTGCGGCGCCCACTCCGCGGCGCACGCCTTCGTGTACTGGATGACAGCACTCTTCGTTGTGCCGTAATGCGCGGTTCCGTAGAGAACGAGACGGCCGGCCACCGAGGCCACGTTGACGATCTTCCCGTACCGCCGCTGCTTGAAATGCGAGATTGCAGCCTCGGTCACCCACACCAGCCCCTTGACGTTCACCTTCCAGGTGAAGTCCCAGTCCTCATCTCTCTGTTTCGTGTGTGTGGCGCCCGGCGCACCCAGCACGCCGGCGTTGTTGACCAGGATGTCGAGGTGTCCGAATCCTGAGATGACGTCCGCAACGCCCCTGTCCACCGTCGCCTTGTCGGTAACGTCCATATGCACCGCGAAGCTCTTGCGGCCCAGGGCCTTCGCCTCCGCAGCCACCTTCGCCGCGCTCTCGTCGTCGATGTCTGCGATCGCGACCTCGGCGCCCTGGCGGGCCAGGGCCAAGACGATGCCGCGCCCTATGCCCTGGCCGCCGCCGGTGACAAGCGCGGTCCTCCCTGCCAGGTCTGCGAGCACTCTCTCCTCCTCCTGCAAAGTGCGGCGCCTGACACGCCTGCAATCGCGGCGACTACGAAGCTCCGGCGCGGTCTTCACCCCGGGGTCCGACCATACTCGCCCCGGGGTGGGGGCCGGCCGGTCCCGAAGACACGGGGCAGGGCAGAACCGCGCTACGCAGGAGGCCCCGCCTCTTCCGTGTCCCGACGCAGCTCTTTGCGCTTGTGCCAGACGTACCAGGCGACCGCGGCGAGTATGACGAGGATGATCGGAATGTCGAAGGGCCGCATGACGTTCCGAAGCTTCTCCCAGTTATCGCCGAGGAGGTAGCCGCCCCAGGCCAGGCCGATGGACCAGGGCAGGGCGCCCGCGAACGTGTAGAAGGAGAAGCGCCAGATGTTCATGCGCGATACGCCGGCCGGGACGCTGATGAACGTGCGCACCACCGGCATCAACCTGGTGGCGAAAACGGTGAGCTCGCCCCGCCTCTCGAACCAGCCGTCGGCGCGCTCCAGGTCTCGTCTGGTTATCAGAACCCAGCGGCCGTACTTCTCAAGTAGCGGCCGTCCACCGGCTGCCCCGATCCAGTAGGCGATCAGCGAGCCGATCAGGTTGCCGAGCGCTCCGTAGAGGCCGGCGACGACGAGGAACCACGGGCCATGACCGCGCTCGAGAACCAGCTTCCAGCCGGCCATGGGCATGATCACTTCGCTCGGAAGGGGGATGGCGGCGCTCTCGATCGCCATCATGACGACCACGCCGAACCACCCGACGGCCGCGTAGGTGTCGGTGGCGAAATCGAGGACGAACTCCTCGATGTGACCGATCAAGTCACCCACGAAGCCGAGGACGAGCAGAAGCTCCGGTTCCAAAGTTCCTCCCGGGTCGCGTGGGCCCGGCTGCCGCGAGGACGCCTCGCGGGCGCGGTTCGATGCCTTTTATCGCAGAGCACGCCGGGAGCCGGATCTGGCCGCTCCCCGCCGCGCCGAAGGGGGAGTTTAGCACGCGCTATGGCGCGCACGAGAGGGAAACGCGGGGCAGGACGTCCGTCGCGCCCGCAACTGGAATTGCCCGGAGAGCACCGTCCGCGGTACTGGCAGCCCCCACCCCGGTCCGCTGTGCGGCACGCAGCGCTCTCCGTCATCCGCCCCGGCAGCCGCGCGTGACGTTCACCTGTTGACCGGACACAGCACCGCTCACGCTGCTGTCACGTTTCGCGAGCCGCTCGTAGTGCTGCCGAGCGTCGCCTACACGGTACCGGGTCGCGGGCCGGTCCTGACGGGGCTTTCGGGACGTCGAAAAACCCCGCCGGGAAGGGGCTCACGTCGGTCAACCTGTCGCTTTGAGCCTCGTGTAGCCGGTCTCTGCGGGTGCCCATGGAGCACTCTGGTACCTCAGTTTGCATCCAACTGAACAAGAATAGAGTCGCAGCGTCGAGATATGAGACGAAGTTCAAAAAAGAATCAAGAAAGAACAGAACGAATACGTTACGATTGCTTGACAGAGTTCAACCGCACGGCGTACCATTGGCGGCAACGGACAAGAGCGCCTCCGGCCGCACGTATGCCCCCCTCTGCCCCCACAGATGGCACGTGCAGGTCGGAGGCGCTCAGAGTCTCTGGACTGAACGGCCGGCCACGAGGGTGGCGGGCCGGAAAGGCAACAGAGAGATGCCTCGGAAGTCACCGAAGATGCTGCGGGTGGAACGGCGATTCCGACGACCTCTGGAGCAGATGCTGCCGGAGATGGTCACGGAACACGGCGTCACGGAGACCGCGAAGCGCCTGGGCATGAGCAAGGCGACGCTCAACTACTGGCTCTTGAAGCTGCAGATCCGGGTCGTTCGCCTTGCGCTCGCGCCCGGAGAAACCTACGAGATCAGGCGCGTCCGCGAGTAGGGGATGGCCGTAGCCGGGAGAGGCCCTACGGGCCTTCCGTGGGGTGAAGCCCGGTGCCGCAGGCGATCTGCGCGGCCATGAAGCCCGCACCGAAACCGTTGTCGATGTTCACCACGGCCACTCCCGGGGCGCAGCTGTTGAGCATGGCCAGCAGGGCAGCAAGACCGTTGAAGCTGGCCCCGTAGCCGACGCTCGTCGGAACTGCGATCACCGGCGCCGCCACGAGTCCCCCGATCACGGTCGGCAGCGCGCCTTCCATCCCGGCAACTGCGACCACCGCCCGGGCCTTCTGCAGTTCGCCCAGCCGGTCGGTGAGGCGGTGCAGGCCGGCAACGCCCACGTCGGTCAATCTCGTCACATCGCATCCCATCAGCTGCGCGGTGAGAGTGGCCTCTTCTGCTACCGGGAGATCGGACGTTCCGGCAGCAGCGACGACCACTCCCGGCGTCAGGGGGCGCTCCGGCCGGCGATCCGCCCAGGCCAGCCTGCCCAGCTCGTTGTAGTTAGCCTCGGGGATCTTCTCTCGAATACGGGCGAAGGCTTCAGCACCGACGCGAGTAACGAGTACGACGTCCGACGCGGCGAACAGCTTCTCCGCTATCCCGGCGACCTGGTCCGGGGTCTTTCCTGCGCCGTACACTACTTCGGAGAATCCCTTGCGCGCCGTCCTGTGATGATCCAGCAGGGCATACCCCAGGTCTTCTGTGCCTGCGTGCGCGAGCTGTGCGGCGGCTTCCTCCGGCGAGAGGGTGCCCGCCGCGACCTGCTCCAGCAGCCTTCTCGTGTGGGTGGAGTCGATGGGAAACCTCCTGCCTCCGGCTCCGTGCCCCTGAACCTCTGCCCGGGCCCCCGGTCGGGCTTGCCATTATAGGTATCCAGAGCAGTGTGCTCGGCCCGGGGAGAGTGCGCTTCCGTCCAGTTGAGCCTACGATGGCGCGTGCCAAATTGACGATACCTTGTGGTCCTGCCTATACTCGCCACACTATCTAGGGGGTCAGCGTATGTGGGTGGCGTGTCTTCAGGAAAACCTCAGCCGGGGTCTCGCGACCGTCGGCCGGGCCGTGGCGACCCGGGCAACGCTCCCGGTGACACAGAACGTCCTTCTGCAGGCCGATCAGTCGCGCCTCAAGATCACGGCGACCAACCTTGAGATCGCCATTAGCACGTGGGTAGGGGCGCAGGTCGAACATGAAGGGGCCATAACGGTGCCGGCCCGCATGCTCACCGATTTCATCAACTCGCTTCCGAACGAGCGAGTGGACATCGAGCTCACGGACGAGCCGAAGGGCATCCGGCTCCAGTGTGCGAACTTCGAGGCTCGGATCAACGGCACCGACGCGGAAGAGTTCCCGCCGATCCCCAGCGTGGAGGACGGCGACACGGCCAGGATCCCGGCGGACGCTCTCTCGGGTGCGCTCGAGCGCGTGGTATTCGCGGCGGCGACCGAGGAATCGCGGCCGGTGCTCACCGGCGTGAAGGTGGAGATATCCGGCAGCGACATCGCACTGGCGGCTGCGGACGGATTCCGCCTGGCTGTGGACCGCGGTCAGCTGGCTGCGCCGGTCGAGAACGAGGTGGACGTGATAGTCCCGTCGAGGACGATGAACGAGGTCCATCGGCTGATCGGCGACCAGGATGATGACGTGGTGCTGACAGTCACGGAGGCAAAGAGCCAGGCGCTGTTCAAGCTGGAGAACGTCGAGATCGTTTCCCAACTGGTGCAGGGGACGTTCCCTGACTACGACAAGCTGGTGCCTGCCAGCTCAGGCACCAAGGCGACCGTGGACCTCCAGGCGTTCCGGCAGGCGGCCAGGGCGGCGTCCATCTTTGCCCGCGATGGGAGCGGGATCATCCGTCTGATGGTGGCTCAGGGCGAGGACGACGGCCCCGGCAAGATGACGATCTCCTCGCACGCCGAGGAGATGGGCGAAAA
>CAYYFS010000112.1:0-7421 GCA_964471055.1 uncultured Dehalococcoidales bacterium
TTCGATTCCACGGACGATAGCGCGGTGGTGCTGACCAACGCGCATGTCACCGCTCTGTCACCACAAATCAACGTGGTTGTGGGGGACGACACCCGTCTGGCCGGGGTTCTTCTGGGCGAAGATGTCGGGCGTGACCTGGCGGTCCTGCGCGTCTGTTGCAGCAGCTCGTTCGTGCCATTGAACACGGACGACGATTCTCCCGCGCAGGCCGGAGACAGCGCCGTCGTGATCGGGTACCGGGACGCTGCTGCATCCGAGGCGACGATACTCACCGCCATAGTCCTCGACACCCGGTTCGATGCTCTGCACGATCGGTACGAACTCGTGCTCGATTCGGTGCCGTACCCGGATCTGAGCGGCCATGCCATCGTCGATGCCAGAGGTCGCCTGGCCGGACTGGGCACCTACTCAGCTGTGAGCGCGGACGGGCGGCTCGGCTTCGCGGTCGCGTCCGGCACTATTGCCGCCTCGCTGCCGCACCTGCGCAACGGTCCGTTCGCCCTGTCGGCCACCCCAACCCCCGCGCAGGCCGGTGCCGGTGCACCCATCTTCGGCCCGGCGGACGGAGAGATCATCCACAATCCTGACGCGCGGATCCCGTTTATCGCGCGGTCGGACGTGACCGTCGTCGACGCCGTTGCTTCGGTCACACTCGAGAACCCGTACGCGACGACGACCGGATCGTGGAGCCACGGCCTGAAGCTGCGGGTGAACGGTCTCGCCGGATACACGGTGTTCATCCGGAGCGACGGCAGGTGGCATCTCTGGATCAACGAGATCGCGGGAGGCCCTGTCCGCGCGATAGCTTCCGGACGCTGGGACGGCATCCTCCTGGCCGACAAGGCGAAGAACAGCATGCGAGTTGTGACAGCGGGGTCCCGGGGCTGGCTGTTCATAAACGAGCAACATGCGGCCACTCTGGACTTGAGTGAGCTGGACCTTGCCGGCGATGTCCAGGTGGTGACCGGACTGTACGGGGGCGATCAGCGAACCGGAGAGAAGACCGAGTACGAATCCCTGACCGTCTATCGCATCGGCAGCAGTACGGTCGACATGTCCGGGACACTGACGCGCCGAACACCAGGGTTCATCCCGATGGAAGGCCCGTCAGGAGAATACGCGGACGCCATCGCAGAAGCACGGTTTGAGAACCCGGTCGACGGCGATTGGACCTACGGCCTGTTCTTCAGGCAGCGGGCGGTGAACACCTTCCACGCGGTGTTTGTGGGCAGCGACGGCTACTGGTCGCACCACGTCCGAAACGGCAGTGCGGCGTCAGACCGCCTGCTCCAGCGAGGGGAGCTAGGCGCAATCGACACTCGGGCGTCGGGCACCAACGACATCCTGGTGCTTGCGCACGGGACGGTCGGCACCCTGTTCGTGAACGGCGAGTTCGCCGGAGACCTGGACATCAGCGAGCTGCAGGGGGCCGGTGAGATCAAGGTCTTCGCCGGGTACTTCAACTCCGACCAAGCCGTCGGCGCTTCCACCCTCTACCAGGGGCTCACGATCCGACCGGC
The DNA here is from genome assembly GCA_964471055.1 of uncultured Dehalococcoidales bacterium. GTDB lineage: Bacteria > Chloroflexota > Dehalococcoidia > Lucifugimonadales > Lucifugimonadaceae > CAYYFS01. The sequence continues at coordinate 1,521 of CAYYFS010000112.1, forward strand.
CAGGTAGCCCCCGCGGCCTGTGCCGAACACGCGGGGCGTGAGCACCTGCACCAGCGACGGTGCGGACATCGTGCGCATCGGACAGCCACGCAGCGGGGCGGTCGTCACGACAGATCCCGCAGTTTCTCCAGCACGTTGACCATCGCCAGGGTGTCCTGGCCGCAGTACTCACTCAGAGCGATAGCCGCGCGCTCCCGCTCCGGCCCCGCGGCTCCCGATGCCTCGATCTCGGCGAACCGGGCCGCGGCCGTCCCCCCGTCGCCTATCTCGAGGTCGTCGTAGCTGAGGTCCGGAACCATCACCGGCAGCACCGACTTGATCGAAAACGATCCGTGGAACCCGGGATGGTAGTAGTGCTGGCGGATGACGTCGCACAAGTCCCACAGCCGGTCTAGCACGCCATGGATGTGATCCGCTAGATCAGGGAACTGCTCGGCAAGCTTGCCCAGAACCGCGTCCTCGAAGCTCGAGTACACGACAATGCTGCCCGAGTCGCCCAGCCAGTCGAGCAGCTCCTCGGTCAGCTTCCGCCTAGGGTCTCCGGTCCCATCGGCGAGGAAGACCCGATGATCCATGGTGCCGTTGCCGCTGTCGATGTGGCAAGACCACTGAAACGGCACCTGCTGGTAAGGCCGCGTACCGGGGTAGATTGGCACAGCCGGGTTCATGGTCTCGAAGTCCAGAAAGTGGACCGGCCATTCCAACGTCGCCAAGCGATCACCCAGACGATCCGACAACCACGGCTCGCCTGACCTGACTGCCTCCCGCACCTTCGCTTGACGCGGCGTTAACCTAAGCGAGTCCGGGATGTCGGAGATGTCGGCGCACCCGGCCTCGGTGAAACGGTCCAGCCTTGCGAGCGTCACGCCCGGCAGCTCCAGCGCCCAGTGCCCCGGCCGATCCCGCGTGCAGTAGTCAAAGAAGTTGCAGTCGTACGGGTCCGCGCACTGCGGCCCGAGGGGCACGTCGGGCGGTTCGGGAGCGGCCACCACGCGGTGCATCTCTTCGAGCCGAGTCAGAACGTCGTCCCGCATGCCGTCTACTTCGTCCGTCCGATCGATCAATTCGAACAGGCGGTGGACGTCGATCTCGACGCCGTCGTAGACGTACGAGTTATCGACGACGAGAAGGAACCTGCGGCGCAGTTTCACACCCGCCGCCTCGATGACTGCGGCCTGCACGGCTATGTCGGCGTCGTGGACCGGCTTCTCTCCTGTAGAGGCCTTGACCTCGAACAGATTCCAGGACTCACCGTCGGCCGCCCGCTCCAGAACATCTGCGCGGATCCTGACTCCCAACGCGGTGAATCCACCCTCGAACAGGACGCCGGTATCCGGGTCGTTCATCAGCTCCCTGGTGCACCGGACAGCGTCGCCGTGTCGCAACGCCGGGATGTCGACTAGCCGGCCGTTGGGCCATCGAGACCGCGCCAACTCTCCAACCCGTGTGCCCTGGTCCAGTCGCGCCTGCGTCGCCGAGTCGAACGGGGTCGCTAGGTCCGGATGATTGATGCTCAGGTAGACCTGCTTCAAGCACTGCCAGCCCTGGGTGTACCTGGACTTGGACAACAGCTTCTTGCTCGCTCGGCTCATCGTCTGCCTCCCGCGCTAAGCCCGTTCGCCCACTAGCGCGTTACACATGTCCCGCACCCATCTCTCGCGACTGCTGATGAACTCGCGGAACTCCTCCGACTGCCACTTGATCAGATCGTTCACGATGTCCTCTAGCGACAGAACCACATCGATCCCAGTCTCGGCTATGACGGATCGTCGCCCTTCGTCGCCGACGCTGCCCCAGACCAACGCTGTGCCCCCGACGGCGATGGGATTGCCGCCGACTTTGACCTCATAGGCACCGCGGTCCCGCGCGAGAGTCAGGAACCTCTTGAAAGCCGAGCCCGAACTATGGTGGTCGAGTTGGCCTACGTCGCCCAACCGGAGATATCTGAAGTCGTCGTACGACAGCTCGCACTTCATCTCGGCTACTAGCGGTTCGCCGCCCTCTCGCGGCGCCAGAGTGAAGTCCAAGGTGCTCCACCGGCTCCCCGGCTCGTAGAGCGTCGGGCGTCCGAGATCGCGGTACGGCGCTCGGTCATCGTTGCACCAGATGCGCACGATCTCCTCGCTGATGATGCCGAAGGCACGGGCCAAGAAGTTGTCGCGCAGGGCATCGCCGTGCCGAAACGTAGTCTCGAGATCGAACCTTGCCATTTGCAGCACCTCCGGCTTCAGTCCCCCTCAGGGCGCGTCTTCACCCGCTGATCCAGCGGGTCGCACGCCCGGCACGCTCTCGGCTCCCCGCCTGTCTCCCGCGAAGCCCATCGCCGGAGGTCAGCCACGGTCGTCCCGCACGTCTTCCCGTAATCAGTCGAAGTCGGATTCGCACGGAGGTATCCGGTGATGTGGAGGCAATCGGCGCGGTGCAGCACCAGATATCCGGCTTTCGCGACCCTCTCGGTATTCAGGACAAACCCGGAGGGGTTGTGATCGATCCACGTTCGATAGAGTGTGTCATCATCCACGAATCGCTGAACCAAAGGAAATCCTCCTGTCGGCTGTTCCATAACGCCCCAGAACGCCGAGAGTGTCCAGATCGCGGCGTCGGACTTGTCTTCGACTACGCGGTTGACCGTGGCATCAAGGCTCCGCAGGCGTTCCCTCACGTCCTTCGTTCCGGCCAAGGAATCGCGCAACTCGTATACGCGCCCTGTTGGCGTCGCAAGCTGATAGTAGCCCCAGCCCACGGACTCAACCGCTATGAGCACGTCGCGGCGGCTCAGATCGAGCGATTGGAAGTCGAGCAACGCGGCCAGGAACTCCCTGATGTCGTCCTGGCATTGGCTATCGTCCATGAATGCTCCGCCGTAAGGAAGCCGGACGAACAGGCGCCGTTCGGCCGTGACGGTCTGGAAGTAGAACGCGTACGAATTGATGCCGTGGCCCCAGAACCCGGTCAGGCCGTACCCGACGGGCGCGTCCCTCACGGCGTTCAGATCAGCCTGGAGGAGCAGCGGAACGTCCCGCGCCGCCGACGTGGCGATGAGCCCACCCTGAGCGTGAGATCCACTGGGGAGCATGGTCCAGAGCCTGGGCCACAGATCGGATCCGACGACTTCCTCGATTCTCGCCCCGACCTCCGCGAGATCACACGTCCATTCGGTTCGTTCGGGCAACATCGATCCGGGCCCTCCTCGCGCACCCGCCTCGCGTGGGGCGCCGCAACCAAGGTATCCCGGGATCGGCCGCTCTTCTTGTCGCTCCGCTCACCATCCGATCACGAAATGGTCACCAACAGCTCGCCGCCACCGGAACGTAACTCTGGAGTTCGGCCGATCATGTGTTCAGTCGATATCCGCGTCGCCGGTCATTGATGATCGGATTTCGCTGTCTGGACGGATCGACAGCACCTTGTACTCGCCTCCGCACTCGGTGGACCAGCGTGGTTAGTTGGTCGTCGCTACCGCCTTCAGGCCATAGGCGGTCGATGAGATCGTCTTTCGATACCCATCCGCCTTCGTGTTCACACAGAGCGCTTACCAGAGCGAACTGCAGAGGTGACAGTTCCACACGACGACCGTCGACCCACAGATCGCCGGACGTCTCGTCGACACGGAGCCAGACCTGCGGCTGTGTCAGCCGGAAGGAAAACCGGAACTCCACGGCCCCGTTGCCGAGGACTACGCTCGACCCTTCCCGAAGGCGTACCGGAGAGCCACTGATCCGCTCGTCGTCAAGGTACGTGCCGTTTGTACTATCGAGGTCGCGAATGAAGAACCCACCGTCCCTCTCGGTGATCTCGGCATGCCGACGGGAGACTTCTGGCACTCGTACTTCTATGTCGGCGTCCGGGGTCCGGCCGACGACCATCAACGGCCCATCCAGCCTGATATGACCAGATTCGTCGGGCCCTCTGACGACTACCAACGCAGCACCGATGCGCTCGGGCATCTTCCTGTTCCTCGCCTCGACTCACCGCGCGGGGTTGCATGTAGTTTCACGCCAGTCTACCGTCGTTCGCCGCCAAGTCTCTGGGAGCTCCCACGATACCGGCTCTGGTAGCAGATCAGATCACGAAGGCCTCACAGATGCTGACACGGTATCTGGAAGCGCCCACTGGTGAGGAAGGCAAGCCCATGGCGAACTGGGCGTCCTGCGTGGGGATGCGACGACCGCGCCTGCCTTTCGGCCCGGCCCGCTCGTTCCGGGGCGCGTACAATGCGCCCGGCCACATGAATGCCCGCTCTCACCGGAGGAGTGCACGCCGTGAAGATCACCGAAATCAAGACGTTCCTCATGCAGGCAGGCGCGCCGCCCGCCCATACCATCGGCCGGTCCGGCGGCGGGAAGAGCACGTCGCTGTTCGCGCTGCGCAACTGGCTGTTCGTGAAGGTGTACACGGATGAGGGAGTTGTCGGGATCGGGGAGTGCAGCGGCTGGCCGCGCGTCATACAGACGGCGGTAGAGGACATCGCGCCGCTGCTCATCGGCGAGGACCCGGCAGACATCGAGCGGCTGTGGCAGAAGGTGCTCGTTTCGACCATGGGCCACGGGATGACGGGCACCGTCGGTTCAGGCGCGATGACCGGCGTGGACATGGCGCTCTGGGACATCAAGGGCAAAGTCCTGAACACGCCCGTCTGGAACCTGCTCGGCGGAAAGGTGCGCGGCAAGATCCGGACATACGGACATGCGGGCACGGCCGAGAAGGCCCTTGAGCTGAAGGAAAAGGGGATTACGGGGGTGAAGGCGGGAGGTGTCGCCGACCCGGTGGGCCAGGTCGAGGCCATCCGGAAAGCAGTGGGCGACGACATGGACATCATGGTGGACGCACACGGGCCGCCGTGGTTCACGGCCAAGGACGCGATCCTGGTTGGGAAGGCGCTGGAGCCGTTCAATCTGCTGTTCTACGAGGACCCCGTTCCTCCCGAGAACGTCGACGCGCTCGCCCGGGTGCAGGACAACGTCGACATCCCGATCGCGGTCGGTGAGCGCCATTCGCACATCTGGGGCCTGCGTGAAGTGATCGAGCGCGAGGTGGCGGACGTCGTACAGCCGGACACCGGGCGATTCGGCGGCATCTCTCAGATGAAGAAGGTCGCCGCGATGGCTGAGGCGCACTTCATCCAGGTCGCCCCGCACTCGGGGTCGCTGGGCCCTGTGGCGGAATACGCTGCGCTTCACCTCCTGGCGGCCATCCCGAACGGCCTGATCCTTGAGCGCGTAGAGTTCGACGTCCCCTCCCGCTACGAGGTAGTTGATCCCCACCTTCCGACGGTGGACGGCTACATCACCGTGCCGGATCTCCCCGGCCTGGGTGTCGACATAGACGAGGAGGCGGTCGCGAGGTACCCGAGCGGAGGCAATGTCACGAGGGCGGGCACCCCTGCCGACGGCTCGTACGAGCCGGGAACCTGGGACGAGCACGTCTACTTCCAACAGCGGTACCGGAGGCAGGCACGTCTACGTCCACCGCGGCCGCGCTCGTAGCGGGCAAACCCAGACTGGTCGGCGGCTATGCTCCGCCGTATGACCAGTCGTGCATGTCCACGAACTGGGGTGCTCGGTGGCCGAGCATCTGGCGGATCGCGCTGATCTCGCCGATGTGCGACCAGTAGTGGAAGATGTTGCGAACCAGGAGTGTGCCCGCGTTCTCACCAAATCGGACAAGAATCGGCGCCGGGAGCACCTCCAGCATGCTGTCCTCGGTGGCGGAATGAAGCCACTCATCGGCCGCGTCGCACGTGGCGCGCCAGAGCGCCATCGCCTCCTCGAACGGCGGGTCCGAGTGCGGGCTGCCAGTGGCGAAAGGCTTGTGATCCGCGCCTAGTTCCTCGCCCCGCGGCCCGGCCACGAAGCACTGGTGCTCCTGCCACGCCATGTGCCCGACCGTCCAGCTGATGCA
>CAYYFS010000113.1:0-7289 GCA_964471055.1 uncultured Dehalococcoidales bacterium
CTCAAGCGGGGTTTCCTGCTGCACCAGCAGGACTGATGCTCCGTCCAGAACGCGCCCGGCGTCGGCCGCCTGCCGCGGGCCGCACAGGCCGTTTGCGCCGTAGACCGGCAGGACGTAGTTTTCGCCGGACCCATCGATGAAGATCAGGGCAATCCCGGAGGACTCTCCTTCACCGATCTCCACCCCCGTCCGTCCAACGCCGCACTGGTCCAGGATTTGGAGCATCCGGGTGCCGAATACGTCGGAGCCGACGCGCCCCACCATCTCGACGAGGCCGGGTCGTCCGGCCATGCGCGCTGCGGCCACAGCCTGATTGGCCCCCTTCCCCCCGGGCGCGGTGTAGAAGCGGTCGCCTTCGAACGTCTCTCCGGGCTCCGGGAATCGCGAGGCTTCGATGACCAGGTCCATGTTCAGGGCGCCGACGACGACTATTCTTCCCGCTCGTTCCTCAGCCCCGCTCTGTGGCATGTCCGTCCCTCCGTCCGTACCGGGTGTTGCGAAGCGGCCTACCCTATCGGCCGATCAAGCCCGCGGCGAGGAGGTCTTCGAGCATTTTCGCCACCCCGTCGTCCGCCGGTCGAGGCGCGACGATATCGCCCGCGGCCAGCGCGTCCGGATGGCCGTCTTCGACGGCTACACCCAGACCCGCCCATGCGAGCATCGAGGTATCCCCTTCTCCATCGCCAAAAGCAGCAACCCGTTTCCGGTCGATGCCCATCGTGGCTGCGATCGCTGCGACGGCCCGATCTTTTCCAGACTCGCTGTCCGCGATCTCGCAGAAGTGTGGCAACGAACGCGTCACCATAACGCGATCCCCCAGGCGGCTGCGGACTTCGTCCGTGAGCCCGGCTACCGTCGCAGGTTCGGCGACTGCAAGAACCAGCGTGGGCCGTCTCTCAGCCAGCGGCTGAAGCGATTCCACTACGTGCAGCTCCGTCTCCATGCGCTGGGCATACCCGGCCGCCCATTCATCGACAGTCGTCACCCATATCTCGTCATCGATGTAGACGTTGACCTGGGCGCCGGTCCCATCCACAGCGGCGAGAGCGGCGCGGGCTTCATCCGGGCCGAGGCGCCTGTGCCGCACGATGCGGCCATTCTCGGGTAGGAACGTGACCGCGCCCTGATAGCATGTCGCCGGGCCGTTGGCCCCGATGGTCAGCGCAAACCGGCGTGCAGAACGCAGCATGCGGCCCGTGGCAATCGTGATAACCCCGCCCGCCTCGCGGACCCGCACCGCGGCCCGCTTCAGCCGCTCCGAGATGACCAGATCGCGGTCGACCATCGTGCCGTCCACATCCAGCACTACCAGGGCGTACTTGTCTTGACCAGCCGTACTCGTCCTCCTTTGAGAGATCTCAGTTGCCCGGCCCGGTCCCGTAGCCATGCGGCTCCCGCACCGGCCGGCACGGGGCTTGAGGCGTGAAGGGTTTCCGCCTTACGCCGAGACGCGTCGTGTGGATCGTGACGCTTGCGATAGCCCTCTACCTGCTGACCAGGGCTTTGCAGGCAGAGTAGCGGTTACCGAGCGGGAGCGCGTCCGGAGCGACCCCGCACCGACCAGGAACCGGCGAGCCGACAGCACAGGAGCCGGATTGCCGGCCCCGCGGCGGGCCGTCTCGCCTGTGCCCGGTTCCCACATGCCGACACCACTCTCCTTCGCCTCCGCCTCGATGCGGACGAAGTCCCGGGCGTACCGGATGTTCGGGGATACAGGAACGTGCCGCACGAGCCCGTAGGCCAGCATCGCCGCGTTGATCATGGCGTCATCGATCCACACATATCGAAGCAGCAGCCCTTCAAGGTCCAAGTCCGTTACGTCGCGCTCAAGGAGGACCTCTTCGCCTTCCACCCAGGCACGGTTCACTGACGTGGCGAGTTCGTACAGGCTCGTCCCGATGTCCGCTGGTTCTACACCCAGATAGCGCACCGTAGCCGTCCGGCCGTCGATGATCACTGCGATCGTGACCGGGTCTATCACCCGCGTCACGGTGGCCGACGTCCGTTCGATTTGAGGCGCCGTCTCCTCCGCGGGACCCCGGAACAGATCCACGAAGGGCCGAGCGAGGAAGGAAACAAGGATCGCCAGACCCGCGACGCTGGCAACGATCTTGACAGTACGGCCCAGCCATCGACCGCCGGGGCTGGCGGTCTCTGACCGCCGGATGTCGAACTCGTCCGGTCCCTCGTATTCCGGTCCGGGGCGTTCTGGGTGCATGTGGCGCGTATCCGGATCCGTTGAACCCCACCATCTATCGGCAGCGGAGTCTAGCACGGCGGCCATCGTGGAGTCAGGAAGGAGTGAACTCGATCACAGGGCGTTCGCTCCGACATCTCAGAGAAGACCGGGAGAAGGGCTCTGCTAGACTCCGGACATGTCGGCCGCTCCAACTGGAAAAACGCGCGTGGGTACGGCCTCCTGGACGGACCGGTCGCTCATCCAGGCCGGGACTTTCTACCCCAGAGGAGCGAACAACGCAGAAGCGCGCCTGCGCTACTACGCGAGCCAGTTCCCGCTGGTAGAGGTGGACAGCAGCTACTACGCCCTGCCGACGGTGGACAACGCCGTGAGATGGGTGGAGCGCACGCCTGATGATTTCGTTTTCAACGTGAAGGCATTCGGGCTGTTCACAACCCATCCGATCGAGGCCTCCCGGCTGCCTCGCGATCTTCGGGGCGCGCTCCCGTCCTCTATTCAGGACAAACGCCGGCTCTACCTCAAAGATGTAGGCCAGGAGTTCGCGGCCGAGACGTGGCGGCGGTTCGATGAGGCGCTCCGGCCGCTCGACGACGCAGGCAAGCTGGGTGTGGTGGTGTTCCAGTTCCCGCGGTGGTTCATGCCCGGGAAGCAGTCGGACGATCACATCATCCGGTGCCGCGACAGCCTGCCACGGTACCGCGTCGCCGTCGAGTTCAGGAACGCGCGGTGGTTTGTCCCGGAGCGTGCGGGTCGCACGCTCGATCTTCTGAGGGAAACGGGTGTTCCGCTGGTCTGCGTGGACGAGCCGCAGGGATTCGAGTCTTCGGTGCCGCCGGTGGCCGAGGCGACAGCCGACATCGCGCTTGTGCGATTCCACGGGCGCAACCGGGCCACGTGGAAGAAGCGGGGCATCACAGCGAACCAGCGCTTCGACTACTACTATGCCCGGGAGGAGCTGGGCGAATGGCTGGACCCGATCCGCAGGCTCCGGGAGCGGGTATCCGCGGTCCACCTCGTCATGAATACCAACTTCAGCGACCAGGGACCGGTGAACGCCCGCCTGCTGATGGACCTGCTCGCCGACTTCGGCCCGGACTAGCCTCGTCTCCCGGACGGTCTCGTTCGCACACGGCTATCTGCCGTGACGCAGCCCTTGCGGGTTCCTGCCGTATTGACGCTCCAATTTGGCCGTTGCTAACATTCGCGTTCGCGCAAACGCGTTCTGAAGTCTGGACACCGGTCCGGAATTCGCGTTCTGCCGGGCGGGGAGCCCGGTATCGCGCATCGTTGTGCCCCGGCGCTGTACCGGGGTCGTGCCTCGCCACCCGGAGGACTTCCATTGGCCTACGTTTCGTCGCTGCGTTGCCGAGAGTGCGGCCGGGAATACCCGGTGGAGCCGCTCTACGTCTGCGATTTCTGCTTCGGCCCGCTAGAGACCGCATACGACTACGCGGCCATCAGCGAAACCATCAGCCGGGAGAAGATCAAAGACGGTCCGATGACGATGTGGCGCTACGAAGACTTGCTGCCGGTGGATCGCGAGAAGGCAGTGGACATCGGCGTCGGCATGACTCCGTTGCTCTTCGCAGAGAACCTGGGTCGGGAACTGGGTCTGCGGAACCTCTGGATCAAGAACGACGCGGTGAACCCGTCCTACTCGTTCAAGGATCGGGTAGTGGCTGTGGCATCGACGAAAGCCAGGGAGTTCGGCTTCGATACGCTCGCGTGCGCCTCAACAGGGAATCTCGCGGGTGCGGTGGCCGCGCACGGCGCGAAGGCGGGCATGCGTACGCTCGTGTTCATCCCTGCCGACCTGGAAGCCGGGAAAGTAATCGGGGCCGCTGTGTACGGGCCTACCGTAGTCGCGGTCAGCGGCTCGTACGACGACGTCAACCGGCTGTGCTCCGAGCTGGGCGACATGCACGAGTGGGCGTTCGTCAACATCAACATGCGAACGTTCTACGCGGAAGGTTCCAAGACCCTTGCCTACGAGGTGTCCGAGCAACTGGGTTGGAGGACGCCGGACCACATGGTTGTGCCGGTGGCGTCCGGCTCGCTTTACACAAAGGTATGGAAGGGGCTGAACGAGCTTGTCAAGGTGGGTCTCGTCGATAGCGTTGAGACGAAGATGCACATGGCTCAGGCCGAAGGCTGCGCGCCGGTTGTCGAAGCGCTGAGAGAAGGGCAGACTCACCACCGGGTCCTGAAACCCAATACGATCGCCAAATCCCTTGCCATCGGCAACCCCGCGGATGCTATGTACGACCTGAGGATTGCGCGAGAGACCGGCGGGACGGGCGTGGCAGTCGGTGAGCACGAGGTCGCAGAGGGCGTTGTGCTCCTGGCTCAAACCGAGGGGATCTTCACCGAGACGGCCGGCGGCGTGACGGTGTCGGCCCTCCGGCATCTGGCGGCCTCGGGAGCGGTCGACCCAGACGATCTGGTCGTTGCGCTCATCACCGGCAACGGGCTGAAGACGCAGGAGGTTGTGGCAGATCAGGCGAAGCCCGTCGCCATTGAGCCGACGATCGAGTCGTTCAACGCACAGATAGCGGTAGCGGGCGAATAGGCGGGCCGGGACAGGTTGGACCGGACCCTGCGGTCCGGCGGCGAAAGCGACACCCCCATGGCGATGCACAGGACGAGACTCACGTTCCCGGAAAACCTGATCACCCGGCCCATCATCTTTGAGATGGCTCGGGATTTCGGCGTGGTCACCAACATACGCCGAGCGGATGTCCGCGGCGATGTCGGCTGGGTGATCCTGGAACTGGAAGGCCCGGAAGAGGAGATTGAAAAGGCCCTCGCCTGGGCTCGCGCTGAAGGAGTGCGGGTCGATCCCGTGACAGGCGATGTCGTCGAAGGCTAGCGCTGAGACCGCCACGCGATGGCAGTGACGCTCAGGATCCCGTCGCCCCTTCGTCGCCTCACCGACGGCAACGAAACGGTTGACGTCGAAGGCGACACGCTAGCCGCCGTCATCGACGCAGCGGAATCCCGGTACCCGGGATTCAAGGCACGGCTCTGTGACGAGTCCGGCAACCTCAGGGGATTCGTCCACATATACGTGAATACGGAAGATGCCCGCCATCTGGATGGTCTGGGAACGGCCGTCAAAGATGGCGACGAGATCAGCATCGTGCCGGCTGTGGCCGGCGGCGGCTAGCGCGCACCGGGCGCGAGCACTTCGCTAATCGCTTCTCGAATCAGCTCCTGGGGCACATCAAGGCGCGTGGTCGCCCTCCCCGGCGCTTCCAGCAGCACCCAGCGTATGACCCCGCCCCGCGACTTCTTGTCAGAGCGCGCCGCTTCGATCACCTCATCTGTCGACATGCCGTCCGCGCTGAGCGGCAGACCGTATTGCGCGAGCACGGCGCGTTGCCGCTCAACGAGAGTCGAGTCGATCATTCCCAGCCGTTGCGCGATACCTGCTGCTGCCATCATGCCGACGCTTACGGCCTCGCCGTGCAGGAAACGCCCGTACCCGGTGATGGCCTCCATAGCGTGTCCCGCGGTGTGCCCGTAGTTCAGGAGTATGCGGTCCTGGCCCGTCTCAAACTCGTCGGCGGAGACGATTCCCGCCTTGATCCGCATGCTCTCGCGGATGACGGACACCGCCCTGTCCCCTCGGAGGGAGAGAATGTCTTCGGCATGCTCTTCGAATGTGGCGAGCAGCCGCGAATCCAGGATGAGACCGTGCTTGATCGCTTCGGCCCACCCCGCCGTCAGCTCACGAGCAGGCAGCGTGTCCAGGAAGGTGACGTCCGCCAGTACGAGCCTGGGCTGGTAGAACGCTCCGACGAGGTTCTTCCCTTCCGGCAGGTTGATCGCGGTCTTTCCGCCTAACGACGCGTCGACCATGGCCGCAAGCGTCGTCGGCACCTGGACGAACGGCACGCCGCGAAGCCAGGTTGCCGCCACGAAGCCAGCTAGATCGCCGACTACGCCGCCGCCCAGGGCGACAATGGTGTCGATCCGCTCAGCCAGATGCCCGGCCAGCCAACCATAGACTCTGCGGACCACATCCATGTCTTTCGTGGCCTCGCCCGCGCCCACGGAAAGGACGTGGGCGGGGAATCCACCTGCCTCAAGCGCGTCCTGTACGCGTCTGGCACCCGTGGGGAACAGCGCTCCGTCCGAAATGATGAAAGCCCGGCCGCCGAGCCCGGCCTCCTCCATCTCAGGAGCCAGGCGATGCAGGATGTCGCGGTCGGCCAGGACTCTGTAGTCGCCCCGGGAGGTGTGGACCACCGCGGCGAGAGCTGTGTCTTCCCGCGTATCGCCGTCCGGGCGACCGGCACCGCCAGAGGGCATCATGTCGATTCCTCACTCTCCCGGGTCAGACGGCGCCAGGCAGCGACAATGTGGCCCCCCGCCTCTCCGGACTCCATTCCGTCCGTCTCGATTGTCGCATCGGACTCGGCGTATGCGGTCTCCCTTTCAGCGAGGAGAGCACGGATGCGTTCGATCGGGGCATCGACGCCCAGCAGGGGGCGCACGGAAGCGTCGTTCGGTCTGCGCCACCGGCGGGACAGCCGGTCGTGGATGGACTCCGGACTGGCGGCAAGCCGGATGCACACTCCCGAGCGGCGCATCACGGCGCGATTCTCCGGACTGGTCGGCAACCCACCACCGGTGGATATCACCTGTCTGGACCCACCGGCGACGTCTTCGAGGACGGCGGATTCGACACGACGGAAATGGTCTTCTCCCAACGCCTCGAAGATCTCGGGAATCGAGCGGCCTTCGCGACGTTCGATGAGAGCGTCGGTATCGACGAATGCCCAGCTCAGCTGGCGGGCGGCCGCGCGTCCGCTGCTGGATTTGCCCGTGCCTGAGAACCCGGTCAGGTAGATATTTCGGCCGCGAGATGAATTCACGGAGGTGTCCTGGCTCTGGACGGCGCCGGTCGTGCGCCGAGTTCATCGTCCGAACTACGGCTGCCTCGCGCCGCGGCCGAACTGCTGGTGGCTCGATACGTAGGCGTCGTAGTTCCGCCGTGTCTCATCGACATGGTCGCCGCCGAACTTCTCCAGCAGAGCGTCGGCAAGGACCATGGCCATCGCGGCTTCGCCGATGACGCACGCCG
>CAYYFS010000114.1:0-7204 GCA_964471055.1 uncultured Dehalococcoidales bacterium
GGAGTGACGGCTTTCGAGGGTCTAGACGGGGTGCTGGTGCCCACGGGGTTTGTGGCTGTCACGGTGAATGTGTACGACGTGCCGTTGGTGAGACCGGTGACCGATGTCGAGGTGGCGCTTCCACCCGCGGTCCCCGTCAGCCCGCCCGGGTTGGACGTGGCGGTGTACGACGTGATGGCGCTGCCGCCGTCAGATGCAGGTGCAGTCCAGGAGACGGTCGCCTGAGCGTTGCCGCCCACGGCTGCAACACCGGTCGGCGGCCCCGGGACCGTCGCGGGGGTGACGCCGTTCGATGCGCTGGAGGATGCGCTGGTGCCCACGGGGTTTGTGGCTGTCACGGTGAATGTGTAGGAGTTGCCGTTGGTGAGGCCCGTCACCGTCGCGGAGGTCACGGTGGACGTGGCCGAGAGTGCGCCAGGGTTGGACGTGACGATGTACAGAGTGATAGCGCTGCCGCCATCGGAAGCTGGCGCGGTCCATGACACGGTTGCCTGCTGGTTGCCGGGCACGGCGACAACGCTCGTCGGCGCGTCGGGCGGGTCGTAGAGGGAGAAACTGCCCCATTTGGTGCCCCAGCGGCCGTCATGTAGATTGGCGTCGGTCAAGCCCTGAGTCAGCGCGTATTCGTTGAAAACCCAGAAGGTGACCTCGTCGACCGGGTCGAGCGCCATACCACTGTAGTCGCCCCAGCGGTTCCTGGTGCCGCTGAACGTCCGGAGGTACGGACCCTGACCGGCGGCGAGTGTCTTCGTGGCACGCACGGTTCCGGCAGGGTCTGACGCGCGCCGGCCAGTGTAGTAGGCCCCGGCATAGTCACTCGGGCTGGACAGCGCGAATCCGATTCCCACGTTTCCGTCGGCATCGACCGCTATTGACGGCATGAAGGTGTACGCATCCGTGTCGATGTCATTGCCGCCGACGCTGCCCTGGTCAGCCAGGGACAGGGCGTCCACATCCGAGGTGTCGATTTCGACCCAGTGGGCGGTGGCCTGACCCGCGTCGTCACCGCTGGGCGGCACGACGGTGGTTGTCATCCACAGGGAGTTGTCCCGCCAGACGGCGTGGAGGGACCTGCGATCGTTGGTCTCGATCAGCTCCGCCGTCCCTTGCTGCGGCGCGTCGGGCATAGCTGCGGAGGTGTCATCGACATTGTCCAATTCCACGAACTGGTAGGCTGCGAATACGGGGCTGCCCAAAGGGTCGTCGACACGAAGCACAGCGAGTGCCTCATCGACGCCGTCGGAGAGGCCGCCGTACATGACCAGGAACGTGCCGAGTCCCCCTGGGGCGGTTCCGAAGACGTGGGCGGGCTGCATTACCAAAATGCCCCCACCGATGGCAGCAGTGAGACCAGTTTCCACCTGTGGGTCGTGTACCGTCACGGCGGGGCTACCGTTGGCGTACAGCGCAGCTTTGTCGACAATCCACAGTCTTGTTCCGCCCATCAATCCGGCCCCGAAGGGGAACATGTTCGCCGTGATGTATATGGCTTCTTCGTCAACGGCGAAACCGGGGTAGTCTGCCCAATGGTCCGTTTCGCCAATCGACACCACCGAATCGACGGCGTGCAGGTACCAGGTGCCCATTGGATCATCGTCGTCTGAGGCCGCCAGCAGGATGCGAGACGTATCCGAGGGATCGCCTGCCGATACCTCAGTGGCGTCCAGCACGACAACCACGAATCGGTCAGCGAACTGGTCGTAGATGACTTTGGGATCGAAGAGAGAGAGCGGGGTCAAGGGACTGAAGAGTGAGGCTAGGCTCTGACTCGCCCTTTGTGTGCCCGTCTTCGAGTGCACTTCGATCGACGTGTTTACAACCGAAACAAGGTCGGCACGCCCCGCGGCGCCGATTGGATCCGGCGGAATCGATCCGATCCACAAGGAGTTGTTGGTACCGTCCTCGTCGATGTTGATGCCCTCGATCGTGCCGTCTAGCAAATCAAGAGGTGCGAGAGGAATGGGCGCGTCAGGTGCCGGAGGCTGGGGCTGCTCTCCCAGCGCGGGGAGGGGGACGGAGGATTCCGGTGGGTCGGCTCGCAACGTCGGCGGGCCGTCGTCAGCGCTGGCGCTGCTGCGTGTACCCGCGAACAGCACGACCAGCGACAGGCCAAGCAACAGCACGACCGACCGCGCCGTCGAGCGAGACGGGAGAAGTGCCAGCGCGCGGAACAACGAAGGAGTCAAGAGGCAGAACGAGCCGCTGCTTCATGCGAGACAGACTGTGCACAATGAACAACGCACAGTGCATCGAAAGCTGGTGGCGCACTGTGCGCCTGATCGCGTTGCATGTCAAGGCGTCAGATTCGTTTCTGACAACTGCGAAGCGAGTGAGGCGCGATATGTGCTGGAGAAGCCACAGAGAAACAGTAGGGATTTGGCGCGACGCCGACAGGCCAACAAACCACGCGATAGGCCGCCCGTCCGCGAGGGCTTATCTTGTGGTGGGCGAAGTGCACGCGCTGCGCGCACCCCCTTCGACATCGCTCAGGGCATACTTCGAGAACCTCAGGATGGCGCCGCGGCCTTCCGGGCGGCGCGGAGGCCAGGCCCGGGAGCCGAGGTGGATTTCCACCCTCACCCTTCGACCGGCTCAGGACACCGCCCAGACCCTCTCCCATCGAGGGAGAGGGGTTTCGGGATGAACTCTAGGTGCCCATCATTTCGTCGAGGTCTTCCTGGTAGGCGCGAACGTCGCCGTTGAGCACTTCGTCCATGGTGACCGCGCGGCCCGCGATAGCCGATTCGTAGACGCCCAGGATGGCCGCGACGGCGGTCGTGCCGAGATGACCACCCACCTCGGGTTCGCCGCCGTTCAGGATCGCCTCACCGAAGTCGTGCAACTCGACGGCCGTGTGTTTTGCATCCGACTCCAGGAAACCGAACTCGTACTGCACCGCGCGCTCTCCGAACAGCCGCTCCGTGATCTCACTCATCTGGAAATCGGGTAGGAGCGGGAGTATCTCCTCCGCGCGAAGTTCCTTTCCCTCCAGCCGCAGAGTGAGGGGCTTTCCGTTGCGGTCGCCGGGCGAATCGATGGCGCCCAGGCGTCCGTGCACGGTCCGCTCCCTGGCGTCGCTGCCGCGGCCGGCCAGCACGATCGACTGCTGGACCACCGCGCCGGACTTCATCTTGTAGAAAGCGAGGACCGAGTCCTCACCGGTCGCCTCGACCTCTTCCGGGAAGTCCCTGAACCGCTCGCGATACGAGTCGAGGTCCAACCCGTGATCCGGCGGCCTCCGGCGTATGGGCTCGGCGATCATGCCGATGCCGAAGATCTGGTCGTACTCACCCATGTAGTACTGGATGATGTCGGCCTCGTGGACGCCCATGTCCAGGCCGATGGCGCTCCGCTCCTTCATATGCCGCCACGGGGTGATGATGATCTGGTCGTCCCCACCCAGGCGCTTGTTGATCATCAACCAGGGCGTGTCGAGCAGGCCGTGGTCGATGATCGAGCGTGCCAGGCGGTTCACCGGGTCTCGCCTGAGGTTCTCCGCGGTGGCCAGCACCGCGCCGCCCCTTGCGGCCGCCTCCGAAATGGCGTGGCAGGCCCGGACCGTGAGTCCCAACGGCTTCTCCACGATCGCGTGTTTGCCTGTCTCCAACGCCGGAACCGCCACGACGTGATGCGTGATGGGATCGGTGACGATATCGAGCGCCGAGATGTCAGGACTGGCGATGACTGCGTCGAGGTCGGTGAAGACCATCGGACGCCTGCCCAACTCCCGCTCCACCACCTGCGCCCCGAACTCCGCCGCCTCCGGCCTCAGGTCGCACACAGCGACCAGGTCGAGATTGCCGATGCCGCTCTCTTCGAGCTGCCGGAATCCCAGGACGTGGCGCTCGCCCATGCCGCCGCATCCGACGAGACAGAGTGGAACCTTTGCCAATTTCAACCTCCGATTGGGGGCCGTCAACCGAGCCGATAGCTTAGTATCCGACGGATTTCAGGAACGCCATGTTCTGGTAGCAGGACTCCGCAGCGGGCGTGTCGGCGTAACTGGACATCTCTCCCATCACCCACCCGTCGTACCCGATTTCGTTGAGTGTCTCGCGTATCTGGCCGAAGTCCAGGCTGCCGATGCCCGTACCCATGATGCAGAACTTGGTGTGTCCGACGTCTTTCATGTGGACATACGCTAGCCGTTCACGGTACTTGCGGAACTGCGCGTTCGGGTCTTCGCCCATCTTCTCGGAGATCGATACGTCAACACACACCTTGAGACGGTCGGTGTGGGACAGCAGCCTGTCCAGCTCTGCCTCGCTTTCGACCGCGCACAGCGGGTGGGCGTGGTAGGCGACGGCGATTCCGAGCGGCTCCGCGTGGTCGATCAGCTTTTCGCAGAACTCGGCGGCCCGCTGAAACTCGTCCTCCGTCGGCAGGCGCAGAGGCGTTCGGGTGGGGCCGAGCACGCAGAAGACTGACCCGCCCAGCTCGGCGGTGTACTCGATGATGCGGCGTTGCTTCTCCAGCGCCTTCGCCAGGTCGCCTTCGATACTCACGTTTCCGAACATGCACACGGCGGGGAGGCCGTACCGGTCCAGGACGCCCTTGAGGCGGGCGGGTGTACCGAGCCAGTCGAGCGAGACCGGGATGAACTCGACTCCCTCCCAACCGGCGCCGGAGATGGCGCCCAGCATCTCATCCAGGTCCGGCTCGCGGCCCCAGGTGATCGAGGAATAGCCGAGACGAAAGGTGCGACCGGTGTTCATGCATTGCCTCCGTGTTGTTGTTCAGGCCGCATGACATATTGGACTTTCTTCCTGACCCCGGCAAGGTGCTTCGCACCGCTTCACCGGACCAGGCGCTCCTGCTCCGTTCCTTCGCTCCAGCTGCACAGTCCTCCTCAGTTCATCGCGGGTGCACCCCCGCAGGACATGTGGGTGCTGAGGATTAGGTGTTTGTACCTACTGGAGTGGGAGTCTGCCACAGGGTTGGCGGTGTAGCCGGCCCCTAGATTCGATTGCAGGTAGACCGGTTCACCGTTCGGTTTCGGGGCTGAGGGGCCTCGGGCCGGGGCTGTTGAGGGACAGTCAGGGGAAGCCGGAGAATCCGGGAGGCTGGAGATGAGGCTGACAAGAGGGAACCTGAACGTGCGCCCGGTGCGAGAGCAGCGTGGTATCACGGGTCTTGAGACCGCGATCGTGCTGATCGCGTTCGTGGTGGTTGCGTCGGTATTTGCGTTCACGATCCTTTCTGCCGGCGTGCAGTCGTCTGAGGCGAACAAGCAGACGATCACGGCGGGTTTGAAGGAGACCCGGACTCTGCTTCTGCAGCAGGGCGGGGCCTACGCGTACCAGGGCGACCTGGCCAGCACCGACACGGTGTACAAGGTTGCGTTCATCGTTGCGAACTCGCTTGCCGGCGAGCCCATCGACATGACGCCCCCGTATACGGTGGACGACACGGGCACGGACCCCGATTACGTCACGAGCAACACATCCGTGACGGTCGTCTCGTACTCGGACGAGTACCAGCATCTGCTTGACGTTCCGTGGACTGTTCAGTTCGTCGGCAAGAGCAACGGCGACTACCTGCTTGAGGACGGTGAGAAGGCCGAGGTAGTCGTGTGGCTTCTTGACCGGAACACGCAGACGGCGATCACCGCGACCGACTCGGTTGCGTACATGGACGGCACGGGTGACGGCGGCGGCACGGGCGGACTCGATTCCGACGGGACGCTGCTGGCGAAGAGCACCCGTTTCTCCATCGAGCTGACGCCTCAGCAGGGCGCTCCTCTGTCCATCGCACGGACGATTCCGCCGGGCCTGCGGCAGGTCATGAACCTGCGGTAGCCCTCACGCACCGATGTCCGGCGCCGGCACACAGTCTCCCACCGGGCCGGGGCACATCAATGAACAGCTCAGAGGCGCCTCCGCTCCCCGGCGGGGGCGTCTGCTGTACGGGGACCGGCCGCCTCGCTAGAAGTCGATCACTATCTTCAGCGTGTCGGGCGCCGGCGAGCAGGCGCGGTCGAACGCCTCCACCGCGCGGTCGAACGGATACCGGTCCGTGATCAGCCGCGCTACATCGAAGCGACCGCTGCCTGCCAGCTCGATTGCGGCGGGGTAGGCGTGAGCGTACCGGAACACCGTGAACAGGTCGACTTCTTTCGCCATCGCAGCGACCGTGTCCATCTCTACGGGCTGTGGTCCCATTCCCACGAGGACGACCCTGCCCGCAGCCGCGGCTGCCCCTACCAACGTCTGCGGTCCGGCCGGGACCCCCGAACACTCCATGCAGACATCGGCGCCGCGTCCGTCCGTGAGCTCCATGATGGCGTCGACGAATGGCCGGGATCGCACGTCGACGGTGCCCACCGCGCCCAGCGCCCGCGCTCTCTCCAGCCGCTCGGGTGTCACATCCGCGGCTATCACCTGCGCTGCGCCTGAAGCCAGCGCGGCGAGAATCACCGCACAGCCGATCATCCCCACTCCGTTCACCGCGACCACATCCCCCGGGGCGACTTTCGCGCGGCTGCACGCGTGCACCCCGACGGCGAGCGGTTCCGCCAGAGTGCCTTCCGCGAGCGACACTGTCGCGGGAAGCCGGTACGTGAGCGCAGCCGGATGCACGACGTACTCCGCGAGCGCCCCGTGTACCGGCGGAGTGGCCCAGAATCGAACGTCCGGACACAGGTTGTAGCGCCCCGAACGGCACGGTTCGCACGTGCCGCAGGGCACGCCGGGCTCCATCGCCACCCTGTCGCCGGGCGCCAGACCATCCACGCCGGGGCCGACTGATTCGACGGTACCGGCCGCCTCGTGCCCCAGGACGAGCGGCGCGTCCACGACGAAGTCGCCTATGCGGCCGTGCTCGAAGTAGTGCACGTCACTGCCGCAGATGCCGACCGCGCCCACCCGGACGCGCACCTGCCCCGCCTCAGGAGGTCCCGGGTCAGGCATCTCACCGACCGCCAGATCGCCCGGTTTGCGCAGGATGAGAGCTTTCATGGGGACCCTCGCCGGCCGCTCAACGGGCGCCTTCGCCGCCGTCGACCGGGATCGTCGTGCCGTTCACGAAATCGGAAAGAGGCGACGCCAGGAACAGGATCGTCTTCGCCACGTCGCTCGCCTCGGCGAACCGGCCGGCGGGTATGCGAGCAAGTTTGGCGTCCGTCCTCGGGCCGGGCGTCCAGATCTGCTGAGCCATCGGGGTGAGCGTAACCGTGGGCGCCACGCAGTTGGCCTGGACGTTGTGC
>CAYYFS010000115.1:0-7190 GCA_964471055.1 uncultured Dehalococcoidales bacterium
GCGTCAGGCTTTCGCCCATTGCGCAAAATTCCCTGCTGCTGCCTCCCGTAGGAGTGGGGGCCGTGTCTCAGTCCCCCTCTGGCTGGTCGTGCTCTCACACCAGCTACCCGTCTTTGGCTTGGTGAGCCGTTACCTCACCAACTACCTGATAGGACGCGAGCCCCTCCAAAAGCGGAACCGGGTCACCCCGGACCTTTCCCCCGCGCCATCCAAGGCACGGGACACATGCGGTATTAGCTCCGATTTCTCGGAGTTATCCCCCACTTGAGGGCAGGTCGCTCACGCGTTACTCAGCCGTCCGCCACTAGGTGGCCGCCCCGAAGGGCGACACCTCGTTCGACTTGCATGCATTAGGCGCGCCGCCAGCGTTCGTCCTGAGCCAGGATCAAACTCTCCGTGAACTGGCGTTTCTTCCTTCCACTATTCAGCTGTTAAAGTGCGAACTCGGCCCAACTCCCCCCACGAGGAGCGGAGCGGCCTCTCATTCTAGGCGGGCCTCGTACCCGATGTCAACGAGGAAACCACCCGGATCGCCCCCTGCCCGGCGCCGGGCCACGCTTCTCCGGCCGCGAGGCCGTCTCTCGTTGACAGTCTCAGATGGCCGCCCTACGATGAAATCTCGTTGTCAGACCTCCCGGAGCGCCCGTTGAACCTCCTCGTCGTCGGGTCGGTCGCCTACGATACCGTCGAGACCCCCGAAGGCCGGAGGGACGGCAAGCTCGGCGGCTCCGCGACCTACTTCTCCACCGCAGCCAGCTACTTCACTCGCGTGGGGGTGGTGGCCGTTGTCGGAAGCGACTTCGCCCCCGATGACCGCGCCTTCCTAGAAACCCGGGGAGTGGACACGACGGGCCTGGAATCGGCCGGAGGGCGCACGTTCCGGTGGTCGGGCTCGTACGTAGACGATCTCAATACCGCCATCACCCGCGAGACACAGCTCAACGTCTTCGCGGGGTTCCGCCCGCACCTCGACGCCGCGCAGGCGAGTGCTCCCTATCTGTTCCTGGCAAACATTGACCCGGGCCTGCAACGTTCAGTGCTCGACAGCATGGCCCCTCGCCCCGTGCTGGTGGCATGCGACACGATGAACCTGTGGATCGACACCAGCAGGGACGAGCTCACCCGACTCATCCGCGACGTGGACGCGTTGCTGATCAACGAGGCCGAGGCCCGCCAGTTCACGGGCGAGCAGGGCATCGTGGCGGCGGCGCAGGGGTTACTCGGCCTGGGTTTGAGGACCCTCGTCGTCAAACGAGGGGAACACGGGGTGGCCGTATTCCAGCAGGACTTCACGTTCAGCGTGCCCGCCTACCCGCTCGCGACCGTGGTCGACCCGACGGGCGCGGGCGATTCGTTCGCCGGCGGGTTCATGGGCTACCTGGCCGCCGCGGGCGACACCGGCCCGGAAGCCGTACGCTGTGCCACAGTGGCCGGGTCCGTGATGGCGTCCTTCGCCGTCGAGAGCTTCGGGCCGGACCGCCTGGGCTCCCTGAGTGCAGCGGATGTCCGGGACCGCTTCGGCGCTTTTGTCGAGCTCACCCGGTTCGATACGCTCGGCAGGGGCCGCGATCTGCCTTTCAAGGGGAGCTGTACGTAGACACGGACGGTCCCCGCCCGTGACGGAACAACAAGCAATCAACCGGATCCCGCAGGAGGAAACGGTGGTGGAGGCAGCAGTGGAGTACGACATAAGGGACGCAAGACTGGCCCCGGACGGGGCGCTGCGGGCGGAGTGGGCCGAGCGCGAGATGCCGGTCCTCCGCCAGATCCGCGAGCGCTTCGCCCGCGAACGCCCGCTGAACGGCATAAGGATTGCCGCGTGTCTGCACGTCACAGCCGAAACGGCGAACCTCGCGGCGACGCTGGCCGCCGGCGGCGCCGATGTGCGGTTGTGCGCGTCGAACCCGCTCAGCACGCAGGACGACATCGCGGCGCACCTGGTCAGCACCGGCATATCGACCTTCGCGGTCAGGGGTGAGGACAGCGACACCTACAACAGCCATCTCACCTCTGCCCTCGAGATGAAGCCCCACCTCACGCTGGACGATGGTGCGGACCTGGTGGCGATGCTGCACGGCAGCCGGACGGACCTTCTCCCGGACGTGATCGGGGGAATGGAGGAAACGACGACCGGCGTCATCCGCCTTCGCGCCCTCGCCGAGCAGGGCAAGCTCAGATTCCCCGTCGTAGCGGTGAACGATTCCGATACCAAGCACATGTTCGATAACCGCTACGGCACCGGACAGAGCACGCTGGACGGAATCATCCGCGCGACGAACGTGCTGATCACCGGGAAGACCGTCGTCACAATTGGCTACGGGTGGTGCGGCCGCGGGTTTGCCGGGCGCGCGCAGGGCATGGGCGCACACACCGTGGTATGCGAGGTGGACCCCGTCCGGGCGCTCGAAGCCGTCATGGACGGTCACCGGGTAGTGCCGATGGAGGAGGCGTCGGAGATCGGCGACTTCTTCGTGACGGTGACCGGCGGCATGAATGCCATCGACAAGCACCACATGGACAAGATGAAGAATGGCGCCATCATCGCCAACTCCGGCCATTTCAACGTGGAGATCAACATCGCGGCGCTGGAGGCCATGGCCGAGGCGAAGCGCCGGGTGCGCCCGTCCGTGGACGAGTACACCCTGGAGGACGGGCGCAAGCTGTTCCTGCTGGGCGAGGGGAGGCTCGTCAACCTTGCCGCCGCCGAAGGCCATCCGGCCAGCGTCATGGACATGAGCTTCGCCAACCAGGCCCTGGCTTCAGAGTACATGGTGATGAACCATGGATCGCTGGAACCGGCCGTGCACCGGCTTCCGAAGGAGATCGATCAGGAAATCGCCGGGCTGAAGCTGACCGCAATGGACATGGGGTTCGACACCCTGACGGATGAGCAGGCAGAATACCTTGCCAGCTGGGAACTGGGGACCGCCTAGACCCGGGCGAGGGCAGCGCGGCTCAGGGCGAAGAGATCGTTGCAGCGAGGATCGAGGACGTTTGATGGCGAGTGACACGTACCTTCTGACATCGGAGTCGGTAACCGAGGGGCACCCGGACAAACTGTGCGACCAGGTGTCCGATGCCGTGCTGGACGCCCTTCTCAGGGACGACCCGATGTCGCGGGTGGCCTGCGAGGTCGCCGTGACGACCGGGATCATGCTGGTGTTCGGCGAGATCACGACCGGCACCTACGTGGACATCCCGGCAATCGCGCGGGACACGGTCCGTGGGGCCGGGTACGACAGGGCCGAGTACGGGTTCGATGCTCAGAGTTGCGGAGTGCTGGTGTCTATCAAGGAGCAGTCGACTGACATCAAAATGGGCGTCGACACCGCGCTGGAGGACCGCGACGAGGCCGCAGGAGGAGAGGTGGGCGCGGGCGATCAGGGGATGATGATCGGTTACGCGGTCAACGAAACACCGGAACTGATGCCGTTGCCGATCGCGCTCGCCCACAGGCTGACCCGCCGCCTCGCCGAGGTTCGCAAGAACGGTACCCTGCCGTATCTGAGACCGGACGGCAAGAGCCAGGTCACCATCGAGTACACGGCCGACCATGTCCCCAGCCGCGTGGACACCGTGGTCGTCAGCACGCAGCACGATCCGGATGTGGCGCAGAGCGTCATCCAGCGTGATCTCGTCGAGATCGTCGCGAAGGACGTCATTCCGGGCGAGTACCTGGACGGCCGGACCAAGTACATCGTCAACCCGTCCGGGCGTTTCGTCATAGGCGGCCCGCCGGGAGACGCCGGCCTGACCGGCCGGAAGATCATGGTGGACACCTACGGAGGCAGCGCGCGGCACGGAGGCGGCGCGTTCTCGGGCAAGGACCCGACGAAGGTAGACCGCTCCAGCGCGTACGCGGCACGGTGGGTTGCGAAGAACCTGGTCGCGGCAGGGCTCGCCGGCAGGCTGGAGATCCAGATCTCCTATGCCATCGGGATGGCGGAGCCGGTCTCGATCTCGGTGGAAACGTACGGAACCGGCAAGGTCTCGAACTCCGAGATCGTCACGCTGATCAAAAGACACTTCGACCTCCGGCCAAGTGCGATCATCTCCCACCTGGACCTGCGAAGGCCCATCTACAAACAGACAGCGGCCTACGGGCACTTCGGGCGCGACGACCTCGATCTCCCTTGGGAACGCCTGGACAAAGTGGACGAGCTGAAGCGGGCCCTGTCGTAGGAAGCGCCCGTCCTGGAGAGCCCGGGCGAAACGGCAGAAGCCCGACCGGCCCGCATCACCCGCTGCCACGCGGGCATACGAAGGTCCTTCGCTTCCGAAGCAGAGGAGTCGGCACCGTGAGCATCAGATTCGGCACCGATGGCTGGCGGGCGCTCATCGCGGAGGACTTCACGTTCGCGAACGTCCGGTTGTGCGCCGAGGCGCTCGCCCGCGACCTTGCCGCCACCGGCGCGGCGCGGCGCGGAGTCGTAGTCGGCTACGACACCCGTTTCGCCTCTGACCGGTTCGCCGCCGCCGTGGCTGAGGTGCTGGCAGCGCATGACGTCCGCGTCTGGTTGTGCGACGGGCCCGCGCCCACGCCCGCTGTGAGCTACGCCGTGACGAGTCACTCGGCCGGCGGCGGGGTCGTGATCACGGCCAGCCACAATCCGGCAGCGTGGAACGGATTCAAGGTCAAGTCGGCCGATGGAGGCAGCTCTCCGCCCGAGGACGTGGCGCGGCTGGAGGAGCAGATAGCGGGCGTGGTCGAGACCGGGGCCGAGATTGCCCGGACACCCCTCGACGAGGCGGTGGCCGGCGGCACGGTGGAGACGTTCGACGCGATCACCCCGTATCTGGAGCAGCTGGGCCGCGTGGTGAACCTGGAGCCGATCCTGGCAGCGGATATCCGCGTCGCGGCGGACGCCATGTACGGGGCCGGAGCCGGCCTGATGCCGCGCCTGTTCGCGGGTAGCTCCGTGCGAGTCGCCGAACTCAACGGCCGCATCAATCCCGCGTTCCCGGGCATCGGCCAGCCCGAGCCGGTGGCCGCCAACCTGGAGCGCCTGATGACCACCGTGCCGGAAGTGGGCGCGGACGTTGGACTGGCACTGGACGGCGACGCCGACCGACTTGGCGTGGTGGACGAGAACGGCCGGTATCTGACGACGCTCGAAGTCTTCTCGCTGCTCACACACCACCTGCTGGCCCGGCGGGGTGTCAGGGCGGCCGTCTGCTGCACGATCACGATGAGCGCCATGGTCGAGAAGCTGGGCGCGCATTTCGGTGTGCCCGTGCACAGGACGGAAGTAGGGTTCAAGTACGTCGGGCCGAAGATGCTCGAAACCGACGCCATACTCGGCGGCGAGGAGAGCGGCGGCTACGCGATGCGGGGCCACGTGCCCGAGCGTGACGGCCTGCTTAGTGCCCTGCTGTTCCTGGATGCGATGGTGGCGTCAGGCAAGAAGCCCTCGGAGCTACTGGCGGCGCTGCACGACCTCGTCGGTCCCCACGCGTTCGACAGGATCGATCTCGAATTCCCTGACTCGGAAAGGCACGCGATAGCCGCCCGCCTCACCGGGGCCGAGCCGGGCGAGCTGGCCGGACTGCCGGTGGATTCAATAGACCGGCGCGACGGCGTGCGGTTTGTGCTGGAGGGCGGCCGGTGGGCCATCGCCCGGCTGTCGGGCACGGAGCCGCTCGTCAGGCTCTACGCCGAGGCCGAGGACCGCGGGCGCGTAGACGCTCTTCTCGGGGACCTGCGCACGCTCCTGGGCGTCTAAGCTCTTGCCCTGTCGGTCCGGTGGCGGCAGCTACTGGCGTCGGCCCTTGTACGCGGCCTTGCCCGGCCAGACGGCGGAGCGGCCGAGTTCCTCTTCGATGGTGAGGAGCCGATTGTGAGCCGTGGCCCGCACCTGTCCGGTGTTCAACCCGACCGCGAAATCGCCGATGCTATCGTTGTCGCCCCGGCTGCCGCACGGGTGCACGTTATAGCCGTTCGCCACAGCCGTCCGGCACGCTGCCAGCGCCTCGGTGACGGAGCCGACCTGCGTGATCTTGAGAACCATCGAGTTGGCCGCACCCGCTGCGATGCCCTGTTTCAGCCGTTCGATGTTCGTCGTGAACAGGTCATCCCCCACTATTTCGATTCCGAGTTCCTCCGTTGCCGTGGCATGGCCTTCGAAGTCGTTCTCGTGCAGTACGTCCTCCAGAGACAGGATCGGGTAAGTGTCGACGAAGCTCTTGTAGAGCTGGATCATCTCGTCCCGGGTCCGCTCGCCCTTTGAGAACAACCCCACGTACCGGCCCGTCTCCTTCTCGTAGTAGCAGTCGGCGGCACAGTCGAAGTAGATGCCGACCCGCCCTTCGTATCCGCACCTGACGATGCTCTCGGTCATGACGTCCAGGAGCTCGCGGTCGTCAGCGATTACCCCGGCAAGGCTCATCGAGTGGTACGTGGGAGCGTATGTGTCCGGGTAGCGCTCGCGAAGCAGCCGCCTGACCGCTTGCGAGCACTGCCAGCTCCAGTGGATCGCCTCCGAGTAGCTGCCAGCGTCGTACGCGGCGAATTCGTAGCTCGGCTTGAACCACCGGGAGGTGCCCGGGTCCCTGTACCTGCCGCCCGTGCCGATACCGACTATCGGTATGGGCAGGGTGCAGGCGGCGGCTCCGCCTATGTAGCGGTACAGGGGCAGGCCTGCACTATCGGCGGCGGCCTTGAGGGCGGCAAGCGAGACCCCGACTATCGAGTTGGCGCCCAGGTTCGACTTGTCCGGGGTACCGTCCAGGTCGATCATCAGTTGATCGATCTCGCCCTGGGCGGTGACGTCAACGCCTTTCAGCGCCGGGCCGATCACGTCGCAGACCCTCCGCGCCGCCTCGCGGACCCCGAGGCCTCCGTATCGCTCTCCGCCGTCCAGGAGGAACTTCGCCTCATGCCCGCCGGTCGATACACCCGTTTCGGGGGTGGACACCCCTCTCGCTCCGTCGTCGGCGACAACGGTCACCTCCAGCGAAAGCGCGCCCCTCGCGGCCATGATCTCCCTGGCGGTGATGCTCTCGATCCTTGCTCCCATCGCTGCCGTCCTGCCTCCATATCCGGTGCTGCTCTCCAGGCTGCAGCGTTTCTCTCCGCACGTGCTCCAAGGTTCCGTGTACCCAGTGTAGACGGCGCGCCCGGTCGTATCGGCGGGCGGCGAGTGATACAACTACCCCGAACGTTTTCGAGAGCAGCGGGAGGGGCGTGGAGC
>CAYYFS010000116.1:0-4792 GCA_964471055.1 uncultured Dehalococcoidales bacterium
CGCATCTGCCGGGCGCTCGAGAAGTTCGACATGATGTGGGTCGAGATCGATATGTACGACTCGGACGCGCTCAGGCAGTTGAAGGACTCAACGTCCGTCACGATCTGCTCCGGTGAGAACCTGATCGGCATCAGGGACTACCGGCCCTACTTCGACAGCCAGGCTATGGACGTCGTCATGATTGACGTGCCGTGGAACGGCTTCTCGCAGTCGCGCCAGGTGGCCCTGCTGGCGGAAAGCCACGAGCTCAACATCGCCCCGCACAACTATTACGGCCACCTCTCTACGTACCACTCGCTCCACCTGTGCGCCAGCGTGCCGAACGTCCGCATCATGGAGATCGACATCGACGATGTCCCGTGGAAGGATGATCTGGTCGACGAGCCGCCGGTGATCGAGGACGGTCACGTCCTGCTGCCCACACGCCCGGGCTGGGGCGCCGACCTGAACGAGGACGTTGCGAGGCAGCACGTGTGGGAGCGCGGGCGAGGCCCGGGCTACACACCCAGACCCGGAGACCTCCCCAGATGATCGTCGTCGACGCCCATCCCCACATCTACTCGCCGGACACGGAGCGGTATCCGACGATCCCCGACCCGCTCGACCCCGGGGAACCCGCGGCGACCGAAGACCTCGGGCAGCGCATGGATGAGAACGGCGTCGAACGGGCCGTCTTCATACAGACCACCACGTATTACAGGTGGGACAACCGGTATGTGATGGACTCCACGCGCGCCAACCGGGAGTGGGCGACGGGAGTCGTCACGCTCGATCCCGACGATCCCTCGGAGTTGGAGGTGCTTGAGACCGCGGTCCGTGACTACGGTGTGCGAGGGCTACGGGGCAAGGAAGACGCGAGCGGCCGCCTTGCAAGCCCGGGCGTGTACCGCCTCTGGACCAAAGCCCGCGACCTCGGGATGGTCGTCAACTGTTTCGTCGGAGCCGACCTGGAACGCGTACCGGAGATCGAGAAGACGGCGTCCGACATCGAGGGCTTGCCCATCGTCATCGACCACTGTTTCATGCTCCACGCGAGCCGGGAAGCGGAGACACTGGCTGCGCTGGAGCGCCTCTCCGCCTTGCCCAACGTGTACGCCAAGCTCACCTGCGGGCAGACCGGGTCAGACGAACCCTACCCGCACAGCGACATGCACGGGCCGTTGACACGTGTTATCGGGTACTTTGGTCCCGAGCGCTGCGTGTGGGGATCATGCTTCCCGAACGCCCTCTGGACCCCGGGCACCAGCTACGCCCAGAACCTGACCCTGTTCACTGAGGAACTGGGCCTGACAGAGGCCGAGCAGGAGGCGGTTCTGAGCACGACCGCTCTCGGCCTGTGGTTCGGCGACTAGGAGTCATCTCGGCCCCACTTCCCTTGATGGAACGCCGCTCTGCGGAGAGGGCGGGTTAGCCGATACCCGCCTTGAGCCCGGACAACACTGCCCTGAACGACAAGGAGTACCCCGTGACGGAAGGTACCGGCCGGTCGGAACCCGTTGGAAGACTCTACGCGTTCGTCATCGACGTGAACGACATTGAGCGTTCGGCCCGGTTCTGGTCACGCGTTCTCGGCAGAGACATCTCATTCCAGACAAGCGCGTACTGCCGGGTCGGGTCAGGCGAGGATCCTCCGTCCCTGCTGCTGCAACAAGTGACGGAACGGCACGAAGGCAAGAATCGTGCCCACGTTGACCTGGATGTCGCTGATCTTGAGTCAGCGGTACGGCGCGTGGAGACCTTCGGCGGAGCCATGCTCCGGGAGATCAGCGAGTACGGGATCAAGTGGGCGGTGATGGCCGACCCTGATGGCAATGAGTTCTGTCTGATCCAGCATTCGTGACGCCGCCGCCTGCGCCGTGCGCGACCCCGGCAATCGAGCCGCCGTGATGGCTCAGTCCATCGCCCGTAGGGGTCTGAGGTTGGCCTCTCCTCGCGGGTACGGGCGCCCCGCTGGGCCCGCCGGTATAGAATCTGTTCGCTGGGAGGCAACCGCGCCGCCACTCCGATGCTTCCACCGGGCACAGTCAGTCCGGTCCGGAGCGTTGCAGCACACACCAGGGTAATCCCCGGAGAAAGCAGGACGACATGGTCGGCATGAGACCCAACCGCGTGAAGCAGAAGCTGGCCGTCGGCGGAACTGCGACGATCCTGATGAGCCTGGCCGATGCTGACCAGATCGACGTCATTGGGCCGTTGGGGGCGGAGGCCGCGTGGATCGAGTCCGAGCACGGGGCGACCGATTTCGCCGATATCGCCGACCTCTCGCGTGCGTGCGATCTTTGGGGGATGACGTCCATCGTGCGCGTCACGAGCAACAACGAGGGCCTCATCTACCGGACGCTCGACCGCGGTGCCCAGGGCGTGGTCATACCGCACGTGAACACGCGCGAAGAGGCGGAGGAGGTGGTGGCCGCCGCCAAGTTCGCCCCCATTGGCAGGCGGGGTATGTTCACCAGCCGCCAGGGTTACGGTGTGTCGGACTACTTCACGAAGGCCAACGACAACACGTTGGTGGGGATTCTCATCGAAGACATCGTGGCAGTAGAGAACCTCGACGAAATCCTAAAGGTGGACAACATCGACGTGTTCTACGTGGCGCCGAACGACCTCGCACAGTCGATGGGTTACATCGGCGACCTTCAGAATGAGGAAGTGAAGAAGACCATCGACGGCGCGATCACGCGGATCGTGGCGGCAGGCAGGGTGGCCGGCGCACTCACCACCGACGCCAATCTCGAACACAACGTTTCACTGGGCGCCCGGGTCCTGGGCATCAGTGTCAACCTCTGGCTGCAAAGCTGCGCCAGCGCGTTTCTCAAGAAGGTCGAAACACTAACCGGGGCGTGAGCCACGGCGGACCTGCAGCACGAAAGAAGGCCCAGTGAAAGCTCTTGATGGAGCCGCGATCCGCAGGATGGGATTGCCTCTTGCGGTCGCGGCCACTCTGCTTGTCGCGATCGCGTGCCGTTCGGGCGCGCAGGTGCCCGATGACTCGAGTCTCCCGGTCATTCAGCCGACAGTGCCGTCGGCGCTCTGCCGGAACGACCAGTACCCCGCGGACGCACCGCAGATGGGCGACGACTCGACGATCCCCTACGACGTGAGCCCGACCGGCCTCCGCACGTACGACGCGGTGACCGGCACAGGCGAGACGCCGGCCGCCGACAGCATAGTGACGGTGCACTACACCGGCTGGCTGGAAGATGGTTGTCTTTTCGACAGCAGCCAGTTCACTGGCGGTCCGGCGGAGTTCTCGCTGGAGAGTGTCATCCCGGGCTGGCAGGAGGGCATCGCGTCGATGAAAGTCGGCGGTCAACGGAGGCTCCGGATTCCTTCGGACCTGGCATACGGACCTATCGGCTTCCCGGGCGCCATCCCGCCGAACGCCACCCTGGTGTTCGACGTCGAACTCCTTGGTTTCGCCGAACCCACGCCCACACCGGAGCCGGAGCCGAGCGCTACCCCGACTCCGTAGCCTCGCTTTCTGTGATCCTCTGCCGACCGTAGTGTCCCGTCGGG
The DNA here is from genome assembly GCA_964471055.1 of uncultured Dehalococcoidales bacterium. Lineage (GTDB taxonomy): Bacteria > Chloroflexota > Dehalococcoidia > Lucifugimonadales > Lucifugimonadaceae > CAYYFS01. The sequence continues at coordinate 3,520 of CAYYFS010000116.1, forward strand.
CGGACTGACGTCCCATCGGCCGCGATGGGCCGCGCTCCGCGTAGTACCGTTACACAGCGCTGCCTGCCACCGGCCGCAGCGCGGGCGCGCGGAACCCGGATAGGAGAGGTGTCGTGAAGATCACGAAAGTCGAAACCATACGAATCAAGGAGTTCTTCCACGTCCTGTGGGTGCAGATTCACACGGATAGCGGCATGACCGGGCTTGGCGAGACGTGGTACCTCCCGCGTGCCGTGGCCTCCGTCATACATGAGGCGTTCGCCCCGATGCTTGTGGGCCGGGACCCGATGGACCGCGAGGCCCTGTGGGCCGAGATGTACGGCCTGGCCGAGGGCTTCGGCTATGCAGGCGCCGAGTTCCGGGCGCTGTCCGCCATTGACATTGCGCTCTGGGACCTGGCCGGGCAGGCGGCCGGAGAGCCGATCTACAACATGCTGGGCGGTAAGTGCCGGGACAAGATCAAGACCTACAACACCATTGGCAGCTACGGCCCGTACCAGGACAACGAGTGGGAGATCAGGGACCCGGTGGGGCTCGCTCGGAGCTACCTGGACGAAGGCATCACCATGATGAAGGCGTACTACATGCTCCCGGCCGCTCGGGCGCATGGCGGCAACTATCTCGCTGACAAAGACCTTCGAGCCGCGCTGGAGCCGTTGGAGAAGATACGGAACGCCCTGGGCAACCAGATCGAGATCGCACACGATGGCGGCGGGGCATGGTCGCTGCCGTGCGCGATCAGGATCGTCCAGGCCATGGAGGAGTACGACGTCTTCTGGCAGGAGGAGATGATACGGCCGGTCAATGTGGAGACCCATCTGCGGCTTGCCGACGCCACCAAAACGCCCATCTGCGCGGCCGAGCGCCTCATCAGCAAGTACCACTTCCGCGAGTTCATCGAACGGGGCGCGGCCGAAATCGTGATGCCGGACCTGATCTGGACCGGCGGCATCACCGAGACGAAGAAGATTGCCACGCTCGCCGAAACGTACCAGACGCCAATCGCCCCGCACGACTGGACCGGGCCGGTCAACGTTTTCGCCTGCGCACACATCTCCCTTGCGTGCCCGAACGTGATGGTCCAGGAAACCACTCGCGCCTACTACAAAGGTTGGTACCACAAGTTCATCGAGCCGAACATTGTCGTCGAGGACGGCTACATTCTTCCACCGGAAGGACCCGGTCTCGGCACTCGGCTGAAGGCCGACGTTCGCGACCGCTCGGACGCCACAGTCGAGGTGACGGACGAGGCCGCTGACTGGAATGGACCCGG
>CAYYFS010000116.1:4892-7001 GCA_964471055.1 uncultured Dehalococcoidales bacterium
TTCGTCCTGGGAACAGCCAACGGTGAAGAGCTGTTCCTGGGCGAGGACGAGAAGATGGCGGCGATCGAGACCGTCGCACAGGCATCGGACGGGCAACGGTTCCTGATCGCCGGCATCGACAGCCCGTCCGTGACGGACAGCGTCCGCATTGCGGAACGCGCTGTCGTGGCCGGAGCCAACATGGTGCGCCTGAGGCTCCCGCGGGCGGGCAACGTCGCGGCCTACTTCGAGCAGGTACTCCCCCGGCTGCCTGTGCCTGCGATGGTCATACACCAGGTGGACCCCGGCCTGTTCACCCGCCCGGGTCCTTTCGCCGCGACTCCCGAGGAGATCGGCGAAGTCTGTCGGATGGACAACGTTTTTGGCTACATCACCGACCACAACATCCGGTTCGAAGCCCGGGTCCGCCGGTTCGTCCCTCCCGGCTGCAAGTTCTGGACGTGCAACGGGAGCCTGCTGCTGCCGGGCGTTCTCATCGGTGCGGACGGGGCCTGCATGGCGTTCGGTAACGTCGCCCCGGCGCTCTCCATGGAGATCCTGAGGCTGGGCGTTCGGGGCAGGTTCACGGAAGCGCAGCCGCTCCAACGAAAGGCTGCCGCAGCCGACTGGACGATCATGAAGCACGGCGTGGCCGGCCTCAAGTTCGCCCTGGGCCTGCTCGGCTTCGAGGGGACGCGTCCCCGCCGGCCGGCGCCCGCGCTTGATTCCCCGGCCAGAGCTGAGATCGAAAACGGCATGAGTGAGGCGGGCCTGCTGGACGGGGAGTCGTAGCCTGGTGCTTTCGTCCGGGCACCGCGAACACGCGAAGTCAGGAAATCGAGGTGACGGGGCCGCGGGAGGTGCCGGCTGCGCGAGCCGCGCGGAAGACAGGTGGGGTCCGGGGGAGAGGGTGTGACCGCGGTCCGCACTGGACTCCTCGGGCGGCGCATCTTCTACGGCTGGATCGTCGTCGTCACCCTGTTCGTCGTCAACTTCGCTGTGCAGGCTACGGGAACACTCAACCTGGGCCTGTTCATCACCCCGATGTGCGACGATCTCGGCATCTCGCGCGCCACCTTCGGATGGTTTGCGACCTCCCGCTCGCTCACCGGCAGCGTGTCGGGTCCCTTCATGGGCCGCCTCGTCGATCGGTTCGGTTCCCGACTCCTCATCCCCGCGTCGGCTCTGATAACCGGCCTGTGCCTGATAGCCATGGGGACCACGCATCAGGTGTGGCCGCTCTTCCTTGTGTTCGCACTGATCGGACTTGTTGGCCTCAGTACCCCCGGAGGTGGTTTGCTCACGTCTGTGCCGGCCGCCAAGTGGTTCGTTCGAAGACGAGGAAGAGCCCTGGCTGTGGCGACCCTCGGAATGGGTGCGGGCGCCGTCGTTTTCGTCCCGATCACTCAGGCGCTGATCGATGGGATCGGCTGGCGAACCGCCTGGATCGTGCTCGCATGCATCAGCATGGGCATCATCATCCCGCTGGGACTCATCTTCCTTCGCCGCCAGCCCGAGGACATGGGCCTCCTGCCCGACGGCGACGCTCGATCGGATTCGCGTTCCGGCTCCGCCGAATCTGCTGCCGACCCGGAGACCGCATGGACCGTGCAGGAAGCGATCCGTACCAGGGCTTTCTGGATGCTGCTCGCGGCGCTGGTGCTGGGCGGCTTCGCCCAGGGAGGCGCGGTGCACCGCATCCCGTACATGACCGAGATCGGTTTCGATGCCGGGCTGGTCGCCTTCGCGATCACCTTCGACGCGGTCGGTGCGACGGTCATGATCCTGCTATCGGGCCTGCTGGTGGAGCGGATACCGGCCCGTTTCGTGGCGGCCGGGTCTCTTGCTTGCTTTGGCACGGCGGTGGCGCTCATGCTGGTGGCCACGAACGCCTTTCACCTGTTCGCGTCGACGACCCTGTTCGGATTCGGGGCCGGCTCAAACATGGTGATCCAGACGTATCTCTGGGCCAGCTACTTCGGTCGGGCTTCGCTGGGCGGCATCCGTGGCATAGCGCTGCCCGCCGTGCTGGTCGCGAGCGCCGCGGGCGCCCCCGTCGTCGGCTACATCCATGACTTCACCGGTGGCTACGCACTTGCGTGGCAAATCAGCATCGGGATATGGGCGGGA
>CAYYFS010000117.1:0-6949 GCA_964471055.1 uncultured Dehalococcoidales bacterium
ATGTCGAGGGCATCTACACGGCTGACCCTCGCCTTGTCCCGGAAGCGCGCAAACTCGCGGAGATCGGCTACGAGGAGATGCTCGAACTCGCGGCCCTCGGCGCGAAGATGAACCCTCGCTCCATCGAAGTTGGAGCGGTGTACGGGGTGCCGATACTCGTGGCGCTGGCGTCCGGAGATACTCCCGGAACGCTCATCCACGGAGGAGATCCCACCATGGAGGTCAGGAAGGCAGTTACGGGCATCGCCGTCGAGCGGGATGTCGCGAAGATCACCGTACGCGGAGTTGCGGACAGGCCCGGCTTCGCCGCCGGGTTGTTCGAACCGCTGACCGACGCCGGCATCAGTGTGGATGTCATCGTCCAGAACGCCAGTGCAGAAGGCCTGACGGATATGACCTTCACGGTCCCCGCGGGCGAGCTGCAGAGGAGTCTGGAGATCACCCGGACCTCGCCTGCGGCGGAGAACAGCGAGGTAGTCGCCGGCACCGGCCTTGCCAAGGTGAGCATCGTCGGTACCGGCATGCAAAACGCGCCGGGCTACGCTTCCCGCATGTTCCGCGCTCTTGCCGACAGCGGCATCAACATCGAGATGATTACCACTGCAGAGATCCGCATCACCTGCATCGTCGCTGCCGCGCAGGTGGAAGCCGCTACGCAGGCGCTTCACCGGGCGTTCGAGCTCGAAGAACCGGGTGAATGACCCGGTGCTGTCCCGGCCGGAGCGGGATCGAGCGGCGGTCGACCGAGACGGCTCGGCCTGAGAGGTTGTCTTGACGCGCCCATTCCTCAGCGTTGTCATCCCCGCGTACAACGAAGAAGCGCGTATCGGGCCGTCCATCAGGCGGGTCGCAACTCACCTGCTGGGCAGGCCGTACTCCTGGGAGATAGTCGTCGTTGACGACGGCTCTTCGGACAGGACCGCCGAAGTCGTCATGGAAGCCGCCGCAGAGACGCCAAACGTGCGGCTGCTGAAAGAGCCTCACTTCGGGAAGGGCCAGGCAGTGAAAGCCGGGATGCTCGAATCCACGGCCGAATGGCGCTTCCTGTGTGATGCTGATCTCTCGATGCCGCCCGAGCAGATCGACAGGTTCTTCAATGCTGCTGACGGCAGACCCCTGTTCGACGTGTCGGTGGGATCCCGTGAGGCCCCGGGTGCCCGCAGGTTCGATGAGCCGCGCTCCCGCCATCTGGTGGGCCGGGTCTTCAACCGCGTGGTTCGAATCTTCGCCGTCCGGGGTCTGGACGATACTCAGTGCGGCTTCAAGCTTTTCGCAGGGAGCGCGGCCGAAGAACTGTTCCGCAGGCAGCGGCTTCCCGGTTTCGCGTTCGACGTCGAAGTCCTGTATCTGGCCCAGAAGCTCGGTTTCAGCGTTGGCGAGATCGCTATCGACTGGTACCACCACGGCGGCAGCAAAGTGAGCCTCGCGAAGGGTGCTTCGGCTTTCGCGGACATCCTGCGAGTGCGGCTGAACGACCTTCTGGGCCGGTACGCGGATCGTCCAACCCGGTGACCGCTCCGGCGGGCAGCTCCATGGGGTGTGAAAGCCGATGAATGAAACGAAGTCACTTCGGATTGCGGTGGTCGTTCCGACCTACAACGAGGCAGAGAATCTCCCGATACTCGTCGAGCAGTTGCAGGACCAGAGCATCGACGGTCTCGGTTTCGTCATCGTCGATGACGGCTCGCCGGACGGCACCGGTGACGTGGCCGATCAGCTGGCGGCCGCGTTCGACGGCGCCTTCCACGTGCTGCATCGGTCCGGGAAGCAGGGCCTGGGCCGCGCCTACGTCGCCGGGTTCCAGGCCGCCCTTGACGAGGGGGCCGAGGCCGTCGTCGAGATGGACGCGGACCTGTCGCACCCTCCGTCCGAGGTGCCCGCTATGGTCGCGGGGCTGGCCGAGTCAGACGTGGTCGTCGGCTCTCGGTACGTCTCCGGCGGTGGAGCGGACCCCCGATGGGGCATCGGGCGCCGTCTGCTCAGCAGGCTGGGAAACATCGGGATACGAACAGTGCTGGGCCTGAGCGTTCGAGATGCGACGTCCGGCTTCAAGGCGTTCCGCCGTTCGGCTCTCGAAGCGATTGATCCCGCGACCCTCCGCCTGGCGGGCTACGGATTCCAGGCCGAGGTGGCATACGCCTGCGAGCGGGCCGGCCTGAGGGTGACGGAGCATCCATTTGTGTTTCTCGACCGCAGTCTCGGGCAATCGAAAATGTCGGGATACATTGTCATCGAGGCGATCTGGCGCCTGCTCCTTCTGCGGCTCCGCGGCTAGGAGCCCTCGCGGCTGACTGCGTTTTACTGAATCCGGTGCAAACACGCGCGAAAAACGGCTTGTTGTTCCGCGCGCGTGTTGCCTAGCATCCCGCCCCAGGTTCGGCCCGCTCGGGCGCGAACGGAACCTCCGGATGTGGATGTGAGCCGTGACAGTTCGCTATTTGAGTCCCCGCGAAGCCGCCTTCCGCGACGCAGTGAAGAGGGCGGTCGACTCGGCCCTTGCGGGCGGCTGGAAAGATGCAGCGCTCGCGAACCGGGAGGCGCTGGCACTCGCGCCCCGGGACATCGAGTCTCACAACCGCCTCGCCAAGGCCCTTTCCGAACTGGGCCGTATCGCCGAGGCGATAAAGGTGTATGAGACGAGCGCGCGCCTGGACCCCCGAAACACCATCGCGAAACGAAACATCGAACGCCTGTCCAGCATCGCGACTTCCGCGCTCGCCGGAAAGACGGCAGCGGCTAAGGGCGGAGGGACGAACGGCACCGCCGAGCCGGCTCCGAGAACGAAACTTAACCTCTTCATAACCGACCGCAGCCGGTCCACCGTTGCGCGGCTGGACAACGTCTCTCCGCCCTCCGTGCTGGCGGTCGTCGGGCCCGGGGATCCGCTTGAACTGGTTGTCCACGGAGACGGCATAGCCGTTGCCGCTTCGGGCGGGGACCGCCTGGGCACTCTCGGCGTCCGGCTGGGTAGCAGGCTCGCCAGGCTCATCTCGGGCGGTAACCGCTACGAAGCCTTCGTCGCCTCGATGGCCGTGGACGGCATGTCGGTTCTGGTTCGCGAAGTGCACCGGGCGCCGCAGCTCGCCCGCCAGGCTTCGTTCCCCGTTTCCTCCCGCGAGGGTGTCTCCGCGGAGTCAGATGCTGATGACTTCGCTGCCGTAACGGATGACTGGGGCCGTTTCCGCACTGCCGACGATGAAGAGGAGTCGGAAGCCGAGTCCTCTACGGCCCGGTCGGAGGCGCTTGACGCGCTGCTCTCCGGTTCACCCCGCGGAGGGGATGGCGAACTCGCTGTCTGACCGCACCCGGTCGTCCGGAAGAGCTCCCTACCCGTATCCGGCCCTGTCGAGCACCCGGCCGGCGGCAGCTACGAGCGCGTCCACGTCTGCATCGGTGTGCGGCGCGGAGACGCATCCGGCGCACCTGTTCGATAGCACGAATCCCTCGTTGAGCAGACCCAGGAACATCGTGCGGCGCATCTCATCGTCGTTCGACGCGGCCGACCTGTAGTCCCGTACTCGCTCGGCAGTGAACTGCAGGGAGAACAGGGAGCCGAGCCCTGTCACGCCCATCGGCGCCTCGCGCTCAGCGATCAGGTTGCCGAGTGCGCGGCGCATTGTGTCGCCGAGCGAGTTGATCTGCTCGTACACGTCCGGCGTCAACGCTTCCAGCGCGGCGATCCCGGCGGCCGCCGTCATCGGGTTGCCGTTGAACGTCCCCGCCTGGGGCACCCTCGGAGGTCCGTCGGTCGGGTCGTAGACGGCCATCACGTCCGCGCGACCCCCGAACGCCCCGACCGGGAGGCCGCCGCCGATTATCTTGCCGAACGTCGTAAGGTCCGGCCTTACGCCGTAGTGCTCCTGCGCTCCTCCGGGCGCTACGCGGAAAGCGATCACCTCGTCGAAGATGAGCAGGAACCCGATCTCATCGGCGAGCGCGCGGAGGCCGTCCAGGAATCCCTCTTCTGACGGCACCATCGCCTGGCCCAGGACCGGCTCGATGATCACCGCGGCAAGATCGCCGGCGTTCTCGCGGATGATCCGCTCGGATGCAGCCAGATCGTTGTAAGGCAACACGACAGCGGTTTCTGTGACACCAGCCGGTACCCCTTCGGATACCCGCACGGCGTTGGGCCGTCTGGGGTCACCCGCTCTGTGCAGGGGACTGGCTACGCTCACCGTCGCGAAGTCGTGCGACCCGTGATAGCCTCCCTCGAACTTGCCGACCTTCTCTTTGCCCGTGAAGGCCCGCGCCGCCCTGAGGGCGTTCATGGTTGCCTCGGTGCCGGAGTTCGTGAACCGGATACGTTCCACCGATTCCACTTTCTCGCACATCAACCTGGCCCAGTGGACCTCCGAGGGCGCCGGCGCAGGAAACGAAGGCCCACGCTCCGCCTGTTCCTGCAGCGCCGTCACCACGGCAGGATGTCGGTGGCCCAGGATCAGCGTCGTCATGTTGTTGATGAAATCCGTGCGCTCGTTCCCATCCAGGTCCCACACGCGGGTCCCTTCGCCTCTCACGACGTATGTAGGGAAAGGCGGCCACCAGATGCTGTCTCGCGTCTCGCCTCCGGGCATGTACGAGACGGCCTGCCCGTGCAGCTCTCCCGATTTCGGGTTGGCCCGGACGTAGCGTTCGATCTCGGCCTGGAGAGCGCTGCTCATGTTCCCGTCCCTCTCGTCCCTCGTGGGTCTCGCACCCGGGGGGCGCGACGAGCCGCCATCGTAGCTTCCGTTCCGCGGGGCTGCAATCCGTTGGTCTGCCCGGACATTGCGTATGCGCAATGTCGACCTCGCGCAGATCGCTGCTATCGTGTCACTTCGGTGACCGAGCCGGCGCGCACCTCGCACAGGCTGGCTGACCCGAGGAATTCGCCGTCCACAAGGTCGAAGTCCGTGGTCGTCAGGAACACCTGCTCGTACGCCGCTGCCGCCTGCAGGACCAGGTGCCGCCGCCCGGCGTCAAGCTCCGAGAGCACATCGTCCAGTGCCAGCACAGGCGTGCGACCCGTCGCGTCCGTAACGAACGCGGCCTCTGCGAGTTTGAGCCCGAGCGCGATGGACCGCGCCTGACCGCGGGACGCGAACGACCCCGCAGCCCTGCCGTCCAGATGCAGGGCCAGGTCATCGCGGTGCGGTCCGACAACGGTCATCCCCTGCCCGATCTCCCGCATCCGGGCGGCGGCCAGAGCCTCCGATAGGGCCTCCGATATGGCGGTCTGCGACGCTAGATGCGCTGGATCGTGCGCCTCCGAGGCGGCAGAGAGCCTGGGCCGGTACGCGATCTCCAGCTCCTCCTTGCCGCCGGACAGCTCGCCGTATGCGTTCCCCGCCCGCGTTGTCAGGGCCTCGACGACCCTGTTTCGCCGCTCTACTATCGCCCCGCCTTCGTACACCAGCCTCTCGTCCCAGAAGACGAGCTCCTCCTCATCTGCGCGCCCATCCCTCATGCGGCGCAGCAGCTGATTTCGGTTGCGCACCACCCGGTTGTAGCGCTGCAGCGTTTTCAGGTACGACGGGTCGCTCTGCGAGATCAGGATGTCGAGATACCGTCGGCGGCCGGAAGGCGCGCCGAGCACGAGCGAAAGGTCCTCCGCCTCGAACAGGACCACATTGGCGGATCCGACGAACTCGGCCGCCGAACGCTCGATGCCGTTTACCCGCATCGACTTGGCGACCGCACCCGGCGCGGGCTCCGCACCCGGCTCTGCCGCGGGCACAGGGGGTGCAACCTCGAAGTCGACCTGTACCTGCACCGTCACATCGCCTTCGCGTGCGACGCCGGCCGCCTGTGCGTGCCCTCCCCGGAGCGCCGCATCCCAGCCCACGACCTCGCGGTCCGAAGCGGCGCGCGGCGTTCGTGCTATCGCTAGCAGATAGGCTGCTTCGAGAAGGTTGGTTTTGCCCGCGCCGTTCTCGCCCCGGAAAACGGTGAGCCCCGGATTCGGCTCCAGCACCGTGTTCTCGTGGTTGCGGAAGCTGGTCAGTGCGAGCTTCGAGAGACGGATGGGACGGCTCCCGCCCGACGCGCGGCGTATCGGTGGACAGAGAATCGCCCGCAGGAACGGGGCGCACGTGGAAAAGTGGCCGGATTGTAGCATCGCATCGGGCGGGGCCGGTTCTTCTGGTGGCAGTGCCGGTTGCACGGCTGCCTACCGGACGGGAGCAGGAAGAAACCGTCCCGGCGCGGCTAGAATTGGGGCGCAATTCCCAACCGCATGTCTGGAGGCCGCCGCGTGGACCTGAAACAGTGGATTCGAGACGTGCCCGATTACCCGAAGCCGGGCATCCTCTTCCGGGATCTGACACCCGTTCTCGCTCACCCTCCGGCGTTCGCTCGTGTCGTGGAGCTGTTGACCGAACGATTCCGAACCCGGCCCATCGACGCCATAGGGGCGATCGACGCCAGAGGTTTCCTTTTCGGCGCGCCGGTCGCCCTCAATCTGGGCCTCCCTCTGATACCCGTTCGCAAGGCCGGGAAGCTGCCACCAGAGACGGTGAGCGAAGAGTTCGAGCTCGAATACGGCACGGCTCGCATCGAAATCCGCACCAACGCCGTCGCGAGAGGTGCCAGGGTGGTGATCGTGGACGACCTGCTCGCCACAGGCGGCACGGCCCGCGCCGCTGCGAACGTGTTCAGGCAGCTCGGAGCGCAGGTGGAAGGGTTCGCCTTTGTGGTCGAACTCACCGACCTGAACGGTCGTGCCACGCTTGAAGGAGTCGAGGTCAGCTCACTTGTTCAGTACTGACGGGAGCGATACTCCGTGACGGTTCACGCGGTCACACTCGATCTCTGGAACACTCTCATCGGCGAGGATTCCGCCGGTGAGAACGCTCGCATGCGCAACCGGGAACGGATCAGCGGGACTCTGGAGGTACTCAGCGACGCGGGCGAGGCAGTCGCCCGTCAGGCTCTGGAAACCGCTCTCGAGCGGGTTCGCGACCTCACC
>CAYYFS010000118.1:0-6792 GCA_964471055.1 uncultured Dehalococcoidales bacterium
GACACTCCGAAGACCGCCATCGAAACGCTGAGCACGACGACGGCGATGAAAAGCAGCAACCCCTTCTGCTTCACCTCGCCCAGCATCGCGAGTACTATCGCTCCCGCCAGGGCGCCCGCTCCCTCGGCCGCGAGCAGCACCCCGTAGCCGATCTCTCCCACGTTCAGGATCGTCTTGGCGTAGATGGGGATCAGGGCCGGGAGCATGCCCGGGAGTATCGCCGCCAGTCCCAGAAACATCAGCCACCGGACGTGCGGCGTTCGCATCACGTACCTGAGCCCGTCCACCAGATCCGCGAAGCCCGGCCTGTGCTTGGCCGGTTCGGGCCTGGGCCGCCGCCTGATCAACGCGACCGCGCCGAACGAGGCTGCGTACAGCCCGCCCAGAATCCAGAACATCGCCCCCGAACCGGCCGTCGCGAGGATGGCCCCGCCGATCGATGGTCCGACGATCAGGGCGACATTGGAGATGGTCATGTTGAGCGAGACCGCGGTCATCGCGCGGTCGCGGCCTACGATGTCCACCACGAACGTCTGCCCGGCGGGTGCGCCGAATGCGAACACGGCGCCCGCCACCAGCCCGATGACTACCAGGTGCCACACCTCGATGTGGCCGGATGTCACCAGGTACGCCGTCAGGAACGCGAGCGCGGCGACTACCGGTTTGATCCACAGCAGTATCGCCCGCCTGTCCGCCCGGTCCGCCACCACGCCTCCGTAGATGGCCAGGAAGAACATCGAGATCGCCGGAGCGCCGTTCACGATGCCGACCCACAGACTGGAGTTGTCGGTCAGATCGAGCGTGACCCACGCCTGCCCCATCATGCGGATCTGGCTTCCCCCGATCATCAGGGCGTTGTTGAGCCACAGGAGTCGGAAGTCCCGGATGCCGAGCACCTGCAGGGCAGGGGCGCGCCTGCGGGTCCCCCCGGCGGGGCTTTCGGCCTGCGCCTCGATCGGCGCGTCGGGATCCCGGGGGCTATCCGCCACGGAGTCGCCCCCGGCTCAGAGCAAGGGCGGACCTCTCCGGCAGTCTGATCCCGGTCACCGACGCGGCACCACGTACCTGCTCGGCTGTGCTTCGGTGCCTAGGGGACAAAGATCACTTCTCGGTGATGGCGGAGTGCTTCCGGGTCCGGCAGGAATCGTTCCGGCGGCCGCAGCGCCGAACCCTCAGTTCTCAGCAATGCCGCCTCCCCCCAACGTGACACCTCCGCTCTCTTGAGCCGCGACGAAACCACGAGCCGACGTGAATCGTCGAACGTGATCAAGCCTCTGTCAAAAGCTCGATCGTGAAGGGTGTTGAGCGCGACGCCGTTCGCCGGGTCGGCCCGACGAGCGGCGTCAGTGTGCCACGGGATGATATGACTGGCATTCAGCAGGCTCGGCACGCCCAATCCGGTGACGGCGCATCGCCCGTCGTATGCCGCGAGGACGGCTTCCCGGAAGAAGGATTGGACGCGGCGCCCTTTGACAGTGCGTTCCACATCTGTTGGCCCTTCAGGTGGACGCGTTGTGTCCCTCGTCGAAGGATCGCCGGTGGCCCTCGCGTGGGCCGCGGCGGCGTTCAGAGCGAATCCTTCCCAATTTGCCTGGGCTTCCGCCCATATCTCGCGATCCGCTTGGCTGGCCCCGCGGAGACCTCGTACACCCCGTGCAATGTGGGCCGGGTCTAGGCTAGCGAAATTCACCGTCTTCATCGCGACTGCACTTGGCGAGCGATGCAGAACGGTGGCTAGCTCGCGAATGTCGGGGTTGCCGCGATGCAACCTGCCGAAAGGGGTATGGAAATACAGCTGCAATGCCAGGAGCAGTTCATCTCGCGCCCATCTTCTTCTTGGCATGCGCTTCGTCCTTCTCGTGGTAGTTCCAGCCGTCTTCCTCAGTGCCGCACCACGTACCGCTCCAGCTCCGTCTCGTTGATCTCTACACCGAGACCAGGCCTGTCGGGCAGGGCGACGGCGCCGTCCCGGTACTCCCACGCGGAATCGAAGAGCGACGCTCCCCGCTGAGCCTGGCCGGCCTGGTACTCCTGGAGGAATTCCGGCGCGCAGGTACTGGAGAAGCTGAGCGTCGCCCCGTGCAGCACCGGACTGCCGCCCATGTGCGGCGTGATCGGTATCCCGCTGGCAGCCGCGTCCGCCTTCTGCCGTAGCGCGTCGCTCAGGCCCGTTCGACCGATCTCCGGCTGGAATACGTCCAATCCTCGCGGCTCGCGGAACCACGGCCCCGTCTGGTAGTGAGTGTGAAAATGCTCGCCGAGCGCTATGGGCGCGCCCGGCTGAGCCACCAGCTCCTGGTGGCCCTCCAGATCCTCCGGAACGAGCGGGCATTCGAAGAACCGCACGCCCAGATCGCCGTACGTCTTCTTGCCCCTGCACGCGGATTCGTGATCGCAGCTCCACAGCGTGTCCACCATCCACTGCTCCAACCGCGGAGCACCCTGTTGCAGGCCGGCCAGTTCTTTCGCTCCCGCGTCGATGTCGCCCGTGAGAAAGATCTTGGCACCCCGCAGGCCGGTGTCGATCCAGCGGTTGACGTGCTCAACGCGTTCGCCAAGGGTCGCCTTGCGGATGCCCGACAGGTACACGGGCATCAGGCGGCGCGGCTCGTCGCAGAGCAACGCCGAGACGGGCAGGCCGTTCCGGCGCCCGAGGGCGTCCCATATGGCAATGTCGAGCCCCGCCGCGGCGTCCTGGTAGTACCCGGATGAGTGGCCGCGGCCCCTGAGCGCGTCGTACAGCAGGTCCCACAGTTCCACGGGGTGGCCGAACTCCCGGCCCTGAACCATCGGCAGCACGATGTTCTCGAGTACTACGACGGACACGTCCGGACCGAACGTGTACGTCTCCCCCCAGCCGGTCGCACCGTCCGCCAGCCGCAACCTGATCAGCGCCGTCTCCACCTGGCGGGCGTAAACGGTGCGCCAGCCGGGCCGGAACTCAAACCGCTCGCTGCGCGCAGAAACCTCGCCCCGCCGGTAGTCCTCCCAGTAGCCCGGCTCATCCGCGAAAACGAGGTGGAACGCCTCGAGTCCGGCGATGGTGAAGCTCGTGTCATGAGGCAATCGTGCTGTCCTCCCTTTCGTGCCGCGAGCGCCGACGCCCTGCGGCCCGCTCCGCCGATGCCGGACGCGGAGCTGTCACCCGCGGGCGGCTGGGCGGCGTGCGAATCGCAGCACCACGGCGCCTGCGGCGACGGCTACCCCGGCCGCCACCAGGTACGTGTCACGGTATCCCGCAAGGAACGCCTCAGCGTCCGTCAAACCCGGCCCCGCCGAATCCTGCCGCCATGCGAGCAGCGTCGTCATGATCGCGATGGACGCCACGGTGCCGATGGTCTGCGCGACTGCCAGCATCGCGGAGCTGGCTCCCGCGCGTTCCCTCGGCGTCGCGCGCATTGTGAGAACGTACACCGCTCCCTGGTGGAACCCGAAACCGAACCCGATCACGGCAACGCGGAGCGCTACAGAGCCCAGCCCGGCGTCCGCACCCGCGGTCCCCACGCAGACCAACCCCACCGCCGTGATCGCCGCCCCCGTGAATGTCGCTCTGCGATCGCCGATCCGGTCCGCCAGCCACCCTCCGACCGACGACCCGACGAAACCCGCGGCCGACATCGTTGCCAGCATCAGGCCGAGCGACACAGGCCCCCGGCCCAGGCTGTCTGCCATGTAGAACGGGAAGAGGAACCACATCACGAAGCTGGCCACGACAGCCAGCACGTTCGACGCCGCGCCCGCGCGGAATTCACCCAGCTTCAGCAGGGCAGGCGGGAGGATCGGATGCGGTGCCCTCGGTTGCCAGAACCAGAAGACGCCCAGCAGCGACACCGAGACCACCGCCAGCGCGGCCGGGAGCGCGGCGAGCCAGCCGTGCAGCCTGGCGAACGAGAAGGCCAGGATCAGGACGAACATCGCGGCGAACAGCAGCCCCGCGCCGATCCAGTCGAAAGGCGGCAGCACCTCCGTCTTCCGCCCGCCGACTCCGTCTCCCGGCAGCGCGAGCATCGCCGCCAGCAATATCGCCGCGCCGATCGGCACGCGCGCCCAGAAGATCGCTTCCCAGCCGATGTTCTGCGAAAGCCAGCCGCCGCCCAGAGTCCCCGTGACCTGCCCGAGCGCGAGCGCCGCCAGCGTCACTCCGAGCGCGGCGCCCCGGCGGGACGGCCCGAACGCCCGGGCCACGAGCGCCGGACCGGCGGTGAACAGTATCCCGGCGCCGATGCCCTGGAGCAGCCTCAACGGCAGGACGGTTCCGAGCGTGCCCTGGAGCGAGATGATGCCTACCGCGACGGTGTACGCCACCACGCCCGCCATGAACAGCCGCTTGAGGCCGAATCGGTCCGCGATGCCTCCGGCCCCGAATCCGGTTCCGCTGCGCGTGGCGTGGTACAGGATGATGAGCCACTGCACGCCGACCAGCGACGAGCCGAGGGAATCGCGGATCGTCGGCAGCGACACGTTGATGGAGAAATCCAGCGCGACAAGGAACAGCCCGGCGCCGCCCACGAAGAGCGTGATGAGCCCCGCCGCGCGACGGCCTGCAGCAGGATTGGACTGCCCGGGACGTTTCAAGGGACCCCTCGGTCGGGTGGCTCGGCTGGCGGAACCGGTTGGCTTTGTCGACTATCTCACGGGGCAAGAAGCGCGCCCTGACGCATCAAGAGACGCCGCCCGGATAGAGGGCGGCGCCACACAACGTAGGGGTTCCCAGCCGTCGGCGCATCGGGCGGAGCGATCCGCCTCACACGTCGGTGACGCGGTTCAGGACTCGCTGTTGGCTCCCCCGCCCACAGGCCGGACGATCTCCACCCGGTCGCCGTCGTCCAGCGTGACGGAGCCGTGCTGCTCTCGGGGTATGACGTCGCCGTTGACCGCCACCGCGATCGAACGGTTGGCCAACCCCTTGCCGTCCAGGTACTCCGTCAGCGGCGTTGGCCCAGACAGTTCGACCTTCTTGCCGTTGATAGTCAGCGAGATCATCTGTCGGTCCCGAACCTGTCCCGGCTAGGCGGCGCCGCTCACCGCGTCCCAGAGTTTAGCGGCCGCGCTTCGCGGGTCCTCTTCGGCCAGTATCGCGCTGATGACAGCCACTCCCGACGCCCCGGCTTCGATCACCAGTCCCGCGTTCTCCGCCGTAATCCCGCCGATGCCGATGACCGGCAGGCGCGCTGCCGCGGCCACCTCGCGGACAAGCTCGATCCCTGCGGCGGGCCGCCCCGGGTGTGAGCGCGATGGAAACACCGTCCCCAGCACCAGGAAGTCTGCACCGTCTGCCTCGGCCTTCGCGGCTGCCTCGACCGAGTGGACTGATCGACCCACCAAACCCCCGGACAACCGGAACCTGGCGATCAGCTGCTCGTTGCCCTCCTCGGTCATGGGCGGGAATCCCGCCTCTGGGATCTGGACGCCGTCCAGCAGGCGCCTGCCGTCGTCGCCGATAGCGAACATCGGATGGATGTTGGCAACGACAGGCACGCCGAGTCTGCCTTCGCGAGCGATGACGGTCTTGATCGCCTGGGCCACGAGCGCAGCGTCTTCGTAGTGCAGGTGCTTCTCCCGTACCTGCACCATATTCACGCCACCTCGAACAGCGGCCGTGACCGGCCCCGCGAGCTCCTGCGCGCGCTCCCCCGGGGCGCCCTGTCCTCCCCCGGTCACCAGGCAGAGAACTGGGTCCGGCAGCGCTGGTCGACTCATCGGATCGCTGCCGCTCGCCTAGGCGCCGTCTGAGACCGCGACGCCCTCGATCGGGGAACTGGCCGAGGCGTACGCCTTTCTCGGTATACGGCCCGCCATGTACGCCTTCCGCCCGGCCTCCACGCCAAGCTTGAACGCCTCGCCCATCAGCGCAGGGTCCGTCGCGAGAGCTATGGCCGTGTTCACCAGGACCGCGTCAGCGCCGAGTTCCATCACGAGCGACGCCTCCGACGGCGCACCCAGCCCGGCGTCCACCACCACCGGCACGTTTGCCTGCTCGATGATGATCTGTATCTCCTCGGACGTGAATACACCGCGTCCGGACCCTATCGGCGACCCGAGCGGCATCACCGTCGCGCAGCCCGCCTCTTCTAGGTGCCTCGCCAGCACAGGGTCGGCGTGGATGTACGGCAGCACCGTGAACCCCTCCGCGACAAGCGTCTCCGAGGCCTGTAGGGTCCCGATCGGGTCGGGCAGCAGGTACTTGGGGTCCGGAATGACCTCCACCTTGATCCAGTCTGAACCCGTCACCTCCCGCGCCAGCTTAGCCGTGAAAACCGCTTCCTCCGCGGTCCGGGCCCCGGCGGTGTTCGGCAGGATCTGATATCGATCCCAGTCTAGGTAGTCCAGGATCGTCTTCTCATCCGGATCGTCCAGGTTCAGGCGTCGGATGGCCACGGTGATGATCTCGCAGCCGGAGGCCTCGACGGACGCGACCATCTCCTCCATGGAGCGGTGCTTTCCGGTTCCGGTCATCAGGCGCGAACTGAACTGCTTGCCGCCGATCACGAGGGCGTCTTCCATCTCACTCCATCCTCGTCGCTTGCTGTTGCGTCCTGGCGGTGGAAGCCGGGGGTGTGCCGGCCCGGGTGCCGCAACGCCGGAACGAGAAACGGCACCGGATCACGTGGACCGATGCCGTTGCGGGGCGTTGCAGCACTGCTCCCTCCGCTGGCATTACCCAGATCAGGTTCAGGGGTCGGCGGCGATACATGGCCACCCTCTCAGCCCGGCCTCCCGAGCTCCCCCGAGACGGGTCCGTGGCAGCATCTGCCCGGCCCGCTGTCCACAGCTTAGTACCGCCGCGATGCA
>CAYYFS010000119.1:0-6766 GCA_964471055.1 uncultured Dehalococcoidales bacterium
CTACCTGTACCGACCTATCGGTGTGACAGACCCGAGGGAACACGAGATCTACATGGCAGAATCCGTCGACGGCATGGCGTGGTCGCAGCATGCCGACAACGTGTATATCGGCAACGGCTCGGTGCCCGGCGCCGTGTACTTCAACGACACGATCTTCGTCTACTACTGCGGCGGGGCATCGCTCGCGTCCGGCGCTCCGCAGGGAGACCTGGGAGTGGCCATCAGCAGAGACGGAGGCGCCACGTTCGAGCACTCCCGCATCACCATTGGGGGACGGGCCCTGTCCGGGGTCGTGGATCCTGCCGCGATCGTGGTCAGCGCGTCCGGTCCGTAGTCCGTCAGCGCGAGCGCGCGTCTACCGGGGTCTCGCGACCGTGAATCTGGCCGAGAGGAAGGTTCGTCGGCACGACTCCCTTCCCACGGACCGTCCCTCGGTCCGGATCAGCCGGACGACGGGGCCAGCAGGCGATCCAGGATGGCACGGCATCCCTGCAGGGCTCCTTCCGAGTCCTTCCCCTCGCAGAACATGATGACGTTGCCGTAGACGATGAAGTCTCCGTACTTCGGTTGACGCGTGCAGTCGCGACCGCCGCCCAGGTTTCCGGGCGCGCATGCTCTTTCGTCCGGTATCGCCCCGGGCCAGGTGACAGAGCCGAGTTTGATATGCACGTCCGCCCCGATGATCTCCCGCGCCACCGGGATGCCCTCGGCAACCGCAACGTCGTGTGACGGAAAGAACCGGATCTCCACGTCCTTCTTGTCATAGAACGCGAGGACGGCGGCGGTGGCCCCAGGAAGCCCCTCCACGTCATAGTCCTTGCCGTGCTTGATCCCGACGGTCTCGAAATCCCCGAACGTGAAGACCCGGTCGGAGGGAGTCACCTGCTGGAAGCCGGCATCCGGCGATTGGCCGCCCTCGGCGACCTCCGTATCGGACGCACAGGCGACCAGTGCCAGTAGAGCAACCGCCAAACCAGCCGCCACAAGGGCGCCCATGAGCCTGAGCCTGTGGCTGCCTGCCTCTCGCATCATCCCCCTCCCGAAAAGCAGCGGCTCCACCCCACGACCAACCCCGGCTCAGTCCGGGCAGCGACCCGCGTGCCGACTGTGCTCAGGCGCCCGCGGGCAGTCCGAACAGCCGGGCAGGGTTCTCTCGAAGCATCTTCACTGCGAGCCGCAGTGCTTCAGCCTCGCCCATGTAGCCTTCTTCCACCTTCTCTGCGAGGACGCGTGCCACGACTCCGCGTGCCATGCGGGCATGGGCGTATGCGATCTCGACGGCCACCGCGTCGCCACCGAAGGCCAGGATCTTGTTTCCGGGGACCGTCTCGATCAATTCGTGCAGCTGGCGCCGCCCTATCTCCGGCGAGATCAGGTGCACCCAGCACAGGTCCGGGTACACGTTGGGGAAGAGTTTGGCCAGAGTGGCGAACTCTCCCGTGTACGGGTAGCCGCCGTGGAACACGTCGAACTTCGCCTCCCGGTACTCCACGAACAGGTTCACCAGGTGCGTGGGCCGCGAGTTCGTGATGATGTTCTCGTTGCCTTCCTGCAGTCCGGTGTGAATCTGGAAAGGCACATGGGCATCGATGGAAGCGCGGATCGCCTCGTGCATCATGTAGTCCTGCAGCGGCTTCGCCTCGGACCATGACGGGCCTTCGCCCAGATGCTGCGCGATGCGGTTGAAAGCGGTTTCCGCCTCGTGCCGCGTCACCTTCTCGTACTTGAGCGTTCGCTGGTAGGCGAGCGCGCTCTTCAGCGCCACCGCACCATTCGAGATGTACTCATCCACCGCTGTTCGTAGCGCCTTCGACAGATCGTCCAGCGAGTGGATTGCCATCCCCGATTCCTCTTCCAGGACGGCAAGCTCGGCGCGGGAGCCGACGGCGACGTAGTGGTCGATGCGCAGGGAGGGAGCGAATAGCTCCCGGTCCACATCGGTGGTCTGCACCTCGATAATGGCCATCTCGATACCGGCCAGCTCCGCAAGCACGTGCCGGTACCACCCGGGCTTCCGGGTATCTGCAATGGCCTTCGAGAGGTCTTCGTAGGTATCGTCGTTCAGGTCATCGATGCCGAAGATGTCCCGGGCGGCGATCAGAACGCCCCGGGCGTAGGCGGTGTTTCTGATGGCTTCCCAGTAGGGCTTGATGGCCTGCCAGCGCTCCTCCAGCGACATGTCCTCCCGCTCCGGCTCCAGGACGGGGCGCGGGGTCCTCGCCCGGCTGTTGACCAGTTTCCTGTACCGGTTCATGGGTAGACGCGCTGCTTCCAGCAGCCGCGGAGGCATTCCCGCCGACACCAGGTCGCTCGAGGCGTAGTGAGCGAACAGGATGGAGAAATCGAGGGCGTGGGCCGCACGGTCACTCTCGGGCATGGTGTGCTCGTGAGTGTCCATGATGACGATGCGATCCACTTCGGCCAGAATGCGTTCTCGAAGCTCAGACACTGTGTCCTCCCTGTGCCGGGCGGGTGAGCGCAGGCTCTCCCTCGGTTCCCGGCCGCGATGGGCAGCTTACGCGGCGCGCGAGAAGCGGGCAAGCCGAAGCGCCCGCAGACCGTGCCGGCGAACCGAAAGGCGGAGCCCCTACTGCTCTTCCAGCCGCAGGACGCTCCTGACCGACATGCGGCGGACGGACAGCCACAGGGCTATCACCCCGCCGCTGGCCACAGTGCAGAAGACGGCGCCGACCATGCCGAATACGGTGCCGAGTGCGCCCCAGTCCATCTCGAGGATCATGGGCGGCACCAGCTTCAGGCCCTCGCCCGAGGTGCCGAGGTAGGGCATGATCGTAGCCCCGATCCGCGCTCCGGCGAAAGCACCGATCGCCACCGCCGGCACGATCACAAGGCCCTGTTCGAGGAACACGAGGCCGAGGAACTGCCTGATCGATAGCCCGATCGTCGTCAGGAGCGCCAACTCTGCCCGACGCGTCACGAGGGTGGCCTGAACGTGCATCAGGAAGCCCACGCCACTGACCGCGAGGGCGGTGAAGAAGGTGATGGCGAGAAGCGCGCTCCAACCGGCCGAGACCAGCGGGTCGATCCTGGCCGACTCCAGGAGTGCGTCCCGTGCCAGTATCTCCGTGTACGGCAGGCCGTTCTCGCGCAACTCACGGGCCACCCCATCCGACATTCCGGGCTCCGCGTCGATCCACAACTCGCTGATCTGCTCGCTGGCGCCCAGGCGGTCCGCGTTGAAGGCACGCCACGCCCCGCGCATGCCGGCCACGATGAAGGCCGAGCGGCTGGGATTGAGGGTCGGGAAGTAGTCCACCACTCCGACCAGCTGCACCGGCACCTTCCGTTCGAGAACTGTGACTGTCCAGACATCTCCGAGGCTGTGGGCGGCGCGACCCGCAAATGAGGCACTGGCGAGCACGGGTACCGCGGCGGCCTCCGGTCTGAGCAGCACCCCCTGCAGCTCTCTCGGGTACGCCGCAGTCCACGCCAGAGACGCAATTCCCGACACCGGTTCGCCGTCGAGGCCCTCGAGCTGCTCAAGCCGAGTGCCGAAGTCATTCATGCCCAAACCTGCGGTCTCCCACCTCGACACGTCATCGAACGGTTCCAACACACTCACGTCGCCGCTCTCGGATGTCGTCGCGATGTCGTCGATGTCGATGGTGCCCGGCGACACATTCGGACCCCTGCGGCTGAAGCGGCGCGGCGGCTCGTATGCGAACACGCCCACGCCGATGAATTCGAGTCTCAGAGGCATCTCGGGCGGGACAACCGCTTCCTGCAACTCCTGAAGGTCTCCCGCAAGTCGGCACCATTCAGCCGGGGATTCCGGCTCGACCTCAGCGCATGTGAAGGCGCCATCCGCAGGCGCGCTCCGGAACGGGTTGCCCAGATTCAGCGAGTACAGATGACCGCCCGCATCGCTCAGACGGGCGACGAGGTTGACGTGATCCCTCTGATCCCGAGGTTTGACGAGCGCTGTCAGCCACCTCGCGTCTTCGGGGATGACGATGCCCGATCCGCCGACATCGAGCAGAGCGAGCGTGTCGGCAAACGGCTCCGACGTGAAATCGGAGCGCGACCATGCGACGCGCCCGAACGTGGAAGGCTCCGCTGCAAGGAAATCGAACGTCTGGCCGACGCCCGCGGTGATGTCGACGCCGAACGTCCGGAAGACCGGCGCCACGTCGCTCACTCCGGGCACGGCTTCGACAGCGTCCACCGCCGCCTCCAGCCGTTCTCGGGGTTCGTACGAAGTCCCGATCACTCTGAGGGCGGCGCCCGATTCGAACAGTGCGCGCTCCCGGGCACCCCGATCCAGGGTGGAGGCGAAGCTGGACACGAACACACCGAGACCAGCCGTCAGTATGACGAGCAGCGAAAGCCTCGAATAGCGGCCCGGGTTCCTCGCCATCTGCCACAGGCCCAGCAACACGACGGGCGGGACCGCTCGCCCGACGGAGCGGGCGGCCAGCGCACGGCTCAGCAGATCCATCGAGAGCGGGAAGAGCCGTAGGAGCGCAAACCCCGCGACGACGAGGACCATCGCAGGCAGGGCCAGGCTGATCTGGTCGATCGACGTTTCGTCCAGGATTCCCCTGGTTACGAACGAGCCCTGTCGGGAGAGCTGCCAGAACAGCAGGAGGATCATGCCGAGGAAGGTGACATCGAGGTAGTACCGCTGGAAAGCGGGTAGGCGCACAGGCCGGGTGGCCGCCCGCGTTTGCTCCAGCAGTCCCTCACGCGCCGTTCTCGCCGCGGGCACGACCAGCGCCACGAAGCTCAGTCCACCGCCCAGAAGCGCGACAAGGTAGGCCGCGCCCGTCACCCGGGCCGGGAGTGGCAGGCCCGCATTCAGGTCCTCGAAGAGTGGGACGGCGCCGATCAGGTGCACGGCACCCGCGGCGAGTAGAGGCCCGGCGGCGACGCCGACCACGGCCAGGCAGAGGGCCTCCACGGCGAAGACGCCGACGATCTGCGGATAGGTGGCGCCCCGGCTGCTGAGGAGACCGATCTGGTTCCGTTGTGCGCTCACCAGGAGTGCAGAGAGGATGGCGACGTAGTACAGAACGACGGCTACAAGGAGGAACAGGACGATGGTCATGGGCAGGCGGTTGTAGACGAGCCGGGTCTCGCCGCGTTCCAGAACGCCGGGAACGGCGGTGCGCTGGCTGTACCCGTCCACGGACCGGGCCAGTTCGTCATGGAGCGCATCGAACTCGGCCAGTGCCGCCTCGCTATCCGAAGCGTGCAGCACGCCGATGTTTGCCCCGAACCACCATGCATGCGAGGCGTCCATCTTCGGGTAGTACGGCCCGATGGCCCCGACGAATGCCTCCTCTCTCACCGTCAGAGGAGCGAATTGCAGGCCCTCATCCGCCAGATAGAACGCTTCCTCAAACCGGTCCCAGAAGGAGGGGGTTGGTCCGCGCCATCGGTACACCCCCACTATCAGAGCGTCCATCTCTCCGTGGTCGTCCTGCCAGAACGGAGCCACGGTCAGGGTGTCGCCCGGCTCAAGCCCGAACTCATCGGCCGCCTCCCGCGGAAGGACCGCTTCGACTGTCAGAGACCCGTCGGACGCGCGGCTGGCGACAGGCGTCGGCCACCGCCCCGACGTGAGCACCGCGTGTTCCGAGAGCGTAGGCACCACCATGAAGAAGGCGCGCATGTCTTCGGAGGTGCTGGTATCCAGGGGCAGCTCCGCGCCGAGCAGGTGGTCGTACACGACCACGTCCTCCCCGAGGTCGACACGCCGGGACTCCCAGACCAGACTCCCATTCACCTTCAGCCAGCCGTCCCACCCGGCATACTTCGCGACCGCGGTGCGCCCTTTCCGATAGATCCCGATTTCCACCTTGTTGAAGCCATCGGGCAGGTCGACCGTCCATGTCGTCGGCGCGTCGTGGCGGGTGATCAGCTCCAATTCAGTCTCTTCAACGTCTATGCGGGGCGGCGAGACGGAGGAGTCGGCCGACGGCGGGCGCGACACGCGAAGCTTGAGGCCCAGGCGATCATCCTCGAAGTGGTAGTACGTCACCGTGTTCGCGCCCGGTCCGACCAGATCCGTGATGTCCACGTATCGATCCTCGTCGACGACGTAGAACGTAGAGGACTTGAACGCCTGCTCCGGTTCCGACAGAAGCCAGCCAATGTGCCTGTCCGCTGTTTGCTCCACCGTCCGGCTGAGTCCGTCGTGCCCCACCTGGTCGACCGGCGAGAGGCGCGCGTTGACCAGAACGTCCAGAGCCTCCTGGCTGAACCCCTCCAGCTCGCGCCTGAGCGCCAGGTCTCCTAGAGAGTCGAAGTAGATGACGCTACTGGCCATCACGGTGGTGGCCAGCAGCACTCCGAGGACCACCGTGGACAGAAGCCGCCAGTGGGACAGGCTGCGCCTGGCGATGAAAGAGAGATGCGAAAGGAAGCTCACGTCATCCGGCCGTTCACTCCGCTCGTCTTCCCAGCGTGCCAAGCGGGAAGCGCGCGAATGCAAGTGTCATGGCAGCTACCGCCAGGAGAGCGGCAACTGCCAGAGCGCCGTACAGCAGACCGACCGGAACCCAGTCCGTGACCAGGAGCACCGGCGGCAGCGGCTCCCGCCCCGGCTCGGTTTGGGAGGCGGCGGCTACCGCCATGCGGGTCATGACTATGCCGGCTGCGACACCCGCGCCGGCACCGAGTGCGACCACTACCGCGTGTTCCGTCGCGGTGATCAGGAGGAACCCCAGGCGCGTCAGACCTACTGCTCGGAGAATGGCGGACTCAAGGATGGCGCGGGCAGCGCCGCCCGCGACGTGCGTCG
>CAYYFS010000120.1:0-2186 GCA_964471055.1 uncultured Dehalococcoidales bacterium
TGCGAAACGGCCGACCGTCGACACGTTCCAGGTAGGCCCCGAGTGCTTCAATCCGGCGGTTTGAGGCACCCCGTCGACGATCTTCTGCATAAGATCCGGTGTGACGTCGACCTGAGTGGACTGGGGCAGGTTGTACACAAAGAACGGCAGGTCTGCGGCGGCGGCCACCGTTCTGTAGTGGTCAACGATTTCCTGGTCCGTCGCCGAATAGAAGAACGGGGGCACCGCGGCGATGGCGTCCGCGCCCTTCTCCCGGACCTGCTCGGCCATCCGAGCCGTCCGGCGAGTCGTCAGAGCGCCCACGTGGAGGATGATCTTCGCCCTGCCCTTCGCCTGGTCCACGGCTATCTCCGCGACGCGTACCCGCTCCTCGTCCTCAAGAAGCACGCTCTCTCCCGATCCACCGCATACCCAGAAACCGCGGGCCCCGGCCTGGATGTCGAACTCCATGACCTTTCGGAAGGCTTCCTCATTCACCTCACCCTCAGGAGTGAAGGGAGTGATGATCGCGGGGAACACACCACGGAATCCATCGTCTGACGGGGTCATTCTCGGATCCTCCTCTGTTCGGCTATCGCGGGATCGTGGCGGAGTGTACGGGGATGTTCAGAGCCACCGGACGACTTCGTTCATCGGCTTCCGCGGCCGGGCGTCCGGGGCCTCATTGGCATAACCGAAGGAAACGGCGGCGATCATCTGGCTGTCCTCGCCCAGCCATTCGCACAGCTCCTCGTACGCGTTGAAGACGTGGCCGATCCATAGCGAGCCGATTCCCAGATCCTGCGCGGCCAGCAGCATGTTCTGGATCGCCGCCCCGATGGACTGAACATCGACCACGGGCGTGCGCGTTTGCTCGGCCAGCTGGCTAGAAAGAGGGTCAGTGCCCAGCGGGTTGAACACGAACACCGTCACCGGCGCCTGCTCCATGGCACTGGCGGTCCGCTCACTGCTGCCGATGTTCTCACCCCGAGCCACGCGCGTGGCCATGCCTTTCCGCATCACCCGCAACATCTCGGCGCGTTTGTCCTCCCGCACCACGATGAACCGCCAGGGTTGCCGGTTGGCGCCCGACGGCGCCTGGATTGCCGCCGTCAGAATGGCGTCGAGCGCATCGTCCGGCAGAGGCTCGTCTCTGAACTCGCGTATGCTCCTGCGGGCAGCGATCGCGTCCAGTGTGTTCATGGGAACCCTCGCCTCCTCTCAGGGACATGGCTGGCAGAGCGCCCGAGCTGCGGATGCTGCGCGGCCGCGCCGGAGCCATGGTACTGCTCGCGCGGATCGGACGCAGGCTATTTCGGCCCGCCCGATTACGGCAGCGCAGGGCGAACCGGCATTCCTGCCGCACACGAAACGGCCTCTCCGAGTTTCGGAGAGGCCGTTCACTCAGTCCACTTGCGCGGATTTGCGGAGCCGCTGCCCGACGCGGGGCTCGGCTACGCGCTCAGCATCTGCCTGATGTCCTCGGCCGGGTCGCCGATCAGCCGCAGATCGTACTCGTCCGTCAGAACCGTCAGGATGTCTTCGTTCACCCACGCGGGGGCAGTCGGGCCCAGGTACATGCCCTTGATCCCGAGCGAGAACAGGCTCCACAGGATCGCCACGGCTTTCTGCTCCATCCAGCTCAGGACAAGAGTCAGTGGCAGGTCATTGACCCCCACGCCGAAGGCCTCGGCCAGGGCGGTCGCTATCTCGACGGCGACGATCGAGTCGTTGCACTGCCCCAGGTCGATCAACCTGGGCACACCGTCTATGTCACCTAGATCAAGGTCGTTGAACCTGAACTTGCCGCAGGCGAGTGTCAGCACGACGGTGTCCGCCGGGAGCTGCTCGACGAAGTCCCGGTAGTACTGCGACGCCCGCAGTGGCGCGTCACACCCACCGACCAGGAAGAAGTGCTTGATCTTCCCGGCCTCCACCAGTTCTTTGATCTTCCCCGCCAGAGACAGCACAACGGACGTCGAGAACCCGGTGGTAAGTACGACGTCGCCCGGCTCTTCTTCAAGCTCGGGTAGCGACTTCGCCTTCTCGATCACCGGGCCGTAGTCGTGCCCTTCGATGTGCTGAATACCGGGCAGCCTGGCCGACCCGGTGGTGAACATGCGGTCGCTGTACTCGTCCCTCGGCAGCAACACGCAATTCGAGGTTCCAAGGATCGCCACCGGGTACTTCGCGAACAACTGCTTCTG
>CAYYFS010000120.1:2286-4334 GCA_964471055.1 uncultured Dehalococcoidales bacterium
GCCCAGTCTTCTCCAGAACGAGGTCAGGCCAGACCGCGCTCTTTGTGTTTGGTAGCAATGGTTTCCGCGAGAGCCTCAACGGCCTGCAGGTCAGACTCCCGCGGGAGCCCCTTGCACAGCACCGTGTCCAGCATCTCCACTTTCAGGTTCGGGATCAGACCGGCGATCTGCTCGACGGCCCTGCCTCCCCAACCGTAGGAGCCGATCACGGAAGCGAACTCCACTTTCGGCCTCAGAGCGTTCGCGAGTACCGCGGCCTGGACCACAGCGGGGTGCGGACCAGCCAGGACCGTTGGCGTTCCGATGACCACCGTTGCGGCGTCCACCAGCGCCATCGCCAGCTTCCCTATGTCGGTCACGGTCAAGTCGAACCGCTCGACGGTCACACCGCGGGTGATGAGCGCGTCGACGAGGTGGTCGACCATCACCTGTGTGCTCCCGTGCATCGAGACATACGGCAGGACCACCAGGTTGCGCGGATCGCTGGACATCCAGTCGCGATACGCGTCCACGATGAATGCCGGCCTGTCGTGCATCGGGCCGTGGCTCGGCGCGATCAGCCGGATATCGTAGCCCTCCAGTTTCTCCAGGTGCCTCTGGATAATCGTCCGGAAGGGCATCATGATCTCGGCGTAGTAGCGCTTCGCGGCCTCGTACACCCGCCCCTCGTCGGTCACGTACAGGTCGCTCGTCGCCAGGTGCGAGCCGAACAGATCGCACGGGAACAGAATCGCGTCCTCGCGCAGGTACGTGAGCATCGTCTCGGGCCAGTGGACCCACGGGGCGTGGATGAACTCCAGGGTCCGGTCCCCCAGCGAGATCGTCTCGCCGTCATCGACCGTCACGAACCTCTCTTCCGGGATCATAAGGTGGTCGACGAGCATGTCCTTGCACTTGGGCGTGACCACGATGCCCGCTTCCGGATACCGCTCGGAGGCTTCCACGATCGCACCGGAATGATCCTGCTCTGCGTGGTTGGCGATGATGTAGTCGATCTTCCCGATGCCGAGCTGGTCCAAGTTGCCCAGCAGCGTGTCGCGCATCGGCGGATCAACCGCGTCTATGAGGGCCGTCTTCTCGCTGCCTTTGACCACGTACGCGTTGTAGCTCGTGCCGTCGGGAAGCGGAATCAGCGCGTCGAACAGCCGCCTGTCCCAGTCGACTGCGCCGACTGAGTAGATACCGTCCACTATCTCTCTAGCGCGCATCTAGTCCACCTTCTCGAATGAGTTCTTGTCCAGGCCACAGAGGGGACACACCCAGTCGTCCGGAATCTCCTCGAAGGCGGTGCCCGGAGCCACGCCTCCGTCGGGGTCACCCACCTCAGGGTCGTAGATGTAGCCGCAGGCGATGCACTCATATTTCGACATCGGCGTGTTGCTCCTTCCTCAATCCGGCTCCAGTACACGCTGTGCAGGGCGTGGGTTCGCGCGGATCAGCCGTCCGTCACAGGACTTTGCAGTTCCGCGCTGGCGGCATCAGCACCCAGTGCGGGTTCTCGGACTAGTAGTTCTCCGCGATCAGCTCAAAGTGGCTCTGCGGGTGAATGCAGGCCGGGCATACCTTGGGTGCTTCCGTTCCTTCGTGGACGTAGCCACAGTTGCGGCATTTCCACCTGTACACCTTGTCGCGCTTGAAGACGGTTCCTTCCCTGACGTTCTTCAGCAGGGCCTGGTACCTCTTCTCGTGCTCTTCCTCGACCTCCGCGACCTCGTGGAAGAACACAGCGATCGCGTTGAATCCCTCTTCGCGGGCGACCCGTTCGAATTCCGGATACATCTCGGTCCACTCGTAATGCTCGCCCCCGGCCGCGGCTTCAAGGTTGGCGGCGGTGTCGCCGATTCCCTGGAGGAAGTCGAACTCCCTTTTGGCGTGTTCTCTTTCGTTCTCGGCCGTCTCCAGGAAGATCGCGGCGATCTGTTCGAAGCCCTCCTTCTTCGCAACCGAGGCGAAGTAGGTGTATTTGTTGCGGGCCTGTGACTCTCCGGCGAAGGCGGCTTCCAGGTTCTTCTCCGTCTTGCTTCCCTTGAGCTCCATTGCTGTCTCCT
>CAYYFS010000120.1:4434-6741 GCA_964471055.1 uncultured Dehalococcoidales bacterium
AGAACGGCCTTCCTGCCCCTGAGACGCGAGGTGAAGCCGATGACGAAGCCGACGACCCAGTACCCCCACCGAAGGATGCTCGGCTTCCAGCCGTACTCCAGCAGCTTCACCTGGAAATCCTGGAGATGAGTCATCTCGTTGCACATGGCCGCGATCAGCTGCCGGTTGTGTTCGGTGTCGTCGCCGGTGATCTGATTGAGGTAGATATTCACCGCCATGGTCTCGAGGGTGTGCAGGGTGGTCAGCCCCTTCTTGATGCCCCTGAGACGCTCCGCAGAGAATCTTTCGCCCCGGGCCTGAACATCCTCGATGCGTAGCTCCGGGCGGATGATCGATTCGTCGTACGTCTCGCCGGCGGCGCGCTCATTCGATGTCGCCATGTTCGGGTACTCCTGAGATCGCGGGGCAAAGCTCCCGTGCCGTGCCAGCTCGTAGCGGTCGCAGGACCTCAGCGGCCTCTCTTCCCGGTTCCGGTCCTTTCGCCATACTAGGACAATCGGTCGCCGCGAACCCCGATCATCACCTCATGGAGCGGTACCTGCTTGCCACTCAACTGGATGGCCTGCCGCGCCATGTGCACGAGGCCGGAGCAGCAAGGCACCTCCATGTGGATCACGGTGAGGCTCTTCAGTTGCGCCTGGCTCACGACGGCGGTCAGCTTCGCGAGGTGGGCCGAAAAGTCGTCCAGCTTGGGGCAGGCTATGAGCAGCGCGCGGTCCTCGAGGAAGTCCTGGTGGAACCCGGCGTACGCGAACGGGACACAGTGCGCGGCGAGGGCAACGTCAGCGCCCTGCAAAAACGGTGCTGCAGGGGGAACCAGCGTGAGCTGCACCGGCCAGTGAGAGAGCGATGAGCGCTGCGCTGACGGGGCTGGAGCCGCGATCTGTGGCTCATGCTGTCCAAACTGCGCGACCGCCGACCCGGGGCAGCCGCACGGCAGGGCGGGTTCGGGCGCCCGGCTCTTCTTCAGATGCTGCTCCACCGCCTCCTCGTCGAACGCCTCGGCGGCCGCCTCTTCGATCGTGATGGCGCCCGTGGGGCAGTCACCCAGGCACGCGCCGAGGCCGTCGCAGTAGATTTCGCTGATCAGCTTCGCCTTGCCATCGACAACCTGGAGCGCTCCCTCGACACAGGCAGGCACACAAAGGCCGCACCCGTCGCACTTCTCCTCGTCGATCTTGACGATCTGTCGCAGTACCTTCGTCGTCATGTCAATACCCTCAGTGTGTGGTCGGGTCGGGTGCCGGCTCACGCATCTGTCTGGAATTGCCGCCACCGCTGCTCGCCGATACACTCGCGCGCTGCCGCGCACCATTCGATGCACGATGGCAGCTTTTCTTTCTGAACCACCGTGCCGCACTGATAGCACCGCACTCTGGTCTCGCTGGAGAAGATCTCCACTTCCGTCCGGCAGGTCGGGCACTTGTACAGCTCCGCCCTCAGGGTTCTCGAATCCTGGCCGGGACATCGATTTTTCATGGCGTCCGCTCTCCGGTGTTCGCCTGCTGCCGACGGCTCTCTGCACTCACGTTAGGGGACGTGCGCGCACCCGTACATGATCTGGGTCATACACGGGCCGGAACGCGGGGAGAACGGACGGGGGCCGGGCGGCCTAGACGGCGGGTGGGCCCTCGCTCAGCAATCTGAGCCTCGTTTCGTCGAGGACGATGGTCTTGCCGCGGAGCGAGCGAATGATCCCGCTTGAGCGGAGGCGGCTCATTATCCGGATCGCCGTCTCAGGGGCAATCCCGGCCATGTCCGCGACCTCCTGCCGGGTGAACGGAAGCGTCTGGCCAAGGCGAGCGTGCAGCATCAGCAGGATCCTGGCCACCCGCTGCTCCGCGCGTTCGCCCGCAAGGTCTCTCAGACGGCCCTGCGAATCCCTGAGCCGTCCTCCAAGCACGTTGATTGCTTTCAGTGCCATGTCAGGCCGCCGCGCCAGAAGGGCAAGGAAATCCTCTCGCCTGATCGACACCACCACTGTTTCGTCAACTGTCTGGGCGGAAGCGGGGTATGGCCCGTTCTCGAATACGGCGACTTCTCCGAACATCTCGCCGGGGCCGAAGAACGCGATGATGAACTCCCTGCCCGTCGAGGAGGTTTTGAATACCTTGACTCTGCCCCGGGCAACCGTGTGAAACCAGACAGGAGCGTCGCCTTCCCGGAGCACAAACGCGCCCGGCTCGAAGGTGCGCAGGACGGCCGCGGCGGCCACTTCCGCGATCTCCTCGTCGTCCAGCCCGGAGAAGATGGGCGAATGCCTGAGGACCTGTGCTTTGTCGTCGACCATACCCTCACCGTGCCGGC
>CAYYFS010000121.1:0-6709 GCA_964471055.1 uncultured Dehalococcoidales bacterium
CCTGGTGAGGAATCGTGATCAGGTCGTACGTGGACGCCAGCGCAGCGATCTTCAGAACCTCGGACAGACCACCCGCCCAGCCAAGGTCCGGCTGGATGATGTCCAGGGCGCCCGCGTCGATGAAACGCTTGAAGCCCCAGCGCGTGTACTCATGCTCAGCACCCGACAGCGGGATGCTCGTTTTGGCCTTGATCCGAACGTGCGTGTCGATGCGGTCAGGCATCGCACACTCTTCCAGCCAGCGAGGGTGGTACTCCTCGATCTGCTCGGCCATGCGTATCGCGTAGTTCGCATCCCAGCTCTGCCAGCAGTCCAGCATGATGTCGATATCGTCGCCCAGCGTCTCCCGAAGCGTCCTCACCATCTCAACGTTCTTCTTCATCCCCTCTGGCCCGCTCATCGGCCCGTGACGGAAGAACCACTTCTGCGCTGTGAAGCCTCGGTCCTTGAACTGCTGTGCCCGTTCACGCACAAGTCCCATGTCCTGGGTCGCGTACCCGAGCATGCTGGCGTATGCGGGCATCTCCTCCCGGGTCGGGCCGCCGATCAGGCGGTAGACAGGCTGGCCGAACACCTTGCCCTTGATGTCCCAGAGGGCGTTGTCGACCGCGCTGATGCCGATCATGGGCTCGGCCTGGCGGCCATGGACCGAGAAGCGATGCATCTGGTCCCACCGTTTCTCGGTGGCCAGCGGGTCCGTGCCGACCAGAAGTGGCCGCAGCTGAGTCCGAACGTAGTGAGCGGCCGAGGGCGTCGACATGGGGCCGCAAATGCCCGAGATACCTTCGTCGGTATCGACCTGGATGTAGGTCGACTCGACGCGGTAGTGGGTGTCATCGATCTGGCTGGCGAAGCGCTGGTCGCGCTGCTCCCGGTACTCGGGGTAGATGTCGATGGGCCGCGAGAGGCGTTCTTCGTAAAACGGTTCATCTGACTCCAGCATGCCCGTGAGCTTCCGAACCCTTACGTCGGTGATCTTCATTTCTTTGTCCTCTCGTCTTTCTACGGTCTTGAGCCGTCCTAGCCGCGACGGTGCTACCGAGAAGTGCCGGTCGGGTTCCGTGTTCCTACCCTCTCCGTCTCTCTGCGGTCCATGTCCGTGCTGCGTTGCTGAGCTCTATCCGGTTTCGTGTCCGCGGGCGAACTGAGCCAGTTTGGCGAAGAAATCCTCGTGGATGAAACGGGAATCGATCGAGTCGTACACGCGGATGGGCCGGTTCCGCCCGGTGTGGCGATAGTGCATCGTGGGTTCGAATTCGGGGGCCGGGCGCCACTGCCAACGACCGCAATCCGGGTAGATGATCACTCCGACCGCGGGCGAGTCGCCGAGCGAACGATACTCCATCGCCTCGTCCCTGGTACGAGCGTTCCACTCGACCAACTGGTCGACCAGGTACCTGCCCACCTCGCCGTGCGGATACACCTTCTCTTCCAGCTCCGCGTAGCTCACCGGCATCTGCCGGTAGACGGGTTTCGGGATCTGCCAGACTTCGAGCCCGGACCGGAACACGACGTTCGCCGCGGCGATGTCGTTCGAGAGGTTGTACTCATGCCCGCCGAGCGGCCACTCACCACCGCCGATCCAGACCACGCGGACGTTCCGGTCTTCGACCCTCGGCTCCAAGAGCAGGGCCGACGCCATGTCCGTGAGGGGACCGTAGAAGGCGACGTGAAGCGGGCGGAGGTCGTCCCTCAAAGCTTCCTCGATGATGAGCCGCGCCCCGGGCGAGTCGACCGGCGTGGTCTCGTCGGGCAAGGCGCCGAGAGCGCCGTCTGCGACGCGCACCCGGCCTGTGAGGTCCATCACTTGCAGGAGGAGAATCACCTCGTCGTGGCTGTCCTGAAGCGTGTGTGGCGATTTCACGGTCCCGAAGTGGGCGGGGATAATCCCGTGCAGTTCGAATGAAGGGGTCAGCAGCGCGTGGACGATGGCGAACTGGTCGTCGGCCTCGTTCTTCGCGTCCGTGTTGACGATGACCCGGGTCAGTTTCTCGCGCGGGAAAGGGTGGTTCACTGCCATACCTCCGTCCCGGCCGGCGGGCTGCTCTGGCGGCTGCGACTGCACAAACTAGCAGAGGGTGATGAACGGATGGACGACCGGGGGTCCGAGGCGCGGCGGGGTTGCGCGGGCGTAAACTCTCCGGCGGTGTCGCGTCCGGCAATCCGGCCCCAAGCCGTGGATCAGCATGATCAACTGGATAGCCCCCGCCCTGGCGAGCCCGGTTCTCTTTTCGTTCATCACCCTTGTGGACAAGCAGGTGCTGAGCGGCTTCAACGTCGGGGTGCGCAGCTTCAACCTGTTCGTCGGCACGAGCCAGGGTCTCTTCTCGCTCGCGATCCTGCTCATCAACCCGCTGCCAGACACCGAGGTCACTGTCATCCTCGGCGGGCTCGGTGTTGGCCTTCTGCACGGCGTGTCCCTGACGCTCATGTTCTGGGTGCTCTCTCGCGAGGATGCGTCGCGGGTGGTGCCCGTCTTCCAGACCAGCCCGATCCTGGTAGCAATCATGGCGAACTTCCTCTTCGACGAGGCTCTCAGCCCGCTGCTGTGGCTCGCCGTGATTCTGGCTGTGGGCGGCGCGGTGCTTGTGTCCGTCAGGTTCGGGGGCAGCGGGCGGGGCATCACGTTTCGGCCCGTGTTCGCTCTGCTCCTGGCGAGCTCGGTGCTCTTCGCGTTCTCGCAGCTGCTGACCAAGGCCACGACGCAAGAGCTCTCCGTCTTTCACACCCTCGGGCTCCGGGGCGCCGGTCTGTTCATGGCCATGGCGGTGCTGCACGCGCGCCCGGCCACGATCGCCGAGCTCGCACGGTTCCTCCGCAATCCGCGCAGGGGTCCGTGGCTCGCCCTGTCCGAGGGTGTCCTGCCGTTCGTCGGGCACATCCTAGGTATCACCGCGGTGTCGCGCGGGCCCGTATCACTCGTGTCCGCTTTGATGGGCACGAGGCCGGTGTGCGTGTTCCTGGGCAGCCTTCTCGGTTCCCGCATCACGCCGGGGTTCGTATATGAGTCGTTCGACCGCTCCGAACTCCCATTGAAGCTGGCCTCGGCGCTCATGGTCGTTGCCGCAATCGTGCTCATCGCGGTCGGGTAGTCGCGGAGGCTACGCGATTCGAGCAAGCCGTCCTATTTGGTGGTAGTCGGTGAACGGCTCGACACACGGTCGCCAAGGCGCGACCCTTGCGGCTGCCGGTTCACAGGGCCCGGATACGCCGACCATTCGTACATGCGGAGGCGAGCAATGCTGACCAAAGACGCGATCGCCCAGATACTCCGGATCGAGGGAATCGAATACCTGAGTTGCTTCCCCTCTACGACCATGATCGAGGCAGCAACGCAGGCGGGTATCAGGCCGATCGTGTGCCGCCAGGAGCGGGTCGGCGTCGGAATCGCCGACGGCTACGCCCGGGTGACCAATGGACGGCCGCCCGGCGCATTCGCGATGCAGTTCGGTCCGGGGGCCGAGAATTCCTTCTCCGGGATATCGACCGCTTTCTCGGACGGCACGCCGGTACTGCTGCTGCCCCTGGGTCACGCCCGTGTGAACGACGGCGTGTTCCCGATGTTCAGTTCCGTGCGCACGTACCGCTCGGTCACCAAGTCGGTGGAGCAGGTATCGGTACCGGAGAAAGCGCCCGACACGCTGCGGCGGGCGTTCGCGCAATTGAGGATGGGCCGGCCAGGGCCGGTCCTGGTGGAAATCCCCGTAGACGTCGCGGAAGCGGATATCGACTCCGCGCTAGTGGAGAACTACCGCCCCGCGACGCGCGCGGCATCCCAGGGCGATCCGGCCAACGTCGACGCTTCTGTGAAGGCCCTGCTGGCAGCGAAGCGTCCGGTCATTCTGGCCGGGGGCGGGATCCTGTACGCGGAGGCATCGGACGAACTCAGGGAGCTTGCGGAGTATCTGCAGCTGCCGGTGGCGACCACGATGGAGGGCAAGAGCTCCTTCCCGGAGAGCCACCCGCTGGCGCTGGGGAGCCTGTCGGCCGTGATGAGTCGCCCCGCCCTGGAGTTCGTACGGGACGCCGACCTGGTGCTGGCGATCGGGACCAGCCTGACCCGGCACATGATGGTCGCGCCCATACCTCCGGGGAAGACGATCATCCAGTGCACGAACAACCCGGTTGACATCGGCAAGGCCTACGCGATCGACCACGCGGTGCTGGGGGACGCGAAGCTCGTGCTACGCCAGCTCATGCTCGCGGCGAGAGACCTGACGAAAGGCACGCCCATGGCTGCGGACGACGGCCCGGCGGGCGCCATCGCCAGCACGCGTGAGGCGTGGCTGGCGGAGTGGATGCCGAAGCTGACGTCGGGCGAGACGCCGATCAACCCCTACCGGGTGGTTTGGGAGTTCATGCAGAACGTCGATCCGGCCGAGGCGATCGTCACCCACGACGCCGGCGGACCCAGATTCGAGTTGATGCCTTTCTACAGGTCGAACGGCCCGCGCACGTACATCGGGTGGGGCAAGTCGCACGCACTGGGAGCAGGGCTGGGGTTCACAATCGGGGCCAAGCTGGCGGCCCCGGAAAAACTGTGCGCCAATTTCATGGGAGACGCCTCTTTCGGCATGACCGGTCTGGACTTCGAGACGGCCGTGAGAGCCGGGCTACCGATTCTCACGATCATGCTCAACAACGGAGGGATGACCGGGACCGCCGTTTCCATGGAGCTCTCCGAGGAGAAATACGGAGTGTCGGAGCTGGGTGGCAACTACGCGGATATGGCTCGCGCAATGGGCGGCTGGGCCGAACGCGTGGAGGACCCGGACGACGTTGGACCCGCGATTCTCCGGGCGAAGCGCGCCACGGAGGAGGGCCGCGCGGCCCTGCTGGAATTCATCTGCAGCCAGGAGACGGCCAAGTCGCACCTGCGGGGACTGGGTTAGCCGCGGGCCGGACGCCACCCGGCGGGCAGAGTCGAGCGCGTAGCGCGGAGGTCTTGCAGCCGTGGCGACGTTCGTGTTGGTGCCCGGCGCCTGGCACGGCGCGTGGTGCTGGGAGCGAGTCGTTCCGCTCCTCGAGGCAAGAGGGCACGGAGCCGTGCCACTGACGCTGTCCGGTGTGGGGGAGCTGGCGCATCTGGCGACGCCCGACCTGGGGATCGAGGAACACATCCGAGACGTCGTGATGGCGCTGGAGACGAACGATCTCTCCGACGCGGTCCTGGTCGGCCACAGCTACGCCGGCATCGTGATAGGCGCAGCGGCGCACCGGGTTCCCGAGCGTATCGCGCACTTGGTCTATCTCGATGCGCTGGTTCCTGCTGACAATGCGTCGGCAGCCGACGTTGCGGCGCCCGGCTGGCTGGAGGCGGGGCAGGCGCTCGCGGAGAAATCAGGAGAGGGCTGGCTTGTTCCGCCACCCGATCTGGAAGCACCTTTCGGGATCACCAACCAGACCGACGCGGAGTGGGTGAATGCCCATCTCACGCCCCACCCGTTGAAGACCTGGTCGGACAGGGTCAGGCTCACCGACCATCGTGCCGAGTCGATCCCCAGGACGTACATCCGATGCCCGCTCAGAGGTCGTCGCGGGCTGGACACGCTCTCGCACCACGCAGACGCAGCGCGCGTGTCCCCAGCCTGGCGGTACCGGGAACTCCAGACGGACCACGACCCGATGATCACGCACCCGCGCGAGCTGGCGGACCTGCTTCTCGAAGTGGCCTGATTCCGGCCCCAGCCCCCCCCAAAAACGGGCGAGCCTGCCCTACCCGAGGCGGACCCTGTTCCTCCAGATTGGTTTGCCTGCGTACCCTGACGGCCGGAAAACGTTTACGGAAACGGGCGTCAGGAGTATAATTGTGGACAGAAACCGTTAGCTTCTCTCGACGCTATTGACAAGAGATGACCGGAATCTTTCACGTAATGCGGATCGAGAGACGAATTCGTCTCACAACTTCAATGATTGTGCGAGGTTTCACAATCCTGGCGCTCAATCTGACGGCCGCGTCGGCCAGCGTGATCGACTCCCGGGCCGCCAGGATGCATGGAGAGAAGCCGCAAGTGGCGCTCGTAGTTGCACTTACGACGACACGGGTGCCCGCCATTTGAATCAGGAATGAGCCGTAACGCATCTCGGACCGCGTGTGGTCTCCGTCCAGCGCGGCCGACAGAACAACTGGCCGGTTTCCCGGCTGGTGCTGCCACTGCCAAAAGCCAACCGGGCCTGAATGCAGGCCACCCACAGGACGCACCCCGACCACAGTGTCTCCGGTCGGGCGCGAGGAGCGTGGAATGAGCTTGACGGACGCGGTGAAGATCCGGGAGAACAAGGGGCTGATGGACGCCCTTTTCGAGTCCATTGACGACACCCTCGCAAATCATCGCTGGCTCGTGGCCGCCAGCGCTATCGTCATCCAGGTTGCCCTCGGCACGTTGTACGCGTGGAGCGTGTTCACCGGCAAGCTCACTGATCCCGCCGGTGACTTCGCGTTCAGCACCACCCAGACGCAGTGGATCTTCTCGGTTGGCCTTGTCGTGTTCGCTCTGATGACTGTGGTCTCAGGCAAGCTCGTGGGGCGCTACGGGCCGCAACCCATCGTGATCCTAGGGGGCCTGCTCCTGGGCCTGGGCTACGTGCTTGGGGGCCTGTTCGGTGGTTCCTTCGTCGCAATGCTCATATTCGTCGGGCTCATCGGGGGCATCGGCACGGGGCTGGCCTACGTGGTACCCATCGCCGTCAGCATGCGCTGGTTCCCGGA
>CAYYFS010000122.1:0-2494 GCA_964471055.1 uncultured Dehalococcoidales bacterium
TCCCGTGCTGGAGGCCACAGGCATGCAGGTGACTCGCCGTTACGTGCGCCTGAGCCGTCCCGCGGCCCGACCACAGGCATCGGTTGTTCCGGACGGGTTCCGCGTTCGGGCCTTCAGGCCCGGATCGGACGAAGGCGCGCTGACTGTGCTGCAGAACGCGGCGTTCACCGGGAGCTGGGGTTACTCGCCTAACACGGTGGAAGAGGTGGCGGCGCGGCTGGCGCTGCCCGGCCAGGGACCCGAGGGAATTCTGTTCATTGTCGGCGAATCGGTCCCGGTGGCCTACTGCTGGGTCGGGCAGAAGCAGGAGGACGGTAGTTCGGTCGGCATCGTCCACATGACGGGTGTCCATCCGAACCATCGCCATCGCGGCCTGGGGAGCGCTGTGCTGTCGCTGGCCACGTCCCACCTTGCTGCCGGCGGCGCGCCCGAGGTTGAGCTGGAGATGGACGCCGCCAATGAAGCTGCGGCGCGGCTCTATAAGGGGGCGGGCTTCAACCCGGTGGGAGAGGTTCTGTGGTACGAACTCCAGCTTGCCGGCCGGAATCGGGCGTAGACGGGTCTTCGCGAACCCGACCCTAGCAGCCGGCGGCCACGCAGCAGGACGCGCAGCCTGCCGGTACCGCGTGTTGCTCCACCAGGCGATTGAACAGGGCCAGGAGCTGTCCCGCGGAAACTTCCCACGTCAGTGTCTCCGCGTGGGCGCGGGCTGCCGTGCCCATGGTGCGGCGAAGACGCTCGTTCTCGAGCAGCACCTCGAGTCTTTCGACGAACGGGCCGGGGCACCGCCAGGCGATCAAGTAGCCGGTCTCGCCGTCGAGCACGACCGTCGGCAGGCCGCCGACTCTGGATGCGACCACCGGCCTGCCGCAGGCCGCGGCCTCAAGCGCCGCCAGTCCGAAGCTCTCGTAGTAGGACGGAAGGACACACACGTCAGCAGCGCTGTAGTAGACGGGCAGGGCGCCGCGTTCTACGGAACCCAGGAAATCCACCCTGTCGCCGACGCCGAGCGTAGACGCGAGGCGCTTCAGGCGTTCGAGCTCCCTGGAACCCGGACTCCCGCCCGCCACAAGCAGGCGCGCGTCGTCGGTGTCCTCGAGGGACGCGAGCGCACGCAGCAGGATATCGAGGCCTTTCAGGCGCTCCAATCGCCCGACGTACAGGACGACGCGATGTCCGTCCATCCCGAGGCGGCGGCGACTCTCGGCCGCATCCAGGGGGCGGAAATGAGACGTGTCCACGCCGGGGGGGATGATCGCAACGCGAGAGGGGTCCGCGCCGTACAGGTGGCCTAACGCGTCTCTCTCATGCTCGCTCCAGACGATCATCTGATCGACCTCACTGGCGATCAGGCGCTCGGCGCTGGCCCGCTGTGGCACATCGCGCTCACCTGGCCGGGCGCGGCGCTTCACCTCCGCCAGCGTGTGGAAGCTGGTGACGTGGGGGACCCGCCACCTGCGCGCCATGTCCAGACCTACAAGCCCGGATAGCCAGTAGTGCGTCGCGATCAGATCGTAGTCCACTCCTTCGGCCAGACGGAACGCCTCCAGCGCGGTACAGAAGTCCGGCAGGAATTCGTAGATAGCGTCCTTCTCGGCGTCAACGGGACCTGCCGCCAGGTGAATCACGCGCGCGCCGGGAGCCAGTTCGATGATCTGGGGGTCGGCCGGGTCATGACTGCGGGCGAAGACATCTACGTGAACGCCCCACGCTGCCATGCGACGGGCCGTCTCCCGCACATACACGTTCATGCCGCCCGCGTCTGTTTCTCCGGCTTGCATCGACGGGCATGCGTGAACGCTTATCACGGCCAGCCTGAGCACTCGTTCCTCCCCGGTCGGGGCCCGTGAGATCATCGGCGGACGACTATCCGGTGGATCGTCCGATCCTCGGCCCCAAGATGATACTTGTACCGCTCACCCCCGCGCATGAAGTCGTACCCGGTGAGCCCCTCTTCGATGGAGTTCCGTATGTTCACAGCGTGGCTCAGCAGGCCGACGGCCAGGTGGCGATGCTCTGGATCGTAGCCGCTGTTGTACAGGAACCTCTCTCCTCCCCACACGAAGCCGAGCGACGACGCCACCCGCACACCGTCCAACTCCAGGAAGAGCAGCCGGGTGAGCCCTTCCTCAGCCAGGGCGAGAGCCGCGGCGCGGAAGAACCGCTCTCGTTCGGGCGTGAGGAAGGCTGCCTTTTCCGGGGCGCTCTTCCTCACCAGGGCCACGAAATCGTCCATGCCCTCTTCGACAGTCCTCGGGTCAGTCGCCTCCGCGGCGCGGACATCGCCGGCGCCCTCAAGCCGTCGGAGCTTCCGGCGCAGCTCGTGCCGGTTCTTCCTGGAGAGGCTCGACAGGTACTCATCCCAGGAGTCGGGCAGGGCAAGCCTGGGGGCCACGTCCTCCTGTTCGGTCTCTGTGCGCCAGCCTGCGGCCTCCGCAGCCACAGGCAGCTTCTCCAGAATGGCCGACCCGGCGGGGACGGACGTGAGGTCCAG
>CAYYFS010000122.1:2594-6671 GCA_964471055.1 uncultured Dehalococcoidales bacterium
GGCAGCTCGCTGAGTACGGCCGGACCGGGATCACCGTGACCCGGATCCTCCGGAGTTGCCGCTCTTGAGGAGAGCCACTGTCTGTTCCAGATCCGGCTCAACCAGCTCTATCTCGACGGAGGCGCGTTCCTCCGCGGAGCGGGGGTCTT
Source organism: uncultured Dehalococcoidales bacterium (assembly GCA_964471055.1). Lineage (GTDB taxonomy): Bacteria > Chloroflexota > Dehalococcoidia > Lucifugimonadales > Lucifugimonadaceae > CAYYFS01. Next base: position 2,744 of record CAYYFS010000122.1, read on the forward strand.
TCAGGCCGCTGCCCGTCAGGATGCAGGTGACAATCTTGCCGGTGAGATCGACTCCGAGGCTCGGGAGATGAATGAGGCCCGCGACCGATGCTGCCGATGCCGGCTCACAGAAGATGCCCTCAGTCCGGGCCAACCTCAGGTACGCGCCCTGGATCTGTTCGTCCGTGACTGCCTCTATCAGGCCATCGGATTCGTCCCGGGCGGCCTCAGCCCGCCTCCAGGAGGCTGGATTGCCGATGCGGATGGCGGTGGCGAACGTCTCAGGGTTGGGCACGACTTCGCCCCGGACAATCGGCGCCGCTCCGGCGGCCTGGAAGCCCATCATGCGCGGCAGCGTGGTCGCCCTCTCCGCGTCCCGGTACTCCTGGAACCCCTTCCAGTACGCCGTGATGTTCCCGGCGTTGCCCACCGGAATGCACACGATGTCCGGCGCGTCCCCAATCTCATCCACGATCTCGAAAGCCGCAGTTTTCTGGCCCTCGATCCTGAACGGGTTGATGGAATTCACAACCTCCACGTCGAGGAAGTCCGCCAACCCCCGCACGAGGGACAGGGCGTCGTCGAAACTGCCGTTCACCGCGAGGATGCGCGCACCGTACGCCATAGCCTGCGCGAGCTTGCCCAGCGTGATCTCGCCCGCCGGGACCAGGACGATGGTTTCAAGCCCGTAGCGGCCTCCGTAGGCTGCCGCGGAGGCACTGGTGTTGCCGGTGGAGGCGCAGATGACGTGGGAACGGGAGGCCTCGATCGCCTTGGCCACCGCCACCACCATTCCTCTGTCCTTGAAGGAGCCGGTGGGGTTGCAGCCTTCGAGCTTGAAGTAGAGTGCCTCGCAACCCAGTTCCGGGCCGATGGATTGTGAGCGCACGAGGGGAGTGCTGCCTTCGCCCAACGAGATGTTCGGCGTGGCGTCGGTGACGGGCAGGAATTCCCGGTGCCGCTCTATGACACCTCTGGGCATCCCCAAGGCGCGATCCCCCAACGGTGCGGTACCGTGGCGCGGCGCGAGCAGATCGTCGACCGGGCCGTCAGCCGACGGTTTCGTAGCTTTCCACCCGCAGCAGATTGGCCAGCGATACGACCACGTCCAAGCCTCTGATACGGTCCACTGCGCTCTGCATGTTAGCTTCCCTGGCCGGATGCGTCATTATGACCAGATCGGCCACGCCCCGCTCCAGGTCCACGTCCATCTGGATCACTGAGGCGATACTGATCTCCATGTCCCCCAGGATGCCGGAAATGCCCGCGAGCACACCGGCCTGATCGCGTACTTCCAGGCGCATGAAGTACTGCGATACGTGCTCGTCCATGCTCAGCAGGGGCAGGCCGTTTGTCACGGGTCGCGCCGGTGCCGGTCCGCCGCCCGCGTTCATCTCGCGCACCGTTCTTATCACGTCGCCCATCACAGCACTCGCGGTCGGCCGGGGGCCTGCGCCGCGACCCTGCAACCACAGAGGGCCGACAAGGTCTCCTTCGACTTCGACCGCGTTCAGGACGCCGTTCACGCTTGCCATTGGCACTCTCGACGGCACCATCGCCGGGTGAACACGTGCGAGCAGCCCTCCCTGTTCGCGCCGGGCGACTGCGAGGAGCTTGATCGTGTAGCCCATGTCCCGCGCGTACCGGAAATCCTTGGCCTGCACCCTGCGTATGCCCTCTCGATAGACGGCATCGATAGGCACCTCCGTACGGAACGCCAGCCGCGCCAGGATTGCGATCTTGTACAGGGCGTCGAAGCCGTCGACGTCTGCCGTAGGGTCGGCTTCCGCGTAGCCGAGGGATTGCGCCTCGGCGAGGGCCTCCTGGAAATCTACCCCGTCTTCCGCCATGCGCGTCAGAATGTAGTTCGTTGTCCCGTTGATGATTGCCCGCACACTGACGATGCCGTTCGCGAGAAGGTCATCTGATAGTGGGCCAATGATGGGTATGCCGCCGCCGACGCTCGCTTCGTACGCGAGTGAGACGTCCTGCTGAGCGGCCAGCTTCAGCAGCTCTCCGCCCCGCTTGGAGAGCACCTCCTTGTTCGCGGTCACCACGTGCTTGCCGGAGCGAAGAGCCCGGCTGATGTAGTCGAAGGCCGGGTTCTCGCCGCCCATCAGCTCCACGACAACGCGCACGCCTTCGTCTTCGAGTATGTGTGCCGGATCCGTAGTGAGAACCCCATCCGGCAAAGCGACCGGCCTCTGTTTCGATGGGTCGCGGACGAGCGCGCCGCGTAGCTCCAACGGGACTCCGGCCGTCTCCGCCGGTCCGCACGCGCCTGCCAGCAGGGTCTCGGCGACGGCGGACCCGACATTGCCCAGTCCGAGCAGCCCGATGCCGATCGCGTCCGGCCCTGCCGCCCTGGCCGAAGCCGCCATGTCAGCCTCCACCCATGCCCAGGAGGCCCGAGGACGGTGTCGGCGTGGGCAGGAGGGATGCCACTTTGACCTGGGTGCTCACCCATGCGTACATCTCGCTATTCAGCACACGTTCGCTATCGATATGCTTCCCCTCCTCGATGACGTAGCTGTTGAACGCGTTGTCTTTCAGCGTTTCGAACGCCTCGGCATCCACCGCCCGGGCCTCGGAGTATTCGCTGATGAAATAGACGTTGTAGAACCCGGACTCGTTGTCGGGGATGAGTTCGCTCAGCTCTCCGATCGGTAGCAGGCGGTTCCCGTTCTGGTCCTTTCCGTAGAGGAGCCGCTCGATCCGGGGTTCAGGGATGACGTTCTCCGGGAACCACCCCGCGTCGCCCCTGGTGCGTTTCACTTCAGGGTCGATTGAAACTTCGACGGCGATGTCCCCTATCGGCTCCCCCTTCGCGATGCGACGGATGATCTGCCGCGTAATCGTATCGTCAGGCTGCCGGAGGACGATCTCGTGGAGGTGTACCTGGGGTTGGATAAGCGGGACGTCCTGCGCGAGCCGTTCCCGCACACCCCGGCGGAACAACGTCTTCTTCACGATGTCCCGGTAGGCCGCTCCCGAGAGTCCCACGTTGTTGAGAAACTGCCGCTTGGCTTCCTCTATGTTGGAGCGGGTCTCGGCATCTTGCAGCTCTTCTGGAGTGAGCCGCGGGAACCCCAGCAGCGCCCTGATCTCTTCGTCGACTTCCTCCGCCCCCACCGAGACCCCCAGCTTCGGCGCCGTTCGAAAGGCCACCTCGTTTTGCCATAGAACCTGTTCGGCTTCGAACAGCGAGGTGCCGACCTGATACTGAACGCCCAACTCCTCGCTCAGGCGTTGGTTGAATCGGATGTAGTTCACCACGTCGCCCCAGGTATAGACCTGGTCCTCCACGCGGACAGCAAGCTGCCTGGGCGGGAGCACGTAGCGACTGACGTACGCGACGGTGGGGATCGCGAGAAGGGCCAGCAGAAGAATCAATCCGCCGATAGCGAAGGGCCGGCCCCTCCGCCGCTGGGCCGTATGGGCGTCGAGGATCTCGCGCCGCGTGGGCGGGCGCCGGGGCGCTTCTTCCCGGGCGTCCGGCGCGGCGGCCACGTCGCTCTCGCGGGACGGTTCCTCTGAGGGCTGCGCGTTTGATACGTCGTCCGTGGGCATCTGTTCGACTCCAGGCCCGGAATCGGGCAAAGACCCCCAACAGCCTCCCGGGGCAGAGCTGCCGCTCTAGCGTCGGCCGGTGAAGTGGCCTACGACCCGGGCTGTTCCTCGTCCTCGGTGGTCTCCGCACCGTCGGGGGGCGGCTTCTCGGCCTCAGGCTCTGGCTCCGGAGTGGCCTCAGCTTCCGCCTCGGTGTCCTCTTCGGTAGCTACGGGCTCGTCCCCGGTTGCCTCCTCGGCCTCCGGCTCCGGAGTGGCCTCAGCTTTCGCCTCGGCGTCCTCTTCGGCAGCTACGGGCTCGTCCGCGGTTGTCTCCTCGGCCTCTGGCTCCGGAGTGGCCTCAGCTTTCGCCTCGGCGTCCTCTTCGGCAGCTACGGGCT
>CAYYFS010000123.1:0-6623 GCA_964471055.1 uncultured Dehalococcoidales bacterium
CCACGTTCGCCGAGGCCATGCACAGCGATACGCAGGCCGCCGCGCTGACCGGGCCGAGCGGGTTGTGGGGCGCGAGGTCGATGTAGTGCGTCTCAGCCCAGTGGGCGATCTTGAGCGCCTCGGTGATGCCGCCGACGATGCAGAGATCGGTGCGCGCGTAGTTGACCAGCTCCTCTTCGATCACCTGCCGGAAGGGCCATTTCGAGGCCCACTGCTCGCCCGCTGCGATGGGAAGCGACACGTGCCGGGCTATCGTCCTGTAGCTGCCGGGGTTCTCTGAGCGGAGCGGGTCCTCAATGAAGAAGGGCTTGAACTCCTCCAGGTCCTTGCACATTGCGATGACGTGCGCGGTGTCCAGCCGGGTGTGCGCGTCGAAGCAGATCTGGATCTCCGGGCCCACCGCCTCCCGCACCGCGGCCATCTGCTCCACGGCCAGGCGTATCGACTCGACAGGTTCCAGGCGGCCGACGCCACGGTCTTCGAGGACGCCGTGCGTCTCCGGCTGGCCCCAGCGCACGAACTTCCAGCCTTCGTCGACGGCCTGCACGCAGTTGTCGACTAGCTCCTGCAACGTGTGGCCCTGGGTGTGCGGGTAGCACACGACCCTGTCCCGGACCGGCCCGCCCAGCAGCCTGTACACGGGCATGTCGACCGACTTCCCCTTGATGTCCCAGAGGGCGATGTCGATCGCGCTGATGGCGCATGAGTAGACCGGGCCCGCCGGGAAGAAGCCGCCGCGGAACATGTGCTGCCACAGGCGCTCGGTGGCCCACGGGTCCTCTCCGACGACGATCTCCGAGAGGTGGGCAATCGCCCGTTCGATCGCCTGGCCCCAGAAGCCGATGCCCACTTCGCCGATGCCGGAGATTCCGGCGTCCGTGTCCACCTTCACGAACATGTAGGCCCGCTCGCCCTCTTCCCGCAACGGAAGCGCCCTGATCTCTGTGATCTTCACTTCTGGCCTCCTGCCAATTGCCGATGTCGCAGATCTGTGTCAGCGTCAGGAGGAGCGCGCCTCGGCGATCTCCTCAGGGGTCGGTGGAACCGGGTACAACCCCGCCCCGGGGCGGCGGCCGAACGGACTCGGACCGGCCACCGCGGATACTCTCTCCACGGCGTGGAGCCGCAGCTGTTCCTGGTCGAACTCCAGACCGGTGCCCGGCTTGTCGCCGATGACCACCCAGCCGTCCTCGATGCGAGTGTCGGAAGTCGTCACCGGTGATGGCTCGATGTTGATGGCTTCGAGCATGGTGTGGTGTGGCATGGCCGCCGCGACGTGCGCCATGAAAAGGCCGTCGCCGCCGCTGATCGTGATCGGAAGCTCGAAGCCGTAGGCCATGTCTGCGATCTGCAACGCCCCGGTGATGCCGGTCATGCCGCTTCCGACCTGGATGATGTCTGCCGATCCGTGTGCGATGTACGGCATGAACTGGCCGATAGTGTCCAGGTTTTCACCTGCCGTCACGGCCGCCCGTATGCCCTGGGACACCTTGCGAAGGCCGATGTAGTCCCAGCGCCGGGCGGGCTCCTCGACCCAGAACAGGTCGAACGTTTCCTCCATCTCGCGGACCTTGCGGATGGCCTGCTTGGGAGACCAGTACTCGTTGGCGTCGATCATGAGTTGCGGGCGGGGTCCAGTCTTCTTTAACGCCTTCTCCATGAGACCGATCCGCCGTATGTCGGCGTCCTGGTCGAGGCCCACCTTTAGCTTGCCGCCGGTGAAGCCCATGTCCGCCCTGGTGGAGTAGAACTCGAAGACCTCATCGTCCGAGAGGGGTATCTCGATTCCGCTTGCGTAGCCCTTGACCCTTGGTTCGGCCGCGCCGAGCAGTCGCCAGAGGGGTTCGCCGTAGGCCTTCGCTTTCAGGTCCCACATGGCGACGTCGAGAGCGGAGATGGCGTCGTTCGCGATGCCGTCGTGTCCGCCCTTGAACACCTTGTCCAGCCGCTTCCACAGGCCGCGCACGCGGCGCGGGTCCTGGCCGATCAGGAGCGGTTCGAAGCCGTGAATCTGGCCACGGGCAGCCGGGCTGCCTACTGCCGCGCCCGTGAGGCCCTCATCGGTTTCGACCTCCACGGCAAGGCCGGCGGCGCGCACGCGTCCGGCGGGCGAGTTCGCGTCGCCCATGCGCCTGGGCATGTCGTGCTCGTACAGGGTGGTCTTGATGCCTGTGATCTTCATGCGAGCCGCCTTCTCTGCTTGTCGGGCGTCCGTCCGCACCGGACGGCGGGACGGTGAGTTCGCCGGACGCGGGTGCCGGGAGTATAGGAGCGGTCCGGGGGGCGGTCAATGAGGCCGCGAGGGGACGGACGGGACCGTCTCTGCGACCCGCGTCAACGCTGCCATGTCGCGAAATCGCGCCGTTGTTTCCCCTAGCCGGGCAACAGGGAGCGTGGGTACGCTCAGCGTCTGTGTTTTCGTGCGGCCGTATGGCCGATAGCGCCCGCCCCGGGAGACACCAATGCGACGCTCGCTTTCTATCCTGTTCCTCTTCGCACTTGCTCTTGTCGCTGCGTATCCGTTAACGGGTGTGGCGCGCGCGGAGGGCCCGGGCATCTCCCGCCTGACGGGCGACACCGTTGTCGCACTCGACCGGTACGCCGGCCACGACGCGGCGGACCTGGCCGCGGTGGAGACCGTCGTGGAGCTCGTTTCCACCTCGCAGGACGGCGGGTCGATAGCGTTCATCGTGTACGGCCTGGCGCCGTCTGCGGCCCGCCGGGTAGCCGCCGGAGAGGCCGGTGTAGACGACGCGGCGGCCGATGCCGTGACGCGTGTGAGGGAGGGAGCGACCAGCAGGCTGTCGGACCAGTACCAGGCGATGGCCGGGATTCTCTCGTACCTCACCGGCATTGACGCACCGTCCGGGAGCAGCGTGTTCCTGGTCACGAACGGTAGGCAGGACGTCCAATCCGAGAACGTGCGCGAAGGCCTGATCGCTTTCAGCGGGCTGCTGGCGCAGAAAGGCTGGAGCGTGAACCCGGTGATGCTGCCTTCCGCGTCGCCGGAGGACAGGGAGTTCCTTGGTCGTCTCGCCGGGGCCACGTCCGGTACCGCCTATGACGCCGGAACCGCCGAAGGTATTGCACTTCTCCTGAGCAACGTTGCGGGCATTAGCCCTGCCGGGGCAATCGATGCAGCCGTCGCTCCGGATGTGCCTGCACTGAAGGCGTTCGAGATCGCACCCGGCACCGACCATGTGACCATCTCGTTCGCGCGGCAGCACAGGGACGTCGACATCACCGTCTTCAATCCCAGCGGAGGCGCAGTGACAGGGGAGCGGCAGGACGTTGTCGTATTCGAGACGCCCAACACTCTGGTGTATTCGGTCGAGGAGCCGATACCCGGGACATGGTCCGTGCGCGCTGACGGTCCGGGATCCAGCGTGCTCGCGGGGCTGGACACTCGCAACCCGCTTGAAGTAGCTCTGCTCCAACAGCCGCCGCTCGCGGCGGGTGAGGCCGGCGTGCTGCAGGCCGTAGTGACGGTCGCCGGGGAGCCGGCGCCGCTTTCCGGAGCCTTCATCGAAGCGACGGTCCGGCAACCGGATGGCTCGACCCGCGTCTACCGGCTCGAAGACCGCGGTTCGTCGGGGGATGAAGTGGCCGGAGACGGCGTCTTCGCGACCATCGTTCCTGCGTCGGGCGCACAGGGCGTGAACGACGCGGCACTGGAGTTGCGCTGGGAGCAGTACGGAGCCACGATAGCCGGGAACGGCAGATTCCAGACCGAGGTATTCCCCGCGGTCGAGGTGGAAGCCGCTGAGCGTTCCAGCGTTCTCTCGGGAACAGTGACTGTGCTGGCGCGTGTGGAAGTAACCGTCGACGGGTATCCGCACATGGTCCTTCCCATGGACGTCCGCGCCATCGCGACCTCGCCCGACGGCGAGCGCGTCGACACCGGGATCGTCCCACGGGGCGTGACGGACGAGGGCCGCGCGTGGCAGTTCGACGTGCAGGCGGTGCCGCCTGGGTCGGGTGAGTACGCGGTCGACGTGTCCGTCACCGGAGAGTACGTGGGTCGCGCTTTCACTGCTGCTGCTCCCGGTGTGGTGGCCGCTGCAGAGGTGACGTTCCCGCCGCCGCCGGTCGCGCCGCCCGTCGTGATCGAAAGCGGTGGCACCGGCGTGCCGGTCTGGGTGTGGCCGGTCGCTGCCATCGTCGCCCTGGCTGCGACAGTGGCTCTTGTCCGGTGGTCGCGCAAAGTGCGGCCGTACGGGTACATATACGACGATGGCGACAGGCTGATCGCGGACTTCGCCCACCTGCGCAGAGGACTTCCGGAGAGGTTGCTGAAGAAAGACCGCGTGGACAGCGCCGAGGTTCCGGGTTTGCTGTTCCGGGGCGGCTCGTTCGTGTTTTCCCGTGGACAGGTTGAGCTGCGCTACCGGAGAGCCGAGGGCGACCCGAGCCTCCGGGCCAATAGCCGCCCGGCGGGCGCCGTCACGAGGCTGGACGAGAACACATGGCTGGGCGTGGGTGGGCGTCTGTTGACCTTCGTACTGTCCCCGCGTCCGGCTCCGGCCGGGGCGTTTGGTAGCTAGACCAGCCAACTGCAAGAAAGAGAGACGGCCGCTCATGTGAGCGGCCGTCTCGCGCCGGGCGGGTATCGGCCGGCGACTACTTCTCGGTGATCTCGATCGTGAGGATCTCGTCGCCGGGCCCTGTGGCGGTGGAAGGGTCGCGGAGCGATATGGAGAGCATAACGTCCATGCCTTCGATGACTTTGCCGAAGACGGAGTGAACGTCGTCCAGGTGCGGGGTCGCCTCGAACGTGATGAAGAACTGGCTGCCGTTGGTGTTGGGGCCGGCATTGGCCATTGACAGTACGCCCGGTCCGTTGTGGCGCAGGTTGGGGCTGAACTCGTCCTTGAAACGGTAGCCGGGTCCGCCGCCGCCCGTGCCCGTGGGATCGCCGCCCTGGGCCATGAAATCCTTCAGGACGCGGTGGAAGGTCGTGCCGTCGTAGTAGCCGATACGGGCAAGGTTGATGAAGTTCTCGACTGTGAGCGGCGCATCGTCGTCGAACAGCTCAACTGTGAAGTCGCCCTTCTCGGTCTTGAACGTGGCCGTGTAGCTCTTGCCGGTGTCGAGCGTGCCGGCCGGGGGTGAGGGACTGTCGCCGGGTCCCAAGCCCTTCCGCGCGGACGTGGCCAGGGCGGGTGTGGCTGTCGGCAGGGCAGTAGGCGTCGGCTCATCGTCGGCACAACCGGCGAAGAGAGGCAACGCGACCAGAGAAGCGATGAGCAGGCACGTGCGTTTCATGAATGATTCCTCTTGGGGCCGGGGACGTTGTTGTCCGCGGCGTTGCGCGGGTCAGGGTTCAGCGTATGAATCGTGAGTATAGCGGTACGCGGCGGGGTTATCGGCGCTCGCTGCCTATAATCACGGCGCGGGGTGGCGCGTCCAGGGCGCGGTCGACGGGGTGCCGGTTGAGCGGAGGCGAATCGTTGGTGCGGGCACGGTGAGCGGACGGCTGGAAGCGGCCTGGCTGGGCCGCGTTTCTTTCGAGGACGCGCTCGATCTCCAACGCGGACTGCTGGAGCGGCGCGCCCGGGGCGAGGTCCCGGACTCGCTGCTCCTGCTGGAGCATCCGCATGTATTCACGCTGGGCAGACGCGGCGACGGGGACGACGTGCTCGTGGACCGCGTGGAGCTGGTGCGACTGGGCGCACGCGTCGTCCATACAGACCGCGGCGGCGAGGCGACTTATCACGGACCGGGCCAGCTCGTCGGGTATCCGATTGTTGACCTCCGCTCTGCGGGAATAGGGCCGGTGGACTACGTGCGATCTCTGGAGGGCGCGGTCATCGCGAGCCTGGGCGAGTACGGCATCGCTGGACACCGGGTGCGAGGCAGGACCGGCGTGTGGACAGGCGGAGAGCCGGATATCGCTCCGCCCGAGGGCCGTAACCCGGCCGGCCGGAAGATTGCCGCCATCGGCGTGAGGATCAGTCGCGGCGTCAGCATGCACGGCCTCGCGCTGAACGTTGCGACGGATCTGACCTACTTCTCACACGTGGTGCCGTGCGGTATGCCCGGCCTCCCTGTGACGTCCGTACTCGGCGAAACCGGCCGCAGCGTGGAGGTGGTGGACGCTGCACGCGTCGTTGCGCGGCGGCTGTCGACTGCGCTCGGCCGCGATCTGGCATGGGTGGACCGGGCCGCGTTCGTTGTTGCCGGCGAGCGCACGTGAGGCCCGGTTGAGGCCGTTGTTCAGTCAGTAACCCAGATGGTCTTGGGGGATGGTGTGAGAATCCTCGCTCCGTCCGCGGTTACTGTGAAGTTATCTTCCCACTGGATGTAGCCGGTTTCGTCGTCGCCGAAGATCATTTCGATCGCCCCGCACATTCCTTCGACCCACTCCGTGTCGTTGCCCGGGGCGATGGTCGGATATTCGTGCACCTGGAACCCTACTCCGTGGCCGCAGTAGCCCGTCTCCGCACCGCCGACGGCGTTCGTGAGCCTGCGTCGGTGTTTCTCGAAGTCGAGGTCACGGGTCGCCTCCGCGCTCGCCTCGTAGATCTGCGCTGACGTGACGCCGGGCTTGATGGCAGCCTCAGTCTGTTCCACGATCTGGCGCGTGCCTTCCGACAGATGCTGGATGGCGGCGGACTGCGGCC
>CAYYFS010000124.1:0-2167 GCA_964471055.1 uncultured Dehalococcoidales bacterium
CAGGGTGGGAATGCCCGTGTCGTTCTCGGACAGGGCCAACGTGGACGCGATGGTCATCTTCCACAAGCTGGAGCCGAGGGATTTCGAAGCCGCCTGCCGCCGTTTCACCGGCCGCGAGCCGCCCGTGAACCGCAACCCGGAGGACAGGGTCAGGGCGACGTTCGACATACTCGCGGGCGAGCTTTCGAATCACTCCGAACTGCCGCGCGACGCGGAGGGCCTTGCTGAGTGGCTGCATCCAGCCCATCCGGACGCCATCGACCCCTCCGCGAGATTCATCTGGTCGCCCGAGGGCGAACCGCTCGTCAACTTCGGCCGGAACCGGGGCCGCCTTCTGGAGCAGGTCGCCGAGGAACAGCCGGACTACCTGGAGTGGATCGCCGGGAACGCCGATTTCGACCCGGTCGCCCGCCACATCGCGGCGGAGGCCGCGCGAGGACGGCTGCCGGTGCGCGACGGGGAGGCCGGCGAGGCGCCCGCCTGACGGCGGACGGCGTTGGTGGAGCAGGCGGTCTACCGGCGTACGTCGATGCTGCCGAGCGCGGCCATGAGCAGGAGCTTTCCGCTCCCCGCCCCGTAGGTTCCGAACACGGAGCGTTCGAGTTCCACCACGTCGTGCAGGCCCTGCCGGTCGACGCGGATCGGACCGTTCTCGTTGGACGCCCGAATCTGCAGGTCCGGCTCGTCCTTCAGCAACACCTCGATGTTCCCGTTTCCCGTTTCAAGCCTGCTGGCTCCGGAGCCCGACACCACGCCGGAGAACTGTACCGACCCGCTGGTCGTGTTCGCCCTGAAAGTGCCTTCCACGTCCTCGAGCGTCACATTGCCGTTGGTGGTTGACGCGATGTAGGTGCCCGCGGCAGAACTCAGGGCGATATCGCCCTCGGTCGTGGCCAGCTCGCCCCCGCCGATGAGGCCGCCCTCGATGCGGATGGCGCCGTTGGTCGTTTTGATGACGAGCCGAACGTCCGGCGGCACCTCGAGCTCGATCGCCGAACTGGCCCGGGTGGCCGCGACGTCAGGGACATGGGCCGAGATGAGCACATCCGGGGCCGGCGTCGTCGCGATGCTGGGCGATACGTAGTAGTTGACGTAACTCGGGTTGCGGAGCGTTGCGGAGACCCGAACGATGCCCGCCGACCCGACGCGGACGGTGAATGCGGCATTGTCGGCGTCGGCCGAGACCAGCGCTCCGGGCACCACGCTGAATTCGGCTTCGCGGACCTCCGTGGTCCCACCCGAGGTGATGCAGGTTGCGGACACGGCAAGAACGACGGCGAAAACGATTGCCAGCTTGCCGATGGCGCGAATCGCGCCGGGGAGCCCCGGACTCGTGGCTCCGCCGAGCGGTCCTGGTGGCCCGGGGATGCTCATAGCCTCGCGATGGTACACGGCAACCCGTTCGCCCTTGCACGGCGCGTCGCGCACGCGTTTCGTCGCTTCGGTGGCTGACAGCACTAAGATATCGGCAGCCCGACGGTCGGAACGGGCCGCACCCCGGCAGACGAGCCCGGCCACCTGCCGTTCCGAATCCATGGAGGGACACAATGACGAATCCCGCTCGTGCCCCGGAGCCGGCCCCACGCAGCAGATCGGCGTCCGCCGTGATCGGTGCTCTCCACACCCTGCGTGTGCACTTTGCGACAGGCGTGCGCGTGTTGGCGCCTTTCGTGATCACCTTCCTCATCGCTCGATTCCTGTACGACCTCGCCTATGACCTGCTCCAGCCCGTGTTCATGGACTGGTTCGGATATCGAATCCCGGGGCTGGGTGTCGCCGTCCTGGTGCTGGGACCGGTCCTGGTGGGGACGTTGGCGCTTTCGCTGTTCGGGGGGCGCACCATACTGGCCGTGGAAGCGGTGGTTACGCGAGTACCTGTCATCGGGCCGGTGTTCGCGACGGTGAGGCAGTTCGTAGCGGCGCTCGGCGGAGGCGCGGAAACCGGTTTCAACAGGGTCGTGGAGATCGAATACCCGCGAGCCGGTGTCTGGAGCCTGGGGTTCATGACCGACGTGCTGGAGCACGAGGACGGCTCGCGGATGGCCGTCGTGTACATCCCGACCTCGCCCACGCCGAACTCCGGGTACCTGGCGCTGGTCCCTGTCGAGGACGTTCGAGACACGGATCTCACGGTAGGGCAGGCGTTTCGTGCCGTCGTCTCGGCGGG
>CAYYFS010000124.1:2267-6572 GCA_964471055.1 uncultured Dehalococcoidales bacterium
TTCGAGACACGGATCTCACGGTAGGGCAGGCGTTTCGTGCCGTCGTCTCGGCGGGAGTGGCCGCGCCGGACAGGATCAACCGCAAACCCGCGTTCTAGGGGGCGGCCGGGGGGCAGCGGCTCGCTCGGTCTTCTGGCCGCCCAGGACCGAACCACGGATGACCCTGCTGGGTGTGTCAGGTGCCCCGCTGCCGGGATTACTCCGGCCTGAGCAGGGCCATGATGAGGATGTCCTCGTAGGCGCCGTCCAGCAACCGAGCGCGCCGCTTGACACCCTCGGTCCGGAAACCCGCGCTCCGGTACAGCGATACGGCCGGTTCGTTGGAAAGGAGGACCTGAAGGTCTATTCGCTCCAATCCGATAGCCCACGATTCACAGACAGCGGCGTCCAGCAACTGGCGCCCGAGCCCCATGCGCCTCCAGGCGGGGTGGACGCCCATGCTCAGACCACCGGAGTGTGTGAAACCAACTCTTTCTCCTCGGATCACACAGCACCAGGCCACGACCTGTCCGTCAGTGACCGCTACGAAATAGGGCGACTTCTTGCAGATGGCATCAGCGACCCATCCTTGCACTACCTCGATGACAGGAGCCTCAACCATTCCGATGTGCTTGCGCTCGCGTGCGATCACGTCAATGCACTCGCGGTAGCCTTCCGCGTGTTCCGACGCGATGGGGACTATGGAGATGTCTGACTGCATCGTTCCGACCTATGTCGGGTGATTCTAGCCCGTTGGAGAGTCTGCGAGGTTCGCTCGCTCCGCGGCCGTTCGCGTGCCGGGGCCTACGAGAACAGCGGGTTGCGCGAGCCGAACGCGTCGATCGATGCCCCGGTGATCGCGGAGGATTCGCCCGACACCAGGAAGAGCACTACCGAGGCGATCTCCTCCGGCGCCATGAGATCGGTCACGCCTATGCCCCGTCCGATCTCGTCCATCATGCGTGTGGACGTACCACCCGGGCACACGCAGTTCACGTCGATTCCGTGGCGTTTCACCTCGGCGGCCAGGCACTCTGTGAAGCTGATCAGCCCTGCTTTGGTCGGCCTGTAGGGAGTCCTGCCGGCGGCACCGGCCCGCCCTCCGAGCGACGAGATGTTGACGATCTTGCCCGAGCCCTGCTCGATCATCGTGGGCAGCACTGCCCTCGAACACAGGAACGGTCCGGTGAGATTCACGTCCATTACGTGCGTCCATTCGTCCAGGGTCAGGTCGACGACCTCCCGGTAGGGGAGGTTGGTGCCGGCGTTGTTCACCAGGACGTCGATCCTGCCGAAGGCCTGGACGGTCTGATCCGCCATACCGGCCACGTCCGCCTCCCGCGAGACGTCCACGGCGACCGCCAGGGCCTGACCGCCGGCCTCCCGTATCTGGTCTGCCGTCTGATCGATCTCCGCGGAAGACCGGGCGCAGACGACGACCGACGCTCCCTCGCCGGCCAGAGCCAGCGCGGTAGCCTTCCCGATGCCTCTGCCTCCGCCCGTGACGATTGCGACTCTGTCAGCGAGTTTCATACCGTGCCTCCGCCCACGTTCACCGGACGCCCGAGACTACCTGACCGCCGTCGCCTTGAAGAAGGTGTAGCAGAATGTGCCGTCCGGGCGGTCGGCGATCGATTTCAGGTCGCGGATACCCTTCCGCCAGGCCGTTTCATCGGCCAGGCCCGTGTCGAGCGCCCGTTTCTCGGCCGTCTCGACCATTGGGACGATCGTCCTGAGCACGAAGCTGTCCATCACGTCCGGCCTGCTGACGTCGGCGTACACCATCCTGGGCGACACCCGGACATCGCGAAGGCCCGCGCCGGAGAGCAGCGGATACAACCGCCTGCCGATCAGCGAGTCGGCGCCCAGCGACGCCTGGACCTCGATCAGACACCGCCAGACGAGGAGAGCCTCGTCGGTGGCCGGGTGGAAGTAGCACGAGCCGTGGTCCCCTTCGATTACCGTGACCGTTCCGTCCGGCCGCACCGCCCGGGAGACCGAGACAAGACCTCGTGACGGCTCCTCCAGGTGTTCCAGTACGAAGCAGACGAAAGCGTGGTCGAAGGCTCCGTCTCTGAACGGGAGGGCGAACAGATCTGCGCGTTGGAAGACGACGTTATCGAGCTCCTGCCCGGCGACCGCTTTCCGCGCCGCGTTGAGCGAGGATTCCGAGATGTCCGTCGAGAACACGCGGGCGCCCGGGCTGTTTCTCGCGAGGGTGACGGTCTGCGCGCCCACGCCGCAACCGGGCTCCAGGACGGTGCTTCCGGGCGGGTACGACGTGTCGTGGTGGAGCAGATCGCGGGTGGACCCGGCCTGGTCGCGGAGGCGTTCGGCCTCCCGTTCGGAATAGCCGTGGACGTACTCGGTGTTGCGTGCCATCGTCCTCTCTTTCGCCCGCCATGGTAGTGCCAGGAAGGCCCGGATAGGAACCGGCTCAGCGTTTGGTGACCAGACGCAGGAGCTCCAGGTGCCGCTGCGGCCCCAGTGAAACAGGCGGGCCTGTGCGCTAGACTCGCGCCAATCCGCGGGCCGGGGGTCGTGCCCTCCCGTCCGTGCGACGATATCTCAGCCGGCATCTCGGGCAGTCCGTCCGGAAAGGATAGGAAGAACGTGAAGATCACAGACGTCAAGCTCACGGTCATTCCGCTCGGACCGAGGCCGCGGCCCGTAAGCGATGCAACCTTTACGGAGAGCACCTTCACGTTCTCGATGACCGAGGTGTTCACGGACGAGGGCATCACCGGCATCTGTCCGTCCGGCAGGTACAGGGAGCTGGTCGAGGGTTCGCTCCGCGACATGGTGGTCGGGGAGGACCCGCTTCGGATCGAGCGCCTCTGGAGGAAGATGTACTCCGGCTGGAATCACCCGGCTTCGGCAGGCGAGGCAATTCGGGCGATGAGCTACATCGATATCGCGCTCTGGGACATCATCGGCAAGGCCCTGGGGCAGCCCGTCTACCGTCTGCTGGGCGGTGACCGCGACCGCGTGCCCGCGTACGTCGGGGGCGGGTACTACGCGCCGGGCAAGACCAATGAGGAGCTCCAGCAGGAGATGCGGGGCTACATCTCGATGGGGTACAACGCGGTGAAGATGAAGGTGGGGCGGGTGAGCCTCGAGGAAGACGTCGAGCGCGTCAGGGCGGTGCGGGAGGCCGTCGGTGACGACGTCGATCTCATGGTGGATGCGAACCACGCGTGGACTTCGTACCAGGCCATTCGCTTCGGTCGAATGATCGAGGGACTCAACGTGGTGTGGCTCGAGGAGCCCGTGCCCGCGACCGACTACGAGGGCGGGGCGGAGGTGTGCAGGGCGCTCGATATCCCGGTGGCGACCGGCGAGAACGAGTACCTGCGATGGGGCTTCCGGGACCTGATCCGGCATCGTGCCACGGATATCGTCCAGGCGGACCCCGCCATCTGCGGCGGCTACACGGAATGGAGGAAGATCGCCGCACTCGCCACGTCCAACAACATGCCGCTCGCGCCGCACGGCAACGGCAATATCGGCGCTCACGCGGTCGCCTCGATTCCGGAGGGTCTCACTGTGGAGTGCTACCCGGGGTTGCAGAGCGCGCAGAGCCAGATCATTCCGCTGTTCCCTATCGAGGATGGCGAGATCGTTCTGCCCCAGGAGCCGGGGCTGGGCATCACGGTCAACGAAGACGTACTCGCCACATACCGAGACTAGCGGTGGCTGCGCAGCGGCTTTCTCGCGCATAGGCTCAGGATGGCGTCGCGACGTTCTCCCTCACCCAGACCCTCTCCCGCCGGGAGAGGGATTCCCGAAGATGTCCGGGTACCCTTCGTCGTTCCTCAAAGCATGATTCGAGCCCTTCGATGAGCTCGGGACGCGGCACAGGTTGGTTGTAGAGTCCGCCGCGCATCCTTCGAGAACCTCAGGACAGGCGCTTCAGGATGGTGGCGCCTGGGCGCCGGGCGTGCTACGCCAGTTCTGCTGCCACTCCCTCGGCCAGCAGGAAGTAGCACTTGTACTGGCCGTGGAAGAGGAAAGCCAGGCCGAACCTGGTCGCCGCCCTCAGGCTGGCCCAGAAGTGGTCGGAGTTGGGGTGGTTCTTGGCGTAGCGGGCCTTGACGTCGTACAGCTCTCCCCGCGTCCCGCCGTGCGCCACGATCAGCCGCAGCAGCTCCATGGCCCCGTCCGGCAGGCCTTCCAGTGCGGCCGCGATGTAGTCGTCCCGGGCCATCGCTGCCTCGATGGCGCCGAGCAGTGCCTCGCGCTTGAGAGCCGGACCCGGTTCTCCATCCGCGAGGCCGTGCCGATCCTGCGCCTCCGCGATGATCCGGAGTTCCCCGAGGGAGAGCC
>CAYYFS010000125.1:0-6569 GCA_964471055.1 uncultured Dehalococcoidales bacterium
GCTACTAGTGCCTGCCCCACCGATCATGACACCCCACAGAGGAGAGCACAGTGCCGATTGAAATCATCCGGGATCCCAACAGCGCCGCGCCCATCGGACCGTATTCGCAGGGCATCAAGGCGGGCTGCTTCGTCTTCGTCGCCGGCGAGAAGGGGATCGACCCCGCAACGGGGAAGATCGTCGAGGGCGGCATCGCCGCGGAAACCCGCCGGACGCTGGAGAACGTGAAGGGCATCCTGGCGGCCGCGGGCGCCACGATGGATGAAGTCGTGGCGACTCAGGTGTACATGGTGGACCTGGGCGACTTCGGAGCGATGAACGAGGTGTACACCGAGTTCTTCGTCAAGAACCCTCCGGGGCGAACCACCGTCGGGGTGACGTCGCTGCCCGCGGGGGCCGCCGTGGAGATCACGGCTACGGCGTACGTGGGGGACTAATCGAGGGAGACGGTCCTTCTAGGTCCCTTCGGGCGGGTGGCCGTTGTCCGTCTCCCTGTAGTCGGGGTTCGCATAGACGCCCAGATCGCGCCCCTGGTGGATGTGAACGACAAAGTTCTCGCGCTCGATGCCGACGGCATCGACGATGTCTTCATCCACGATTGTCAACAGTTCCTGGATGGCATCCTGAGTCAGGCTTTCTCCGACAACGAGCGTCCCGTGCACCATCGCGCGGGCGAAGTGCAGATCCAGGCGACCCACGGGGGAGCCTTCTTCAACGATCACGTAGCACTCGGAACTGGGGGTGCGGCACTCGCGCTCGAAGTAGAAAGCAGGCATGTCCTTCTCCCCTCAGGTTCCGGTTACCACAGAGCGCCGGGCCTGCCCGACGAACGAAGACTGACTACGGCCGCACCTGGCCGGTACCGCGCACGATCCACTTGTAGGTCGTGAGCTCGCGCAGGCCCATCGGTCCGCGTGCGTGCATCTTGCTCGTGCTGATCGCCACTTCGGCGCCCAGGCCGAGCTCCCCTCCGTCGTTGAACCGGGTTGACACGTTCGCGAACACCGCTCCGGCGTCGACTTCGCTCAGGAAGCGCTCAGCGGCGTCGCTATCCTCGGAGACGATCGCCTCGGAATGGCCGGAGCCGTGGCGGGCGATGTGGGCCAGGGCGTCGCCCAGCGAATCGACCACGCGCACAGAGGCCACGAGGCTCAAGAACTCGGTCCCCCAGTCGTCGTCGGTAGCCTGTCTGATGGCGAGCCCGTCCGTCTCCGGGCCCACGATGCTGAGCGCGCGCCCGTCGCAACGCATCTCCACACCGTCGGCAGCGAAAGCCTCTGCGAGCGCTGGGAGAAACGGCCCGGCGACGTCCGCATGTACCAGCACCGTGTCCAGCGCGTTGCACACTGATGGTCTCTGCACTTTGGCGTTCACGACGATGGCACGAGCTTTGTCCAGGTCGGCCATTCTGTCCACGTAGGTGTGGCACACGCCTACGCCGCCCGTCACTGCGGGCATCGTGGCCTTTTCGGCGACCATGTGGACCAGGCTGGCGCTGCCCCGCGGTATTAGCAGATCGATCACGTCGTTCATTGCGAGCATCTCGCCGACCAGCGCCCTGTCCAACGATCGCACGAACCGGATGGAACCGGCTGGCAGGCCCGCCGACGCCACGGCGTCTCCGGCGATTGAGGCGAGCGCGGTGTTGGAGTTGATCGACTCCTTGCCGCCGCGCAGGATCACGGCGTTTCCTGACTTGATGCTGAGCGCCGCGAAGTCGATGGTGACGTTGGGCCGGCTTTCGTAGATCGCCCCGATAACACCCAGGGGCGTGCGTCTGCGCTCGACCGCGAGGCCGTTCGGGAGGTTCCTGCTTTCGAGGATCTCGCCTACCGGGTCCGGCAGGGCGATCACGTTCCGAACGCCCGCCGCCATGGCCTGAATCCGCTCGGGATCCAGCATGAGGCGGTCCACCAGATGTGCGGCGAGGCCGGCTTCCTCCGCGGCCCGCAGGTCCTCCCCGTTCGCCTTGAGTATCTCGTCGGCGCGCTCCCCGAGAGCCGCGGCGATCATCTCCAGGGCAGCGTCTTTCCTCTCGGTGGACGCGGTCGCCAGCTGCCCTGCCGCGTCACGGGCGGCCCTGCCCAGGGCCTTCAGGTCCACGGCGCCAGTCGTCATCTTGCAGTTCCTCAAATGCCGGGCGTTTCCAGGTCTTTCGACTCGCGATTCGGGCTCGGCGCGACAGACCCCCGAATGTGGGCATCGCCGCTCTAGGGCGTCGCGTACTCCTCCGGGAGCGCCATGTTGTTCCTGTGCACGACCTCCGGCCCGTACTCGTAGCCGAGAACGCCAGCGAGTTCTGTCGAGCGCCGCCCCTTGATGGCCTCGACATCCGTCGAGGCATAGTTGGCCAGGCCCCAGGCGAGCACGTTTCGCGCCGGGCCGGTGACCGCAATGATATCGCCCCGTTCGAACGTTCCTTCGACATGCACGATGCCTGCCGGGAGCAGACTCCGGCCCTGATCCCGCAGCGCCGTCACCGCACCGTCGTCCACAGTGACGGAGCCCCGGCTTTCGGATGCCCCGGTCAGGATCCAGCGTTTGCGGCTCTCCACCCGGCTCGCGGAGGGGAGGAATGTCGTGCCCAGAGCCGCACCCGAACAGAGCCGCGAGAGTACGTCCTCGGCCCGGCCCGAGGCGATCACCACCTTTGTGCCGGATCCGGTTGCCAGTCGCGCGGCGGTCACCTTGCTGATCATGCCGCCCCGGCCGCGGCCGTCCCAGGCCTGCCCCGCGGCGGCCTCGACTTCTTCGCCAATGTGGTCGACTTCGGAGATGAGCCGGACGTCCGGGTCCGTGTGCGGATCGGCGGTGAACATCCCTTCGACTTCGCCGAGGAGGATGAGCAAGTGGGCGTCGAGCAGGTTCGCGACCATCGCCGAGAGGCGGTCGTTGTCCCCGTAGACGCGGCCCTCCATCTCATCCACGGCCACGACGTCGTTCTCGTTGACGACGGGCACCGCACCCACGTCTAGGAGGGCCTCAAGGGTGTTGCGGATGTTCAGGTACCCGAGGCGGCTCCCGATGTCGCTGCGCGAGACGAGAACCTGGGCCACCACGATCCCGTGCTCGTCGAAGCAACGTTCGTAGATGCGCATCAAGTGCGTCTGGCCCAGTGAGGCCAGGACCTGACGATACGGGACGGAGCGGGCGTTGAGATGATCCGGGCGGCGCGTCCTGCCAAGCGGCTCGCTGCCGGCCGCCACCGCCCCGGAGGTTACGAGGACGACATCGAACCCGTCCGCGCGGACGCTCGCGATCTGTCGGGCCAGTTCGGCGATGAACCCGCCGTCCACCGCGTCGCCGCCTCCGGTGAGCAAATTGGTGCCCACCTTGACCACAATGCACAACGATCTCCCGTGCGCGTGGTCGGCATGGAGTGGCGAATCTGCTGAAGACGCGCTGCTCAAGGGGCGCTCCTGAGCGGTCTGCGGCCGGTCGACGGGCGGACTTCCGCGCCTCCTGCGGCCCTGGTGAGGACCGCGGCGCGGCAGATGCTGAATTATAGGGGTTCCTCCCGCGGTGCTCGGACAGCCACTCTCGCCCCGGCACAGGGGCGCGGGCAGCGGAATGCCGCAAGCCGATTCCCGTATGTACCTGATACGATTCAGAGGTGGCCAGCGGCTCGCCGGTGGCCGTTTGCGCGTCCGCTAGAGGAGGCCCTGGACGCTGTACGAGAGCGCATGACCCTAGAGGCGCTGTTGCCCCTGCTCGCCGACACGGACGAGTTTCGGGGGCTCATAGCCGATCTGCGCCAGGATAAGGCACAGGCGGCGGCGCAGGCGCCGGAACCGGCCACCCCCTATCTGGTGGCCGCGTTGTGGCGCGAGTGGCGCGCGCCCGTGGTCGTTCTGACCCCACACCCCGAGTCGGCGCGCCGCCTGGCAGACCAACTCTTCCTGTGGCGTGGCGAGGGAGCACCGGTCTTCCAATTCGCGGAGACTGAGAGCCTGCCCTTCGAGCGCTTGAAGCCCGATCCCGGCAACGCGCTGCTTCGGCTCCGCTCGCTCACTGCCCTCGAAGACCGCGCCGCCCCGGAGCCGCCCCTGGTGGTGGCGTCCGTAACGGCGGCCATGCAGACGACGCTTGAGCCACGGGCATTCAGGGCTGCCGCTCACGCCATCAGGCGCGGCGACACCGTTTCGCCCGGGGAGCTAGTACGGCGCTGGACGGACCTGGGCTACGAGATGGAACCCAGGGTAGAGATACCCGGGACGGCGGGACGGCGCGGCGGCATCCTGGATATCTACCCGATCGGGGCGCCGGGGCCGGCGCGGATCGAGTTCTTCGGCGACGAGGTCGACAGCATCCGATGGTTCGATCCTGTGACGCAGCGATCCACTCGCGAAGCCGGCGAAATCCAGATGGTGCCCGCGCTGGAGACGCTGCCGGCGCTCGCGGACGAGGAGCGCGTCCGCGAACTGATGACGGCGATCAACTTCTCGACGAGTAGCGGTGACGTTGAGAGCCGCATTCTGGAAGAGCTCGGCCGCTCGCTTCGCGGGGAGATGGATGACGACCTCACCTTCTACGCGGGTTTCTTCAATCTTGGCTCGTTGTTCGACTACGTGCCGTCGAACGCCCTGGTGATCGTCCTACGGCCGGGCGAGGTCGAGGAAGCAGCGCGCGTGATCGACCGCCGTCTTGCGGATCTACGCCGGACGAAAGAGAGGCGCGGCGAGATACCGGGCCGTTTCCCGCAGCCGACGCTCGACTGGGGCCGGCTGGCGGACGGGATCAATGCGCGGAGTCACCGCGTTGCGCTTTCGCCCTGGGGAGTGGACGCGGGCCTTCCCGGCGCGGCGACTCGGATGCCGTTCCAACCGGCACCGGTAGCCGCCGGGACGATGCAGCAACTGTGGGACCTCGCAGCAAGAACGCAACGCGAACAAGGCCGGCTGGTGGCCGTTTCTCACCATTCCGACAGACTGCGTGAGATGGCAGCCGAAAGCGATGTGAAGGTCTCCGCCCGCGGCGCTCCGACGGAGGCGCCGCCCACCGGCCTCTCGCTGATACAGGGATATCTGCGGGAGGGATTCGCTCTCGCGCCGAACGGACGGCAGACGCTCGTCGTGCTGTCCGATCGCGAGGTGTTCGGTATCACGAAGGAGCGTCGCCGGGCTCCGAGGCGGCCGGCGAGGCGCGGGCCGAAGCTGTCGGATCTGCAGCCGGGCGTGCACGTCGTGCACGTGGAGCACGGGATTGCGCGGTTCACCGGAACGACCGAGCTCGACGGCGAAGACGTCCGCGAATACCTGGTGCTCGAGTACGCCGAAGACGACAAGCTGTACGTCCCCACGGAGCACCTGGACCGCATCCAGATCTACCACGGCTCAGGCGAGGGGGCGCCGCGTCTGACACGCCTGGGCACGCAGGAATGGTCTCGCGCGCGGGCCCGGGCGAAGCGGGCCACGGAGCAGCTGGCCGGGGAGCTAATAGCCCTGTATGCGGCGAGGTCGGCCGTCGAGGGCATCGCAATCGGGGCTGATACGCCGTGGCAGGACGCAATGGAAGCCAGCTTCCCGTACGAGGAGACTCCGGATCAGATCAGCGCCCTGGAGGCGGTGAAAAACGACCTGGAATCACAGAAGCCGATGGACCGGCTGGTGTGCGGGGACGTGGGGTACGGGAAGACGGAAATCGCACTCCGCGCTGCGTTCAAGGTCGTACAGGACGGCCGCCAGGTGGCGATCCTCGTACCGACGACAGTCCTGGCGCAGCAGCACGACGGCACATTCAAAGACCGGCTGTCCGCCTACCCGCTGCGCATCGAGATGCTGAGTCGCTTCCGATCGGACTCCGAGCAGCGAGAGGTGGTGGAGGCGATCAGCGACGGCAAGGTGGATGTCTGCATCGGCACGCACCGAATGCTCCAGCAGGATGTGTCGTTCAAGAACCTCGGGCTCGTGGTGATCGACGAGGAGCACAGGTTCGGCGTGGTGCACAAGGAACGTCTGAAGCGCATGCGGGCCCAGGTGGACGTTATGACGCTGACCGCGACGCCGATCCCCAGAACCCTGCACATGTCGCTGGCGGGCGTGCGGGACATGTCGACCATGGAAACCCCGCCGGAAGAGCGGCTGCCGATCAAGACCTACGTATCCGAGGAGAGCAGCGAACTGGTCCGGGAGGCGATCCTGCGGGAGACGGACCGGAACGGGCAGGTATTCCTCCTGCACAACCGCGTGAAGGACATCGAATACTACGCGCACAAGGTGCGGGAGCTGGTGCCGGAAGCGACGGTCCGGGTAGGCCATGGCCAGATGCCTGAAGCGGAGCTTGAATCGGTGATGTCGGACTTCGCCGGCGGGAAGTTCGAGGTCCTGGTGTGTACCACGATCATCGAATCCGGCATCGACCTGCCGAACGTGAATACGCTGATCGTGGACCGCGCGGACACGTTCGGCCTTTCGCAGCTGTATCAGCTTCGCGGGCGCATCGGCCGCGGTTCACACCGTGCGTATGCGTACTTCATGGTCCCTCGCGGGAAACAGCTCACCGAGGCAGCGGAGCAACGGCTGAACACCATCCTGGCGGCCACCGAGCTGGGCGCCGGGTTCCAGATCGCC
>CAYYFS010000126.1:0-6547 GCA_964471055.1 uncultured Dehalococcoidales bacterium
GCCAGGGCGAGCTCGACTTTGGCGTGGTGGCGCTTGATGTACAGCCTCAGGGGAATCATCGTCAGGCGCTGCCGCTCCATCTCGAGGCTCAGTTTCCGGATCTGTCTCTTGTGCAGCAGCAGCTTCCTGGGCCGCCGGAAATCGTGCTGGGCCAGGACGCCAGCACCAGGATAGTGCGCCACGTGAAGGCTCAGCAGCCAGAGCTCGCCGTCTCGCGGCCGGGCGTACGCCTCCTGCAGACTGACGCGGCCGGCGCGAATCGACTTGATCTCGGTCCCGGTGAGAACGATGCCGGCTTCGACCGTCTCCAGAATCTCGTAGGCGTGCCGCGCCCGGCGGTTACTGGCGACAACGCGGAACCCCGAATCTGCCATCGGACTGCCGTCAGGGCAGAGCGGCCGCGCCGGTCTGGAAGTTGAGCTGCTCCACCGCGGCCGCGAGCTGAGGATCCTCGAAATCGAAATCTCTCTGCGAAGCACCTTCGAATTCGACGACCACGTCCGGAGCGACGCCTTCGCCCTCCAGCAACCGGCCGTTGGGCGTATACCAGCGGGCAACCGTCAGGTACAGGCCACCCTCGTTGCTCAGCTCCCGCAGAAGGTTCACGCTGCCCTTGCCGAACGTCCCCGTGCCGATGATGACGGCTCGGCCGTGGTCCTGCAGTGCGCCCGCGAGCACCTCTGAGCCGCTGGCGCTGAACGCGTCCACAAGCACTACCAGCGGGATGTCCGGGTACTTGCCGCCCGAACGTACGCGCCAGTCGTCCCGATTGCCGCGGCTGTCGACCTCGTACGTCACAAGACCTTCGGCCAGAAACTCGCTGGCGACTTCCACCGTCGCATTTAGCAGACCGCCCGGGTTGCGTCGGAGATCGAGAATGATCCCTCTGGCTTTCTGCTCCGCCAGGTCGTCCAGCGCATCCCTGAGCTCCCGCGGAGTCTCGGCTGTAAACGTGTTGATGTGCACGACGCCATACGGCTCGTCCTTGAGCATTCGCCCCTGCAGGCTCACCAGCGGGATCGTTCCGCGCTTGACAATCACAGTGACCGGTTCCAGCTCACCAAGGCGCTGGACCAGAAGTTCCACCACGGTGCCCTTGGGCCCCCGGATGCGGCTGACCGCGTCCAGCACACTCCACCCCTCTGTGTCCTCGCCATCCACTGCCAGGATGATGTCCCCTGCCTTGATCCCTGCGCGCTCCGCCGGCGTGTCAGGCAGCGGAGCGACTATCACCACGCGCTTCCCATCGGCCGTCTGCTCGACCGTGGCGCCGATCCCCTCGAATTTGCCCTCGAAGCCTTCCTGCTCGAGTCTGAAAGTCTCCGGACTGATGTACGACGTGTAGCGGTCGTCCAGCGCTTCCAGCATCCCCAGGACCGCGCCCTCGGACAGGACGTCCGGATCGATCAGCTCGCGATCGATGTATTCCCGGACCAGCAGGCTGTACGCTTCCCAGACGATGTCGAGCCCCTCCGGCACTTTGTCGGGGGGCGCGATGTACGGCAGCGCTGTTGCCGTCGCGACCTCGCCATCAGCGAGGACCTTGTGGCCGGAATCGGTCTCCGTAGCCGGACTCGTGTCGCTGCCGCATCCGGCACTCAGTGCGACCATCGTGACGACCGCGAACGCGACCAGCATCAGTGACTTGACGGACTTCAAAATGGAACCTCGAAAGCACGGAAACGGACAGAGGGGGGGCGTTGTCAGTCTATCACGGCGCCTACTTGCCGCCGGCCTTCGTTCCGGCCCCCGGCGCCCCTGGTGGCGGGAGCCAGCAACCATCCCGGAGAAGAGGTCGCGACCATTACAGAACACCTCTTCTGATTTGACATAACCTATCTAGTGCGAACCACACCCAAACTAAGAATCGGCCGGAACCGCCTCTCCCCCGCGACCGGCCTGACGGTCCCATGAGACGCGCTCCGGTCTGTCGGTCTCACGCCACCGGGAGCCAGCCGCGGCCGTCGTTCGCCTCATCCAGGCCGCCCATGTAGACGAATTCCTCGCCGGCCGCGGTCGTCTTGCGCGCCGACTCATCCTGGAAATCGATGACCACCTCTGCATCCCGGCACGCGAGCCGCACGTGGCCGGACGCATGGCTCACGACTCTTTCCGGCGGGCTGTCGACGACGTTGCCTTCACCAACCCGCAGGGTCATCCAGGGCCCGGCCCGGCCACCGCGCAGCGAAGCGGCCATATCGGCCTGATCCACCACGGTGAACTCGTCTTCGGAACAGCTGAAAAACGGGAGCGCGGGAAACGGGTCGTCCGGAAATCCGGGCACTTGATACTCCTCCGATGGAATCGGGCCGACGGCGGCCGCGGGCCAGCCCGGCCACGCACAATCTGGTCAGAATCCGGCACCCGCCGGCACACCAAGCCCGGCGACGATGGCCCCGCGGAGCCCGTCGATACCCCAGGCGCGCTCTGCCGAAGTGGTCACCCATCGTTCGGCACGAGCGACTGTCTCGCGGAGTTCGTCCGGAACACTAGGGTCCGGGCCCTCTCCGAGCAGGTCCATCTTGTTCAGCACCAGCAAACGGGGAATCGAGGCCAGACCCATGTCCTCCAGCACACCGTCCACTACGCGGGCCTGCTCTGGTGCGTGCCCGCTGCTCACGTCCACAACGTGCAGCAGGAGATCCGCCTGGTGCAGCTCCTCCAGAGTCGCCCGGAAAGCCGCGACCAGGACCGGTGGCAGTTTGCGCACGAAGCCGACCGTATCGCTCAACGTGGCAGGAACATCGCCGGGCAGATGGACTCTGCGCGTCGTGGTGTCCAGGGTCGAGAACAGCTGGTCGGCCGCTCTGACGTCGCCCGATGTGAGCCGGTTGAACAGAGCACTCTTGCCGGCATTCGTGTAGCCGACGAGAGAGACGTTGTACACCTCGCCTCGGGCCCGGTTCCGGCGTTGCTGCTCACGCGCGCTCCGAACGCGTTCCAACTCCTTCTTGATACGTGAAAGCCTGTTGCGGACCAGGCGGCGGTCCGTCTCGATCTGGGTCTCACCGGGTCCCCGGGTCCCGATGCCGCCTCCGAGCCGTTCGAGGTGCGACCACTGACCGGCGAGCCTGGGCAGCAGGTACTCAGCCTGCGCCAGTTCCACCTGGAGCTTGCCTTCTCTCGTCCGCGCACGCTGCGCGAACACATCGAGGATCAGCGCCGTCCTGTCGATGACCTTCACTTCGAGCGCGTTCTCAAGGGTTCGTTGCTGCGTGGGCCCCAATTCGTCGTCGAAAAGCACAACGTCGAACAGGCCCTCGCGGGCGTCGCCCACGAGTTCCTCGAGCTTGCCCGAGCCGACGTACGTCCGCGTTGGCCGCTGCAGCGTCTGAATCACTCGCGCTACCACCTCGCCGTTCGATGCCTCGGCGAGCGCGGCGAGTTCGTCGAGCGAGTCCTCGACTTCCCAGATGCGTTCACGGCCGCGCAAGGCCACGCCCACAATGCAGGCGCGCTCGCGTCTGGGAGCGTTGCTGTATGTGCGCGGACGTGGCATTCACTCGTTCTCAGGACTCGCAGAATGACGGCACGTTACGGCGAGTCGCCCATCGCCGACGGGGACCTCAGTCCTCACTGCGCCCCGTGGTACCGGGAGGCGGGATCTCCCAGCCCTCCAGGCGGCTCAGGCCCTCCTCGATGCGGTCATCAGGCGTCGTGAGTGAGAGCCTAACGTATCCCTCGCCGGCCGGCCCGTAGCCGGTGCCGGGGGTCACGACGATGTCGCGCTCGTCCAGCAGGAGCTGCGTGAACTCAGCAGATGTGTATCCCTCCGGAACGCGAGACCAGATGTACAGCCCGGCCTTTGGGGCAACCGCGTCCAAGCCGACGGACCGCAACCCGGCCGTCACGCGATCCCTGCGCCGGCGGTAGATCTCGTTGTTTGCCTCAACCCACGAATCGGGCAGATTGAGCGCTGCGATTGCCATCTCCTGGGTGGCCTGCGAGGCCCCCGAGTCCAGGTTCGACTTGACGCGCATCAGTGCGTTGATCATCTCCGCGTTGCCCGCGGCCATGCCTATGCGCCATCCGGTCATGTTGTACGTCTTGGACACCGAATGGAATTCGATCGCGACGTCCATCGCACCGTCAGCCTGCAGCAGGCTCGGCGCCCGGTACCCGTCGTACGTCACCTCCGAGTAGCACGCATCGTGCATCAGCGCGAGATCGTGACGCTTTGCGAATTCGACCGCCTTCTCGAAGAAGTCGAGTGTGGCAGTCGCGCCGGTCGGGTTGTTCGGGTAGTTGAGCCACAGTACTGTCGCCCGAGCCGCTGCGTCCTCGGGTACGGCACCCAGGTCCGGCAGCCAGCCGTTCTCCTCCTTCAACGGTACGAAGTGGGTCTCACCGCCGGCGAACATCGTGCCGACGGAATACACCGGATAGCCCGGGTCCGGCACCAGCGCCACGTCGCCAGGGTCGATGAAGCAAAGAGCGGCGTGCCCGATGCCTTCCTTCGCGCCGATCAGGTTCAGAACTTCTGTCTCCGGGTCCAGGTAAAGGCCAAACCGCCGCTGGTACCAATCGGCCACCGCCTTGCGGAATTCGGGCAGGCCCTCCGATTCCGGATACCTATGGTTCGCCGGCACCCGTGCAGCTCTGTCGAGCGCGTCGAGAACCCCTTCCGGCGTCGCGATGTCCGGATCGCCAATGCCGAAGGAGATGACGTCGATGCCCTGCGCCTTCTTTTCAGCGATGGCCCGCGAGATCCCGACGAACAGGTACGGGGGCAGCTGACGGACACGCTCTGCGAATCTCACTTGGCGACTCTCTTCTCTCCAGACCGCGTACAGGCGCGTCAGGCGCGCCGACTTCGGCCTACTCGGGCCACTCGCCGGTGAACACTTCGACCGCGGGCCCTTCCAGGTGAACTTCGCCGGTCCCCGGCCACTCCAGGTGTAATACGCCTCCGGGCACCTCCACGTCCACCGCGTCTCCTGTCAGGCCGTGCGCCCTGGCGGCCACCGCCACCGCGGTGGTCCCGGTGCCAGAGGACAAGGTCTCTCCCGCACCCCGCTCGAATATCCGGGCCTTCAGCCGTCCCCGGTTCAGTACGTTAGCAATCTCGAAGTTGATCCGGTTCGGAAAGAGTGGGTGGTTCTCCACGAGCGGCCCGATCTCCGAAAGCGGGAACTCGTCAACCGGTTCGTCCGGGAACACCACGGCGTGAGGATTGCCCACGGCCAGGCATGTGATGTTCAGGGTGCGGCCGGCCACTTCCAACGGGTGGTCGAATACGCGTTCAGGATTCCCGATGGCCCGCGCGTCGACGGGTATCTCCGGCGGCTCGAAAACCGGCACGCCCATGGCCACGCGCGCTGCGACCATCTTCGTCCCGTCCATGCGCGGGACAACGGTGCGCACACCGCCGCCCGTTTCGACGGCTAGCCCCTCCGATCCGGGCACCACGATATGCCGGTCGATCACGAACTTCGAGAAGAGGCGAATGCCGTTGCCGCTCATCTCGGCTTCGGACCCATCCGGGTTGAACACCCGCATCCGGATCTGCGCCTGCCGCGACTCCTGCACAAGAACGATGCCGTCCGAGCCCGCGCCGAACGCCCGGCGGCTCATGGCGAGCGAGAGCGCCCCCCAGTCGCGGTCGAGACCGCGGCCGTCGATTGCGATGTAGTCGTTGCCGGCGCCCTGGAGTTTGGCAAACGGAATGGCCAATTCGCTGGACTCCCTGTCTCACCGGGTTACCGCGGCACACGACCTCGCGTGCGCCGCTTCATTCGCCCGGCCCAACATTCTAGCGGCAGACGGAGCGCGGTATGCCGGCTCAAGTGATCTTTGACGTGTGGTTTTGACTGTAATAGAGGCGAATTCAAACTGTGGACAGGTCAGCGCTCGCCCTGCCCTGCGCCCAGCCGCTCCCCTGCCATGCGAGCCGCTTGACCGGCGGCCTCCGCCCCTGCTTCCAGCCAGCGGATGCGGTCATCCGACAGCCGGAACCACCCGTACTGATGCCGAATCAGGCGCCGGGTGGCCCGCTTCGCAGACGTGACTGCCTCGTCCAGCGACACCGTGCCCGCGAGGTGCGCCGCGAGGTCACGGTATCCGATGCCGCTCATCGCCGGCGCATCGGGCGGCACGCCCGCCTCAAGCAGTCGCTCCACCTCGTCGATCCAGCCGCGCCCGATCATCTCGTCGATACGGCTGTCGGCCCTCTCGTACAGGGCCTCCCGTGGCATCGTCAGGCCGAGAATGAGCGGGTCGAATGGCGGTGTGGTCGTTTTCGAGGCTCCCGGTGGCGCCGACTCGCGCGCGCCGGCCACCTCCAGCGCCCGGATCACCCGGCGCACGTTGCGCGGATCGACGCGGGAGGCAGCGTCGGGGTCGATCTCCCGTAGTCGTGCGTGCAGCGCCTCGTACCCGTGCTCGGCCGCCTCTGCTTCGAGCTTCGCCCGGAGTCCCCAATCCGGCGGGACGGGTGGCACCTGCCAGCCCTCCAGCAGGCCCCAAACGTACTGGCCCGTGCCACCGACGAGTACCGGCACCGCACCACGGCAGGCGATCTCTTGGACGGTCTCCCCTGCCCTCTCGA
>CAYYFS010000127.1:0-6474 GCA_964471055.1 uncultured Dehalococcoidales bacterium
TCGCCGGCCCTGGAATGGGGAATCCAGGCCGCCCGGATAGTCCTGGTCGTGTCCTATGTCGTCTTCGCGTCGGTGACGGAGGATTGGGGCGCGGCGCGGCCCGTAACGCAGATCATGGGCGCGGTGATGCTGGCCTACACCGCGGCTTTCATCGTCCTCCTGCGCGCCGGACGTACGAGGGTTGTCACGGTCGCTGGCTGCGTGCTCGACCCGCTGGTCACCAGCGCGGCCGTCCTCGTCAGCGCCGCGGTGCTGGACAACGTCACCGAAACCCCGTTCGTCATGGTGGGGCCCGGGACCGCTGTGCCGGTGCTTCCAGGGGTCGGTGCCACGCTACTTCGCTTGCGTCCTCTCCCGGCCGCGGTGTTCGTTGTCCTTATCAACGGCGGTACCGGCGCTGGCACCGCCCTGCTGAGCTATGAGACGCCGACCGCTGCCCTGGTCCTTCCGCGCGTCCTGGGGATGACGAGCGTAGGAGTGTCGCTCGTGGCCGTCTTCTGGCCTATTCAGCGCATGCGAGAGCAGCTGCAGGCGGCTGCGGAGGAGAAGCTCCAGCTCGTGTCAACCGTGGCGCACGAGCTTCGCGGCCCGCTGACCGGAGTTCGCGCTCATCTGGACCTCTTGCAGGACGGAGCCGCGGGCGACGTACCAGAGCGCCAGGGCGAGCTGGTTCGCGGCGCCGCCCGCTCGGCCGCCCGCATGGAGCAGATGATCGCCGCGTTCGCTCAGGTGGAATGGGCGGAGAGCTCGGACATCGCCCTCAAACCAGGTCCGGTTGACCTGGGCGCAGCGGCTGCAGACGTGAAGGAGACAATGGCCCCGATGGCCGGCGAGCGCGGGATCGCAATCGAACTCACCGGGTTCGATGATCTGCCGCACGCATGGGCAGACCGGCCGAGCATCGAGCAGATCCTGTCGAACCTGCTGGCGAACGCAGTGAGGTTCAGCTTCGATGGTGGGAGCGTGACGATGCGCGGATATGCCCGCCCCGGCAGCGTGCGCGTGAGCGTCGAGGACCGCGGGATGGGCATCCCGGAAGAGGACCAGCGTCACATCTTCGACCGATTCTATCGGGGTGCGGACCCCCGCAAGCACCGGATTCGTGGGACGGGCCTTGGACTCTACGTGAGCCGCACCCTGGTGGAGCGGAACGGCGGGAGGATGTGGTTCACCTCGATGGCAGACGCGGGGTCCATCTTCTCGTTCAGCCTCCCGCTTGCCGATTCTCGCCGCCTATCGCGACGCGGCGGACCGACGTCCATATCGGGCGAGGGACTGCTGAATGGAGGTCGCGAAGCCGCCGACGGGGATATCCATTGACGTTCCCGGGCACCGGTGGCCCGGGTCCGACTGTCCTAGACCGCTACCCCGGGTATCAGTCGTTCCAACTTCTCGGCTTCGAGCCCGAGTGATTCGGCGACCGCGCGGTTCACGAGCGAGCCGATGACGATATTGAGCCCCCTGGCCAAGGCAGAGTCCCGGCGCGCGGCCTCTTCGAGACCGCTGTTCGCCACGTCCAGTACATACGGCAGGGTGGCGTTGCAGAGCGCGTGAGTCGACGTGTGCGGCACGGCACCCGGCATGTTCGAGACCGCGTAGTGGAGAACGCCCTCCTCGCGGTAGACGGGGTCGGTGTGCGTCGTGGCGTGCGTCGTCTCCGCGCAGCCACCCTGGTCGACTGAGATATCTACGATCACGGACCTGTCTGGCATGGCCTGCACCATGTCCCTCGTCACAACGCGCGGGGCGCGCTCGCCCGGCCGTAGTACAGCGCCGATCACGACGTGCGATTCGGCCACGACATCACCGACGACGTTTGGGGCAGCGATGCCCGTAACGATGTTCCCCACGTACTGATGAACGAGGAGTTCGCGCAGACGGTCCACCCGCCGGTCGAACACCGTCACGTTGCCGCCGAGCGCAGCCGCCACTACGGTGGCCTGCCTGCCCGCGCTGCCGGCGCCCAGCACGGTCACATTCGCGGGCGGGACCCCGGCGACACCTCCAAATAGCCTGCCGCTGCCTCCGGCCGGCTGTTCCAGGTAGTGCGCTGCCACCTGTGCGGCCAGCCTGCCGGCGATTTCGCTCATCGGCGCGAGGAGAGGCAGATCTCCGTTGCGAAGTTCAACGGTTTCGTAGCCGAGCGCGGTTATCCCGGCCGAGCAGAGGGCTTCGGTCAACTCCGGCATGCCCGCGAGGTGGAGGAACGTGAACAGGATCGCGCCGGGCCGCAGCAACCCGTATTCGGATTCGAGAGGCTCCTTCACCTTGAGGACCATGTCGACCCCGGTCCAGGCGTCCTCTGCACGGGGCACGATCCGGGCACCGGCCGAGCGATACACGTTGTCGTCCAGGCGGCTGCCCGCACCGGCACCGGTTTCCACGAGTAC
Source organism: uncultured Dehalococcoidales bacterium (assembly GCA_964471055.1). GTDB lineage: Bacteria > Chloroflexota > Dehalococcoidia > Lucifugimonadales > Lucifugimonadaceae > CAYYFS01. Next base: position 2,391 of record CAYYFS010000127.1, read on the forward strand.
CTCGTGGCCGGCCGACGCCAGTTCGTGCGCACCGGCGGGTGTCAGCGCTACCCGGAATTCGTGGTCTTTCGTCTCTCGCGGCACACCCACTCGCATGACACCCTCCCGCCGGGGTCCCGAAGAGCCCGGGAGTTACGAATATCGTCGCGATCATTGTAGGGGCCGCGGGTGCCACTGGGAACCGGGGCAAGCGCCCACCGGGAACAGGACGCTCCCCCACACTGCAGGCACGCGTGCGGGGGCCTACAAACACATGCAGGGCGCCGCTGTTGGAGCATGGTCCAGCCCGGGATGAGCGGGCAGGCAGGAGGGCGACGAGCCTGATCTAGGGTGACGCGGCCCTGACCTGTTCCCAGATCCGAGAGACTTCGTCCAGTCTTGTGGTTCCCTCGCTCATCAACTCGTCAGGGGGGAAGCCTTCGTCAACCGTCCTCTGAAAGTAGTCACCGAAGGTGAGAAACGCTTCCTGTGTGCCCTGAAATGCGGTGAGCGCGAGCCGGTGAGCGGGTTCATAGTCGGGGGGTGGGACGATACGCTTCCACTCGGTGATAACGGACTGCGAATCGACCGCCAGGCTCGCTGTCAGATCCGCCGCCTTCTCAAAACGTTCGTAGAACTCGGGAACAGCATCCTGCTCCGCGCTGTTGAATTCGTCCAGGAATTCGTTCCAACGACCCGATATAGCGTTGTGCCGCTCGAACACCTCCCTGATATCTGTTTCGTACGCGGTCAGTGCAGGCCGGCCGCCTGCCTGGCTGGCAAGAACCGGGATGATCGCGCCTGCACCGCACAGGACGATTGCCAGGGTGATGAGCAGCGCACGCGCGCTCACGGGTTCACACTTCCGGTTTCAAGGACTACCGATGGTGCGTACATGTCTAGACCACTCAGTCGATGGAGGATAGAGAGAAGGTGCGAACCGCTCCGCGCCATCCGTCTTTGCCCGCGGGCCGGACTGGTGCCGGGGCTTTTCTACGGTAGGCACGGGTCCCGAGCCCCTTTCGATCCACCTTGGGATCGACTGTGGGGATCGACCAGGCGGCGCACTGTACGGCGTACGCGAGCCGCCCGGGTTCCGCCGCCGTATCCCGGAGGATATACGACCAGTCGCAGCCCAGGCCGGGCGGCATCGTCTCGAGACTCGACGGATCGTTGTGCGGAGAGACTACGACGACCCCAGGCGAGGCCCAGTCCGTGCGCAGCGCGAGGCCTGCGCCGATGCCGTTCAGTTCGCCGTCCAGATCTATGTCCATCACCACGGCATCAGGCCTGAGGCGAGCGGCTTTCTCGACAGCCTCGGCTCGAGAGGTTGCCACTCCGATGACATCCACCCGGGGCGAACCGTTCAGCGCTCCAGCGAGACTCTGGAGGAGCCGGGGGTCGGAACAGCCGACGATAGTCTGCACCGGTGGGGAGGGCTGAGGCTTCCGTCGCCGGCTCCGCGCGGACGGGCTGTACCGGGCGACAGGGGTCAAAGACGAGCGCACCCGTCTCCGGAACACCCGCACCCGGCGGATCTTTCGCCTGCGCCTGAGCCACATCACTTGATCGTTCCTTCCCGCTCGGTCGCCGCCATCCTGCAGGCGCGGCCCGGGGGCGTAACCTCCCGTGCGGACACAATGTGACCTGCCCGTGCGGCTCGACTGCGAGCCAAAAGGGTCACAACGGTTGAGCCTTCCGGCTCATCTCCCGCCCGCGTGCACGCGTGGTCGCGATGGGCGATCAGGGGGCGAGATGGACCTTCAGCGACCCTGTCGTCTTGTCGGCAGCGGTGTAGAACCCCTTCTGTATGTCCTCCAGGGGGAATGTGTGCGTGACGATCTCCGAGTAGCGCGTGTGTCCACCCGCGAGCATGTCGATGGCCACCTCGTAGTCGTGTCGCCCATCCACCACTCCGTAGCACGTAACGCTCACCAGCAATATCTCATCAAGAAGGAGCGGCAGCAGGTCGATCTGCATCGGTCCTCGGAAACCACCGACCTCCACGATGCGGCCCCGCGGGCGCACGGCGGCGACCGACTGCTCAAGCGGCTCGGGTGAGCTTCCGCCGACTGTTTCGATCACCACGTCCGCACCGCGTCCGTCCGTCGCCTCTCTTGCCGCCTCTTCCAGATCGCCGGGCTCGCTGGAGGCAACAGTGTCGGCCCCCATCGCCTGCGCCGCGGTTTTCTGATGAGGATGTTTCGCCGAGGCGATCACGCGCCCCGCTCCAAGCCGACGCGCCGCCGCCACCGCGGCCAGGCCAATGGGGGACGACCCGACTACAGCAACCGTTTCGCCAGGGAGCATCCCGCCCCGGCGAACGGCGTGAACCGAGACTGCCAGGGGCTCCACGAGCGCGCCCTCCTGCCAGTCCAGCGAATCGGGGAGCCTGAACAATCCCACAGGCCGTCTCGCCACATACTGAGCAAAGCCGCCGCCGGTGTCCGGTGCCTTGTCGAGGCAGTGGCGGTACTCACCGGTCCTGCAGTACCAGCACGCCCCGCAGGACAGGCCAGCGCCGATGCTCTCAAGGGCCACGCGGTCACCCACTTCGAGTCGCGTTTCTCCAGGTGGAAGCTCGACGATGTCGCCGGCGATCTCGTGCCCGCCCGGCACCGTCTCCGGTTCCGTGCGTTCCCTGTTGATATGCAGATCGGAGCCGCAGATACCGCTCCGGCGCACGCGGATGAGAGCGCAGCCCGGGGGTTGTTCGGGCATGGGCAGATCATGAACGGCAACGGTGTCCGCTCCATCGTGCAGGGCGCCTCGCATCGTTTCCGGCATTCTGGCGGCCTCCAGGGAGTTCGCATGCGTGCGACCGGGCCGCGCACACACGCGTCTGCTTCAGGGGTGGGGCGATTGTAGCGGGCAAGAACGCGTCAGCGCGGTTGTGGACGCCTCTCCGGCGCGTGCCCTAAGGTGGCGGCGACGCCGGGCTGCCGCCGGTTGCGGGACCAACTTCACAGCAGCGAAACGCCCGACCAAATCAGGGAGAGAAGGAAGAATGATCGTCGACGTGCATACCCATCTGCCGACCCATCGCGGCGAGGTTCCGCCCGAAGACACCAAGACGGCCACGATCCATCGGTCCGGCACCCCTGTCCGGTTCACGAATTCGCTCGCCGATTACCTGGAGGCGATGGCGCCCGTGGATCGCGCGTGCATCTTCGGCATCGCTCCGCGGCCCTGGAAGCCGGGCGAAGAGCTGATGCCGCTGACCGGGTGGCCGGATGGCATGAACCACAACGACGTGCCCGCCGCGGTGGCAAAGGAGTCCGGCGGGAAGATCGTCCCATTCATGTCCGTGCACCCGATGGACCCGAACTGGAACGACGAATACGACCGCTGCGTCAGCGACCTGGGGTGCAAGGGGATGAAGTTGGGCCTCAACTACCAGGACTGCGACCCTCTGAGCGACGAAGCGTTCGCGGTCTATGCGCGCCTGGAGAAGGACGGCATTCCAGTCCTCTTCCACATGGGCACATCTCCCGAAGCAGATGCTCCTCTGGAATACGCCCATCCCCTGAAGATGGACCATGTGGCCATCAAGTTCCCGAAACTCACGATGATTCTGGCGCATCTGGCCCACCCATGGCAGGTCGACTGCCTGTCGGTCGTGCGCAAGCATCCGAACGTCTGGGCCGACGTGTCCGCTCAGTTCTACCGCCCGTGGTCTTTCTGGAATGGACTGCGGCTGTTCCACGAATGGGGTGTGCTGAGCAAGGTGTTCTTCGCAACAGACTGGCCGGTGACGGTAGCCGAGGACAACATCAACGCTCTGCGCGGACTGGCCAGGTTCGCCACGGACCACCATCTGCCGGTCATCCCCGAGGAGGAGATAGAAGGGATCATCAACCGCGACGCCCTGGGCATCCTGGGTCTGGAGTAGGGACCCGCGGTACCCCGGCAGCGCCGCCAGGAATGGGGAGCGCGGGGCATCCGTTGCTTGGTCGCTCCGGCTACCGGGCCACCACGTGCACCCCTGTGGCCTTGAAGAACGCACACACGGGTTTGCTCACGATCAGCCCCATCTCCTCGGCTGACAGAGGGGTGACGTACGCCGAAAGCGGAAAGCCACAGTCCACCCTGACGTGCACAAGCG
>CAYYFS010000128.1:0-6433 GCA_964471055.1 uncultured Dehalococcoidales bacterium
TCCGCGCGGCCCTGCCGCACAGCCCGAACGACTGGTCGACCAGCGTGGACAACCCGGACAACTACAATCGGCGGCTGGAGGCGATCCCGCTGGGCAAGTTCCAGATGCCGGAGGACGTGGCCCCGGCCTTCCTGTTCCTGGCCTCCGATGAGTCCGCGATGGTGACGGGGGCGCACCTGACGGTGGACGGCGGCACTGCGATCTAACGGGGCCAGCCCCGTCTTCACCGGCCACGACGCGGCGTTCTCGATCTCCCCGTGAACGAGGGACGCGCGCTGCTACACTGCCGCGGCAACTCTGGCCGGGGGTCCGAACGCACGGAGGACATGACGTGACTTCATCCAGCAATCCCACACCGGAAGACCTGAAGCGCCGCGTATGTGAGGAGATCGACAAACAGGGGGAAGAGATCGTCGGGGTCGCGACGACCATGCTTGGCCACCCGGAGCCGGGGTTCAAGGAATTCAAAACGGCACATCTGGTGGCCGGTGTATTGGACCGGCTCGAGATTCCGACCAAGACCGGCATAGCCATCACGGGCATGAGGGGCAGGATAGACGGCGGCGCGGCCGGCCCGAACGTCGTGGTGATGGGCGAGCTGGATTCGCTGATCGTGCCGGGCCATCCTCACGCTGACCCGGAGACCGCTGCCGCTCATGCGTGCGGGCATCACTGCCAGATCGGAAGCATGCTGGGCGCGGCGTTCGGCCTGCGGGCGTCGGGTGTGATGGACGCTCTTTCCGGTAGCGTGACGTTCGCAGCTGTGCCCGCGGAAGAGTTCATCGAGCTCGAATGGCGCAATTCGGTACGCGCCGAAGGCAGGATCGAGTTCCTCTCCGGGAAGCCGGAGTTCGTGCGCCTCAACGAGCTGGAGGACGCCGATATCGCCATGATGATTCACACGGCCGGCGATGCGCCCGGCTTCATGGTGAACTCGACGTACAACGGGATGGTGGGGAAGGTGGTCCGGTACACGGGCCGGACTGCTCACGCCGGTGGCGCACCCCACGCAGCTGTGAACGCTCTCAACGCTGCACATATCGCGATGGCCGCGATCCACGCGCTCCGCGAGACGTTCAGGGATGAGGACCACGTGCGCATGCATCCCATCATCACGAAAGGTGGCAACGTGGTGAATGCGGTGCCGGACGACGTTGTGGTCGAAACGTACTCACGAGGAGCTTCGGTCGAGGCCATCGTTGACGCTGCGGAGAAGCAGGACCGCGCCCTGCGGGCGGGAGCGCTTGCGATCGGAGCCTCGGTCGAGATTGAGACGACGCCGGGATATCTGCCGGTTCGGCAGGATCGCAACCTGAGCGACCTCTTCGCGGGCAATGCCGCCGAACTGGTCGGGCAGGACGCTGTGACCGAGGGCGGGCACCGGGGCGCGTCGACAGACATGGGCGACATCAGCCACATCATGCCCACTATCCACCCCCATGTCGGCGGCGCGGTCGGGCTGGAGCACAGGCAGGACTACGTTGTCGAGGACTACGACCTCGCCGTGCTCAAGGCGGCGAAGGCGATGGCGATGACGGTGGTCGATCTGCTTGTCGGCGATGCAGCGAAGGCGAAAGAGACCATCGACAGATTCGAGGCGCCGCTGACGAAGGCTGCGTACCTGGCGCTCCTGCGCGGGTTCTTCACGACTGAAACCTATGGAGAAGTGGTCGCCCCGTGATGGCCTCAATATCGCGGGATTGTTGCTGCTCGTAGCACGGAGGCTCAGGCATGCCGGTATGCACCAAGTGCGGTTTCACCAACCCGGGCGGCGAGGAGAAGTGCGTCAACTGCGCTTTTCCGCTGCTGGAGATCGGCGCGGGGGCCGATGGCGACGGAGGCGCGGGCGGATCGGGCATCAAGGCCAGGAAATGGAACATCATCGCTTGGTATGAGCAGCACAGGCGATGGGAGCAACTGCCGCGGGCCGCAGCTCACGCATCAGTCACCCCGGGCGTCGCCGGGGCAGCGGAGCCGAACACCTGGACGATACGGCTGGAACCTGAGGAGCCTCTGGAGGCCGGTGCCCACGTGGCTCTGGAGCTGTCCCTGTTCTGGAAGATGGACCTCGGGCGGCCGTTCTACCCGCGCCATGTCAACGACCTGTCGGTGATCGGCGAGGGCAGTCCCGGGTATACGTCATTTCTCAGCGTCTGGTCATCCAACCCGGAGGCAGTGCTGGATGTGGCCATATCGTATTGCTCGCGCGCAGACGTCATCGACGTCGCCATCATCGAGGGCGCACTGCAACCCGGCGATAGTCTGGACATTGTGCTAGGCGATCCCGAGTCGTCGAAGTTCAGGGCGCCGAAGCACGCCCAGAGGGCAGTGCTGGCCATGGGGATCGACGCGGACGGCTCCGGAACCTACCGGGGGCTGCCGGAGATGCCCGCCGTCGACGTGGTGGGAGGCCGGGCTGCATCGCTCAAGGTGACAGCGCCGGCTGTGGTAGAGCCCGGTGAGTCGTTCCTTGTGCACGTCCTGGCGACCGACCGTCACAACGAGAATCCCGCAACGGGCTACGAAGGCAGGGTGGATCTCATGGTCGCGGGGGATCTCGAAACGGAGTCTCAGAGCATAGTTCTCCAGGCCGAGGATGCAGGCAAGAGCGCCACGTGCAGCGTCGACAACCCCGGCGTGTTCCGCGTGGTCGCCGTCGACAAAGACAGAGCGCTTGCCGGAAGGAGCAACCCGATCGTGTGCCGGGCCTCAACAGAGGAGCGGTTGTTCTTCGGGGAGATCCACGGCCAGACGTACGACAGCATAGGCACCGGGACACTGGACGAGTATTTCGCCTGGGGCCGCGACGTCGAAAGACTGGACTTCTGCGCGTCGGCCAATCACTACGGCGGGCGGTACGAGATGGGCCCCGAACTGTGGCAGAGGGTGGTGGACACGAGCAACAGGTTCTACGCGCCCGGAGAGTATGTGACCTTCGTTAGCTATGAGTGGCATGGCCTGGGGGGGCACAAGAACGTCTACTACAGGGGGGCGGAGGGGCAGTTCTACCCCGGCTGGGACGAGGCGTACGACAATCCGGAGAAGCTGTGGCAAGCCTTTGACGGACAAAGGGTGCTCACCATCCCTCATCACACCAAGTATGGAGGCATGACCGACTGGGAGCACCGGAACGACGAGTACCAGCGGTTGGTGGAGATCTGCTCGGGGTGGGGCATATCCGAAGAGGGCGGTGTCCACTCCGTGCAGCACGCCCTGGCCATGGGCTATCGACTGGGGTTCATCGGCGGCACCGATACTCATATCGGCCAGCCGGCGCACGGCTCGTTCCAGGTGAACGAAGGCAGGGGACTGGCCGCCGTGTACGCCCGCGATCTGACGCGCGAAGCGATCTGGGACGGTCTGCGCGACCGGCTGTGCTACGCCACAACCGGCGCCAGGATCGTCCTGGATTTCCGCGGCGGGTCCTGTCGCATGGGGCAGGAGGTCTCGGTGGAGAGCGGAGACCCGACCATGAACCGGAGGAGTTTCCACGCCACGGTCGTCGGAACGGACGAACTGGAGCGCGTGGAAGTCGTGCGAAACAACCGGGTGGTACACAGCTGCAAGTGTGGCTCGGAGAAGACGGAACTGGACTGGGACGACGAGGAGGACCTGGCTGCGACATGCCTTGCGCCTGCGTTCTCCTACGATCGGCCGTTTGCCTTCTACTACCTGCGCGTCGTGCAGAAGGACCGGGAGCGGGCGTGGAGCAGCCCGATCTGGTTCAACCTCGCTTGAACTACAGGCGGAATTGAAGAGGGACGACCTTCGCCCTCGCCCGGGCGGGGAAGCAGACGCGGCGCGGGTGCGGTGCATCTTGGCCCGAGCACACTCCGAAACGCGCCGCGCTGCTACACTGCCGCGGCGGTTACAGAACGTTCTTTCGCAAGGGGGTGCGCGATATGACGGCGTCCGGCAATCCCACTCTGGATGACCTCAAACGCCAGGTATGTGAGGAGATAGATAGTCACGGGGAGCAGATCGTCAGGATCGCGACAACGATCTTCGACAATCCCGAGCCCGGATTCAAGGAGTTCAAGACGGCGCGCCTGGTGTCGGAGGTCATGGACGGACTGGAGATCCCCTCCAGGTCCGGCATTGGGGTGACGGGCGTGAAGGGCAGAGTGGACGGCGGTGACAGGGGGCCGAACGTGGTGGTGATGGGCGAACTCGATTCGCTGATCGTGCCGGGCCATCCGAACGCCGACCCCGAGACCGGAGCCGCGCACGCCTGCGGGCACAATTGCCAGATAGGGAGCATGCTGGGGGCGGCGTTCGGCCTCCGGTCCCCGGGCGTGATGGACGCCCTCTCCGGGAGCGTGACGTTCATCGCCGTGCCCGCGGAGGAGTACATCGAGCTGGAATGGCGCAACCAGGCGCGTGCCGAGGGCAAGTTGGAGTTCTTCTCAGGGAAACAGGAGTTCGTCCGCGCGAATGAGATGGACGACGCGGATATCGTGATGATGACCCATGCCGCGACAGAAACGCCGGGCTTCACGGTCAACTCCACGAACAACGGGATGGTGGGCAGGGTTGTCCGGTACGTCGGCCGCACCGCACACGCAGGCGCCGCCCCTCACGAGGGGATCAACGCCCTGAACGCCGCGCAGATAGGACTGGCCGGCATACACGCGCTCAGGGAGACGTTCAGAGATGAGGATCATGTACGCGTGCATCCGATCATCACGAAGGGCGGCAGCGTGGTGAACAACGTGCCCGACGAGGTCGTGATTGAGACGTACGTCCGCGCTGCGACCGTCGAGGCGATGACGGCGGCCGCAGCCAGAGTGGACCGCGCCCTGCGCGCGGGGGCCCTCGCGATCGGGGCCCGGGTCGAGATCACGTCGAACCCCGGCTACCTGCCATTCCACCAGAACCGCGCGCTAAGTGAGTTGTTCGCCCGGAACGCCACAGGACTCGTCGGGGCGGACGCGGTCATGGAGGGTGTCCACCAGGCCGGCTCGACTGACATGGGCGACATAGCGCACCTCATGCCGGCCATTCACCCATACGTCGGCGGTGTCACGGGGCGCGTGCACGCCGAGGACTACCTTATCGAGGACTACGACCTCGCCGTCCTCAAGGCCGCGAAAGCGATGGCGATGACGGTCATTGACCTCCTCGCCGGCGGGGCCGCGACGGCAACGGAGGTTATCAGCGGATTCCAGGCGCCGATGACGAAAGACCAGCACCTGGCTCTGTTGCGGAGTTTCTCGGCTACCGAGACCTACGCCGAGTAGCCTCGAACGCGGCCGGTCGGCCGCTCCACGGGAGGAAGTGCGCCGACACAGGCGATGGATCGGAAGGGGGAGGACCATGCTCAGACTGGGATGGAACCCCAAGGTTGCGGCGATCGCGCTGGCCGCGCTGATGTGCGCGGGAGCAATTGCATGCGGCAGCGATGACACCGGGCAGCCGGCCGCCGCTCCGGGCGACGAGATCCAGAAGATACGACCCGGCAGCCAGGTCTACGCGCTCGAGGATCTGACGGCGTTCGGGTTCAAGAAGGGCAAGACGTACGACGTGGAGGGACTGCCCGAGGCCGTCAATGCGTACTACGGTTTCTGGGGACTGGATCCGTACAACCGGAAAGACTACGAAGTCCGTTTCTATGCGTCACATGAGGACGCGGTGGAGCACGGAACGGCTCTCGCGAAGGAACGCATCGGACCGGAAGCGAAACTGACGAAGGAAGAGGCGACGTGGCCTGAAGGGGTCAAGGATGCACGCATGTGCATCAGCTACAGAGCCTCAAGCGCGCAGTGGGCCTCCACCTGCCTGGAGCCGAAGTACTTCGACTACGTGATCGCAGCGAACATGGTGCTGTTGTGTCAGGGCCTGGATTCACTGGAGTCGCTCCAGGCATGCGATGCGTTGCTGGCGGAGCTCGACTCAGCGCCGTAGCCGGCAATCGGCGGCGCCTCTTACCAATACCTGCGCGAAGTACGCTCAGGCGGGAATCGGCGGCACCGGCAGCGATCGAAAGGGGAGGTTCATGCTCAGGCTCCGATGGGACGGCAAGGCTGCGGCGATCGTGTCGGCCGCGTTGATGTGTGCAGCCGCGATTGCATGTGGTAGCGAGGATTCTGGACAGGCGGGCGCGGCCGTCGGCGACGAGATCCAGAAGATACGGCCAGGCAGCGAGGCATACGCGCTGGAGGACCTCACATCGTTCGGCTTCAAGAAGGGCAGGACGTACGATGTTGAGGGGTTGCCGGAGGCTGTAGATGCCTACTTCGGCTTCTGGGGGCTGGACCCCTACAACCGGAAGGACTATGAAGTCCGTTTCTACGCGTCGCATGAGGACGCCGTCGCGCATGGTACGGCACTCGCGGAAGAACGCATCGGCCATGAAGCCAAGCTGACAGAGGAAACGGCCACGTGGACGGAAGGCGTGAAGGACGCGAGAGTGTGCGTGAACATCGGCGGGACC
>CAYYFS010000129.1:0-4742 GCA_964471055.1 uncultured Dehalococcoidales bacterium
ACGACCGCCCGGCACACTTCCCGCAGTCTCCGAGGGCTGATCCTCTCGGAGCTGGTCGAACAGCTCGAGATTCCGGTACTGGTCGGGAACACCGTGAGCTACGACGTGACGCTCGAGCTGATGTCCGAAGGGGTGCATGGTGTTCTCGTCGGGGTCGGCCCCGGGGCCGCGTGCACCAGCAGAGAGGTGCTCGGCATCGGGGTCCCGCAGGTGACAGCGACGATAGACTGCGCAGCCGCACGGGATGAGTACATGCGGCGGAGCGGCCGGTACGTCCCAATCATCACCGACGGCGGCATCCGGACGGGCGGCGACGTCTGCAAGGCGTTCGCGTGTGGCGCGGACGCGGTCATGATCGGAACGCCTTTCGCACAGGCCGCCGAGGCTCCGGGGCTGGGCTTCAACTGGGGTATGGCCACCCCGCATGCATCGCTGCCCAGGGGCACTCGCATCTCCGTTGGCACCTCCGGAACGCTGGAGCAGATCCTGTTCGGACCGTCGTCGCGGACGGATGGCACGCAGAATCTGGCCGGTGCCCTGAAGATCTCCATGGGCATGGTGGGCGCGCAGAACGTCAAGGAAATGCACCAGGCCGAGGTGATCCACGCGCCCTCGATCAAGACCGAAGGCAAGATCTTCCAGACACTGGGAACTCATTCGTAGGGCGCTCCCGCGCCCACGAAACGATCCCGTCTCGTATCCTGTCGCGGGTCTTGAGGCCCGCCGCCCCCATTCAGCGAGAGGTTCCTCCCGGTGACTTTCAGAGCACCCCGCGGCACGTCGGACATCCTCCCGCCCGACCAACCGTACTGGTCGGCGATCAGACGGACGGCTGCAGAGGTAGCAGCCGCCTTTGGCTACGGCCGCATCGACACGCCGACGTTCGAGGATACGCGGCTCTACTCGCGCGGAGTGGGCGAGGAGACGGACATCGTCCAGAAGGAGATGTACTCCTTCGAGGACCACGGCGGCGATTCGCTCACACTGGCGCCGGAGGGAACGGCGTCGGTGTGCCGAGCTTACCTGGAGCACGGCATGCGCAACTTGCCGCAGCCGGCGCGCCTGTACTACGACACCCCGATCTACCGCTACGAGCGGCCGCAGGCCGGAAGAGTACGGCAGCACCACCAGTTCGGCGTCGAGGCCATTGGCGATCCCTCGCCGCAGGTGGATGTGGAGGTGATCGAGCTCGGTTGGCGCTATCTCACGAATCTGGGCATCAGGGGCCTCACGGTCAAGCTGAACAGCATCGGCGATCCGGCGTGCAGGCCCGCGTATCTCGACGTTCTCCGCGCCTACTACTCGGACCACCTGCAAGACATGTGCGACGACTGCAAACGCCGCATCAAGCGCAGCCCGCTGCGGCTGCTGGACTGCAAGAGAGAGTCGTGCGCCCGCTTCGGCGACAGCGCGCCCCGCTCCGCGGATTATCTCTGCGACGAGTGCCGAGACCACTGGCACGAGGTGCAGTCGGGTCTCGAAAGCCTGAGGGGGCCGTACCCCGACCTCAAGTACGAGGTAGATCATCGGCTGGTACGCGGTCTCGACTACTACACGAGGACCGTCTTCGAGGTGCATCCTGCTGAGGAAGGAGCACAGAGCGCCTTGCTGGGTGGCGGACGGTATGACGGGCTCATGGAACTAATCGGTGGTCCGCCGACGCCCGGCGTGGGGTTCGGCAGCGGGATGGAGCGGCTCATCCTGAACCTGAAGAAGCAGAACGGCGAAAGCTCCCTGCCCACGGGCGTGGACATAGTAGCGGTACACCTGGGCGAAGCAGCCGGCAGCCGGGCAACGGTGCTGGCAGCGGAATTGCGGCAGCTCGGCCACTCGGTGGTTGTGGCACCGGCCGGCCGCAGCATGAGAAGCCAGATGCGGTATGCAAACGCCCTCGCCGCGCGGTACGCGTTGATACTGGGCGACCGTGAGATCGAACGGGGCGTCGCAGCACTGAAACCGCTGGACGGCGGCGATCAGGTCGAGGTTCCGCTGGACGCGGAGCTTGTCGGCCGGCAGGTGGCCGAGAACTAGGCCGCGACGCCGGCCGCCATCTGCACAATCCGCGATCGCCGCGCTCAGCTGGTAGGCGGTCCGGAGAACGCGCCGTGCTATCCTCGATTCCATGCAGCAGTCCACGCTCGACAAACTGAGGGCCATCGCGGAGCGTCAGGCGGAGCTCGAAGCCCTGATGGCCCGCCCGGAGACGGCCTCCGACCCCAATACGCTCCGGAAGCTGGGTCGCGAATACAACGATCTCCGTTCTATCGTCGCCCTTTGGCGTAAGTACGAGCGCGCGGAGGGCGATCTTCAGGGCGCGCGGTCGATCCTGGAAGACGAGGCAGACCCGGACGTTCGGGCGCTGGCGACCGAGGAGATTACGTCGGTCGAGGCGCGCCTCGCGAGCCTGACGGAGGGCATTGAGGCCGCCCTCCTGCCGAAAGACGTCACGGAGCACGCCGACGCGGTGGTTGAGATCCGCGCGGGCGCGGGCGGGGACGAAGCCGGGCTGTTCGCGGCGGAGCTGTTCCGCATGTACCAGCGCTACGGGGAGACGCAGGGCTGGAGACTGCGACCGGTGACCGTAAACGAAACCGGCGTCGGCGGCATGAAAGAAATCATCTTCGAGGTAGAGGGCGACGGCGCCTACACCCGGCTCAAGCACGAGAGCGGGGTGCACAGGGTCCAGCGGGTGCCGGAGACGGAGTCGCAGGGCCGGATCCACACCTCCACGGCCACCGTCGCCGTGCTGCCCAAGGCTGAGGAAATCGACGTCGAGATCAGGCCGGACGACCTGCGGATCGATATCTTCCACGCCGGCGGGCACGGCGGGCAGAACGTGAACAAGGTGGCAACCGCGGTGCGGCTTACGCACATCCCCACCGGTATTGTCGTCACATGCCAGAAGGAGCGCTCGCAGCTTCAGAACCGGGTGATGGCCATGGATGTCCTGCGCAGCCGACTGTGGGACGCCGAACTGCGAAAGCAGCAGGAGGCCACGAGCGCCGACCGGCGGTCACAGGTGGGCAGCGGGGACCGCTCGGAAAAGATCCGCACCTACAACTACCCCCAGACACGGGTCACGGATCACCGCCTCGGGCTCACGAGCCACAACCTGCCCCGGGTCCTGGATGGGGGACTGGACGAGTTCATCGACGCGCTGCTGCGCGAGGAGCAGGCGCGGATGCTGGCGGCGTTGCCTCAGCCATCCTGAGGTGGGCACCCACCGCTCGACCGTTGGAGACCTGCTGACAACCGTGCGCGTCTCGCTCCGAGATGCTTCGGTCCCCGACGCGGATCTGGAAGGCGAGCTCCTCCTGATGCACGCGCTCGGAATGGACCGGGCGCGGCTGTTCGCTTCACTGCGAGAACCGGCACGCCTTGATGCGGAGGCCCTGATCTCGCCCCTGCTGGAGCGGCGCGTCCGCCGCGAGCCGCTCACCTACATCACCGGATCCGCGGAGTTTTTCGGGCGACGGTTCGCCGTGGACCGAAGGGTGCTTGTTCCAAGGCCGGAGACCGAGTTGCTCGTTGATCGGGCTCTGGAAGCAGCCTCACGCTCAGGCATCGCCCGTCCGCGGATTGCCGACGTGGGTACGGGAAGTGGAGTGCTGGCGATCACGCTGGCGTTGGAGTTACCCGATGCGGGGGTCGACGCGGTCGATTCTTCGCAGGACGCTCTGGAGGTCGCCCGATCCAACGGCGACGCGCGGGGCGTTGCACACCGCGTGACGTGGCTGCAAGGGCACCTGAGCGAGCCGCTGAGGGGCCGCTACCACCTTGTGGTGGCAAACCTGCCCTACGTCCGTACCGATGCTCTCCGGGGTCTCCAGCCCGAGATCGCGTATGAGCCTGAAACGGCTCTGGATGGCGGCCCGGACGGGATGCGGTACATCGGGCCGCTTGTCCGGGAGCTGCCCGGGCTCCTCGCGGGTGCAGGGGCTGCCTCGCTCCTTGAGATCGACCCTCCGATCGAGGCGCTCGCGGTCCGGGCGGCTCAAGCGGCGCTGCCAGACGCAGAGGTTCGCGTGTGGCCGGACCTTGCGGGACTGGCCAGGTGCCTGGAGATCACTCTCTCGTAGCGGACCCCGCCAGCGATAGCGCGGGCGGGCAGTGTGGCGCCCGCCTGCCCGCCGGGATGCACGCTGGACCGGTGGAGCGGACTGCAAATGAAAAACGCCCCCGGGCGGACCGGGGGCGTTCTCGAAAGCTCGGGGGGAAAGGCGGGGTAGCCCCCTTCGCCGGCACAATACCTAGCGCTTGGTGTACTGCGGTGCCTTTCGGGCTCTCTTCAGCCCGTACTTCTTGCTCTCCTTCACACGGGAGTCCCGCGTGAGTAGCCCCGCAGCGCGGAGTGGAGTCCTCAGGTCAGGGTTCATCTCGAGGAGCGCACGCGCCACGCCGAGCGCGACGGCACCTGCCTGCCCGCTGACGCCTCCTCCATGCGTTTTCGCCACCACCGTGACGGAATCGCCGGTGCCTGTTGCCTGCAGAGGTGCGTTCACTGCGGAGATCCAGCTCGGGCCCGGGAACACCTCGTCCACGGGCTTGCCGTTGACCGTGATGTTCCCCGGTGTGGCGTACAGGCGTACCCGGGCGATGGCGCCCTTGCGTCTCCCGGTGCCGTAGTAGTAGTGCTGCTCCGTCAACTACGCCTCCCCAGCGTTCTCGGTATTCTCATCGTCAGTCCCGGCGCGTGAACTGCTGGTCCTCCGCGCGGTCCGGCGCCTCCGGGCGGGTTTCGG
>CAYYFS010000129.1:4842-6336 GCA_964471055.1 uncultured Dehalococcoidales bacterium
GTTTCCGAGCTTGTTCCTGGGGAGCATCCCCCGGACCGCATGTTCGATAACGCGCTCAGGATGCCGGTCCATCATCCGCTCAAGCGGTATTTCCTTCCGGCTGCCCGGATACTGACTGTGCCGCACATACAGCTTCTGTTCTGCTTTGTCGCCCGTCACCCTCACCGCAGAAGCGTTGGTGACGACAACGAAATCGCCGGCGAGCAGGTGGCTCACGTAGCCCGGCTTGTGCTTCCCCATGAGCAGCCAGGCCACCCTGGTGGCCAGCCGACCCAGGATCTCCCCGGAGGCGTCGATCACGTGCCACTCCGCCGGTAGCTCGGAGGCGCTCGGGTTGTAGTGTCTTATCCTGGTTGTCATTCTCAGTTCCCGTTTGTGCGCGGCAGCCCGTTGGGGCCGGCGCCAGCGTAGATGATACTTGCCAGACAGAGGCCGCGCGCTGGCATGAGCCGACGCGCTGTGCCCCGATTCGCCCCGTGAAGGTACGCCTTGATCTGATCAACCGAAGTCCTGACCTGGCCGATGTCCACCAGGGCGGCCGTCATTCGGCGCACCTGCTGGTGCACGAAGGCGTTGCCCCGAATGGTGATCTCCACGCGGTCGCCTTCCCTTTTTGTCGACACGCTGTCCACGCGACGCACGGTGCAAGCGTCTCTGGGGGACGCAGGTCCCGCGAACGCAGCGAAATCATGGACGCCGCAGAAGACGGCGCCTGCGCGCTCCATGGCATCCTCGTCGAGCCGGCCTTTCACCGGCGCCTCGAACCGCTTGCGGATGGGCGAGGGGACTTCAGCGTCAGTGAGCGTGTATACGTATTCGCGGGATTCTGCATGACGTCGCGGGTCGAAGCGGTCGGCCGTCCTGGCCACCGCTTTCGTCCGCACGTCCTCCGGCAGATAGTAGTTCAAGGCTTTCCTGATCGTGTCTTCGCTCAGTTCCGTATCCGCATCGAACGCCGCCACCTGTCCTCTGGCATGCACGCCGGCATCCGTGCGACTCGCTAGGCGGATTCCGATCTCGTCCTCGAACACGGTTCGCACGGCTTTCGTCAGTTCGCCCTGCACGGTACGCACGCTTTTCTGGAGCTGCGAGCCGTGGAATTCCGTGCCGTCGTACTCGACAACCAGCCCGATGCGCATGGCGTTCCGCCAACAGGCCCCGCGCGAGGCGGGCCGGGGATCACTCCTCCACCAATTCCAGAACCGCCATCTCGGCCGCGTCGCCCTTGCGGGCACCGAGCTTGATGATGCGGGTGTAGCCGCCGTTCCGGTCGCGATACCTGGCCGCCAGTTCATCGAACACGAGATCGACGACGTTCGGGTCGGTCACGAACGCAGCGGCCATCCGCCGGTCGTGGAGCGAGCCTTTCTTGCCGCGCGTCACCATGCGCTCAGCCAACGGACGAACCTCTTTGGCCTTCGCGAGAGTCGTGGTGATCCGGCCATGCCGAAGAAGATCGGTGACCATGACGCGGAACAGAGCCCGTCTGGGGCC
>CAYYFS010000130.1:0-3374 GCA_964471055.1 uncultured Dehalococcoidales bacterium
TCGGTGACGCCGCGCCGCGAAGCGCCAACCGGACCCTGGAGGACGTGGACGACATCGGGGAGTTGACCACGGGCTCTGAGCCGGACCGCGATCTCTACGAACGCAGCATCGCCGACGCCCTGGAGGGCGGTCGACCGTTTGTGGTGGTATTCGCGAGTCCGGCGTTCTGCACGAACGCCTTCTGCGGACCGCAGGTCGAAGCTGTGAGCGCGCTCCGTGAGCGCTACGCGGGCCAGGCCGATTTCATTCACGTGGACATCTACGACAACCCCCACGAAGTCATAGGCGATCTGGGCAAAGGGGTGAGGAGCCCGCTGCTCGAAGAGTGGGGCCTCACCACCGATGAGTGGACCTTCGTGGTGGATGCAGAGGGTCGAATCGCTGCCCGCTTCGAGTCGTACGCGCCGGAAGAAGAGCTGGAACAGGCATTGCTCGAAGTGCTGGAAGGCGCAGATGCAACGGGGTAGGCCCGCCTCGATTCAGCCAGTAAGGTAATACCGTCATGACCGACACAGCGACAGGCAGGGGACTCACGTTTGGCCTACGCCGCGCCGTAGTACTGCCATACGTAGCCGGAGCTGCGCTTCTGGCCGCCGCGGCCGTCGCCGGGCTCCTCGTGGGTGGCGGGAGCAACACGGTTGTCGGCGGGGTGTTGGACGTTTCAGCCTGGTCGTCGAACCTGCTGGGTGACCTGGGCTCGGTTCTCGGTTTCGGGTTCGCGTTCGGCGCGGGCATGGTCGCGGCTGTCAACCCATGCGGATTCGTGATGCTACCCGTGTACCTGGGCCTGTATGTGGGAGAACAGGATGAGCCGGAGACCACGCCGGTGGGGCGCAGGCTTGCCAAGGCTCTCGTAGTGAGTGTCGCGGTGGGGCTGGGGTTCGTCGTGCTGTTCGGGGCCTTTGGTGTCGCTATCTCCGCGGGCGCACAGGGGCTGACATCCGTGCTGCCGTGGGTCGGATTCGGTCTCGGAATCGCGCTGGCCCTGACAGGCAGCTACGTGCTCGCGGGCGGCAAGCTGTATTCGGCCTTTGCCGCCCGGGCCGCGAGCCGCATCGGCAGCCCGAAGGACTCCTCCCTGAGGGGGTACTTCCTGTTCGGCGTCAGCTACGCCATAGCGTCGCTCAGCTGCACGTTGCCGATCTTTCTGGCACTGGTGAGTGGCTCGTTGGCGACCGGTGGTTTCTTCGACGCGGCTGCCCAGTTCCTGCTCTACGCGGTCGGCATGGCGTTCGTGATAACCGTGCTGACCGTCAGCATCGCACTGGCGCGGACCGCAGTCTCCGCCGGGATGCGCAGGCTCCTCCCGTACATGGGCACTGCATCGGGCGTTCTCCTGCTGATCGCCGGGGCGTACATCGTCTTCTACTGGCTGACGGAAGGCGGGCTTGCCTGACGGGCGGGACAGCAGCGTTGTGCTCTGCTCGTTGCCATTCTCAAGGAAAGGATGAAGAACGCGTGCGCGCCGGTTCGCGCCAGGGTCCGCGAGAGCGGGGCCACAGGTTGGTCGATGCCGGATAGAAACGGAATGCTGCGGGTCGCGATTTGAGAAGCCAGCACACACACGCCAGAACATCGGAAAGCCGTTCCCTCAAGTGGGTGCTGGGTATCAGCTCCACGATCCTTGTCGCGGAGGTACTCGGGGGCATCTTCGGGCACAGTGTCGCGTTGCTGGCAGACGCCGGGCACCTGGTGGCTGATGTGGCGGCCGTCGGCCTTGCTCTGCTCGCGTTCTGGTTGGCACAGCGTCCGGGCGGCAAGGCGCATACCTTCGGATACGCCCGCGCCGAGATCCTGGCGGCCCTCGTGAATGGAGTGGCCCTGCTGGCGATTGCGGCGTACGTAGCCTACGAAGCCGCTACGAGACTCGCCGCCGGTCCAGAGGTGAACGGCCCGGTTGTCCTGATAGTGGGAGTCGTAGGGCTTGCCGGCAACCTCGTGGGCGCGTGGCTCCTCCACCCGCACACGCACCACAGCCTGAACGTGAAGGCGGCCTTCCTCCATGTACTGGGCGACAGCCTGGCGTCGGGCGCCGTGGTGGTGAGCGCGCTCATCGTGATGACCACGGGTTGGAACGCAGCGGACCCGATCGCCGCGCTCGTGATATCTGCCTTCATCCTGATCGCAGGAGTCCGCCTCGTGAAAGAGACCGTCAACGTCTTGATGGAGGTGGCCCCGCGTCACGTGGACCCGGACAAGTTGCGCGATGCGGTTGTGGCCGCGCCCGGGGTCGAATCCGTCCACGACCTGCACGTGTGGACGCTCACGTCCGGCTGCGTCGCAATGAGCGTGCACGTGAGACGCAGCCCGGGCGCCAATCCGGGCAGGTTGCTGACGGTCTTGCGGGAGCAACTCAAGGCCGGATTCGAAGTGGATCACCTGACGGTGCAGGTTGAGGACACCGACCTGCAGGATGAGGTCATACACGTGAGCGGAGACCCTCGCTGCCTGGCCTAGAGTCCGGGGCGGCCACCACGCCGCTGGATCTACTCCAGCATGAACAGGCTGAGCGCCATCACCGCCATCCCTGACGCGATTCCCGTGATGACGAGGTACTCGCGCCCGTACCTGTGGGCCATCGGGAGCAGCGCGTCCAGGCTGATGTAGATCATGATGCCTGCGACGGCCGCGCGGAGGCCGGTCATCAGGTCCGGCGTGATGAACGGGTACAAGACCGCGTAGCCGATGAGTGCTCCCACCGGCTCAGATGCCCCCGAGAGAAGCGAGTACGCGAAAGCCTTGCGGCGGCTGCCGGTCGCATAGAGCACGGGCACCGATACCGCCATACCCTCGGGGATATTGTGTATGGCGACCGCTATGGCGATCGTCGTGCCGAGGGCAACGTCCCCACCCGCGGCGCTGCTGAACACCACCAGACCTTCCGGCAGATTGTGGATGGCGATGCCCACCGCGGTGAACATGCCCACGCGCATGACCGCGGACCGCCCGCCGTGTCCGTGCTCGTGTTCGTGCTCTGAATCGTGTTCCTCTGCGTGCCCGTGGGGGACCAGCCTGTCCACCAGCACGATGAACAGTATCCCGGCGAAGAACGCGATGTTGGCTCTGCCGAAGCCGATCTCCTCGATAGCCGTCCCCAGCAACTCCGTGAAGGAGACGTAGAGCATCACACCGGCGGAGAAGCCCAGGATGATCGCGAGGATGGTCGGCCTCGGCCTCCCCAGGAGCAGCGCGAAAACGCTGCCGATGCCGGTGGATAGCCCGGCAAGAGCCGTCAGAGTTATCGCAAGAGCGACGTTGATTTCCACGGGATCGACTGCCCTTCCCGGGAGCGGCTGCGCCTGCCGCACTCAGTGCGGGTGCCGAGCGCAATGTTACCGTCGGCGCGGTTCCGGGACGAGCCGGTCAGGCCGCGT
>CAYYFS010000130.1:3474-6265 GCA_964471055.1 uncultured Dehalococcoidales bacterium
GCGGGCTACTCTCCAGCCTCGGCGCCGCCTCCGTCAGCCGCGACGGTGATACTTGTGGCGGGCCGCTGTCCCAGCTCTCTGTCCAGCATCAGGAGCCCCGGACCGTCATCTCCGACCAGCCTCAGCTGATCGATGACCTCAGTGACGTTCTTCTCTTCCTCCACCTGCTCGGTGACGAACCATTCCAGGCATACCTGGCTGGCGAAGTCCCTCTCCTGTGTTGCCAGGGCGTAGAGGTCGTCGATCATCCCCGTCACGAGTTGTTCGTGCTCCAGGGCGGCTTCGTAGACTCCCAACGGGGAGCCGAACTCCGCGGGGGGCTGTTTGATGGCGCCGAGCGTCACTGTGCCGTCCCGGTCGTACATGAAGTCGACCAGCCTCAGGGCGTGAGTGAGCTCCTCTTCGTACTGTGCGCGCATCCAGCGCGCCATCCCCGGATAGGACTTCTTCTCGAGAAAGGAGGATGCAGAAAGGTAGAGGTAGGCGGCGTAGAACTCGGCAGTGATCTGCTTGTTGATGGCCGCGGTCATGGTCGGTTTGATCATCTGGCATGTCTCCGTCAGGGCTCTTGTCTTTCCATCCTGCGCGCTGTCCGGCTTCCGCCTGTGTCAGCCCGGAGCCGTCCCTGCCGCCGGTTCTGTCTCCTGGAGTGCCCGGTGGCCGGGCCGCGGGCGCGCGTCGGACGAGTGGACGGCTTATATGCTAATTATAAGTGAAAAAGCTGCACAATGCAGCTCCCGAGCCGGGCAATCTACTGTCGGGCGTCCCGCGCGACACCCCGGCTGACGTACCGCCTGCATCCCGGAACCGGTCCGGCCCCACGAGCACTTCCCTCACCCCCCTCGGCCCGCGCGCGTGTCTGCCCGGCTCTGCGATCAAGGCGCGTCGGAACACGGCTGCAGCCCGCGGTGAGCCGATTGGCTCATCGCTGAGAGCCTTTGGTCCGCGAAGTCGCGCCCATTGGCCGTCGAGCCTCAAACCCCGCGCGAGGGATGATTGCAGTTGTGTCATTGACTTCGGGATCAGCGCCGGGCATCGCAACCCCTCAGGCACATTCATCTCCAGGCACCCACAGGCCCGTTCGAAGAACATCACTCCTTCCCACAAAGGATGTTTCGCAGTGGCAGAGACAGCCGTACTGGAACTCATTTCCGAGGCGCTCCAGAGCGCTGATCCATCCGGCTGGTGCAATCAGCACCGTTCACAGGTAGACGAAGACTTTGTCCGCGCCGCCAAGGCGCGGCTGGATGAAGCACTTCAATCCGATGCGAAACAGGGACTCGCGCTTGGCGACCTGGCGGTCGCGGCAGCGACCCTGCTCGAAGACCCGGCTCTCCTTGGCCTTGCCACACGCGGGAAGGCGCAGGCACTTCACCAGACCGGCGCCTGCACGGATGCCATTTCGTTGTACGAGCGTGCGAGCGCCATGTACGCGGAGGCCGGCGACGAGATCGAGGCAGCCCGCACACTGATCGGCGCCATCGATGCGCTCGGTTACGTGGGCCGCACGGACGACGCCCTCGCCACGGCAGAGAAGTGCATACAGATCTTCGACACCTCGGGCCAGGACCTCCATCGGGCGAAAGTGGAGCTGAACGTCGGGAACCTGTACCACCGGCTCGAACGAAACGCTGAGTCAGGCCGTTACTACACCAGCGCCCGGGCGACCTTCGCGCGAGCCACCGACAGGCAAATGGTGGCGCTCGCGGACACGAACCTGGGCAACGTCGCCACCAACCTGTGCAACTACCGAGCCGCCAGGTCCTACTTCGGGCGGGCGGCCAGGTCGCTCCAGCGGCTGGGCGCAGACATCCCGTCCGCGATGAACGAGGCGAACATCGGATGGCTCGACTTCATCGAAGGCGACCACGTCCGGGCGATCGCGATCATGAGCAAGGCGAAGAGCCTGTTCGAAGAGCACCAGCTCCCGCGGCACGTGGCCACCTGTGATGCCGACCTCGCCGAGATCTACCTGGCCATGGGCCGGCTCGATCAGGCGGGCAGGTCAGCGGTTGAAGCCAGAACCGTGTTCAAGTCACTGGACATTGTCGTCGAGGGTGCGAAGTGCCTCATGACGATGGCCGTAGCGGAAGACAGGAAAGGCGATTCATCGCAGGCGCAGGCGTTCCTCAGGGAAGCGACAGGTGTGCTCGGCGATGTCGGGAACGAGCCGCTGCAGCTGACCGCCCGATTGCTACTGGCCGACGTATGCCTTCGCTCCGGCAGCGCTCCCGCAGCCCTTGAGGCGACGGAGCGGGCGACCGAGCAGGCGACGCGTCTCGGGCTCCAGGCAAAGGAGGCCCACGCCCGAGTCCTGCTCGGCCGGATATGCGAGTCAACGGACGACCTCCGGGGAGCGAAGGAGCAGTACGAAAGCGCGTGGGAGAAGGGCTCGGCCCTCGGGTCGCAGGCTCTGCAGATGGAGGCCGGTCTGGGAATCGGGAGGGTCACCCGGCAGACCGATGGCCCGGCGGCCGCGATCCCCTGGTTCGAAGGTGCCAGGGCCCATGCAAAGCGGCTGACGGGCATCCTGGCCCCGGAAGAGTCGAAAGCCCATTTCCGTGAGGACAAGTATGCCGGGTACACCGGCCTGATCGAAGCCACGCTTGACGCAGGTGAGCCGGACGCGGCGGCGCGGGCGTTTGAGATCGCTGAAGAGGCCAGGTCGATGGAGCTGGTCGAGCGTCTGGCCGGCCACGCCGGAATGCAGGTCCGGACTGAATCCGTTTCGGACCACTGTAGGCCGTCAGCGAAAGTGGGACTGCGATGATCTTGCCGGGCCTCCCCGGGT
>CAYYFS010000131.1:0-2241 GCA_964471055.1 uncultured Dehalococcoidales bacterium
GTTTGCCGCTCCCTGTGGTGAACGCTAGAATGCGACCTGCTCCCGTTCGCGGAACGTCCACTACGCACTTCGAGAACGGCATGGGTACGCAGGCACCCTCCGCCCGACAGGGCTTCATCCAGGCGATCTCCGCCCCGGAGGACCAGGTCAATCCAGTCCTCGCGGCGGTGTACGTCGCCGCCGAGGAGTACCCCGACCTCGACGTCGTGGACTGCCTCGGCAGCATCGCGGTTCTGGGCGAGCGCGTGCGTAGGCGGCTGCGCGGGCGTCACTCCCTGTACGACGCGATCCACCGCATCAACGAAGTCCTCTTCGAGGAAGAGGGGTTCGCGGGCAACACCGACAACTACCACGACCCCCGCAACTGTTACATGAGCGACGTCCTTGACCGTCGCCTCGGTGTGCCCGTCCCGCTGTGCCTGCTGTACGCCGAAGTCGCCCGCCAGGCCGGGCGCCGCTTCCGTTCTATCGGCATGACCGGCCATTTCGTACTCGCCGCCGGCCGCGGTGCGTCCGAGATCTTCGTCGATCCGTTCAATCGCGGGGGCCTGCTCTCGCGCAAGGAGTGCCTGCGGCTGGCTACCAGAGGTCGAGGGCTGCCTGCCGGCGCACCGGCTTCACACGCCCGGCGGCTCCTCCCCACCAGCCCTCCGCGGTCCACGCTGCGCCGCCTGCTCATCAACCTGAAGCGAATCTACCTGAAACAGCGCGACTACCCTCGCGCCCTTGCTTCCGCGGACCGCGTCAGGCTGCTCTCGCCCGGGGACTGGCGCAACCTGGGCGATCTCGCCCGGATCCACACCGAACTCGGGCAGTTCTCGAAAGCCGTCGACTCCCTCACCGCCTACCTGCGACGCGCACCTGAGGGAGCCAACATCAGCCAGGCCGAGAACGCGCTCCGCCAGCTGCGCGGCATGACCGGCTCCGACCCGGGCTCGCCGGAGCCGGAGTGAGGCTCGCGCCCGGGCCGGCATCCGTGATGCGCTCCCGCCGCATATTCGCCACCCTCGCACTTGCCATCGCCCTGTTCCCGCTGGCCCTCGCCGGCTGTTCCGGGGGTGGAGAACCGACCGCGACGCCCCGGCCCGCTCTCAGCGCAGCGGAAGTGGTGGAGCGGGCACAACAGGCAACCGCCGGATTGAAGTCGTTCCGATTCCGCCTCGATCACGACGCCGGGTACACCGCTCTGCCAGGCGGTATCGAACTCAAGAGCGCTGAAGGCGCGGCCGTCGCTTCCGAAGGAGTGTCCCTGTCGGCAAAGGCCACGCTCGGCCGGGCCTTCGTGAAGATCGACGTGGTGCTGATGGGCGACCTCACGTACATGACCAACCCTCTCACCGGGACGTGGGCCGAAATCCCGCCCGACGAGAGCCCGTTCGGCACCTTCGACCCCGCCCTGCTCGTGGCCAACATCATCGGCCAGATGTACGAGGCGTCGTTCGCAGAGCCGTCCCTTGCGGAAGGTGACTATGTCGTGGCCGGTCGCATCCCAGCGGCCGCATTCCAGCCGCTCGTCGGCAACGTCGATCCCGCGTACACGGCCGAAGTCACACTCCGAGTGGATCCCGCCACCTTCCACCTGAAGCGGGTGGAAGCGGATGGAAAGGTCCTTGAGGCCGAGCCGGAAGACGTTCAACGCACGATCGAGATATCCGATTTCGATGCGGCCATCTCCATAGAGCCTCCGATCTAGCATGGCCCGCTCCAACAGCGGCCTCCGGGCTCTGACGCCCTACCTCCCGTTCCTGCCGTTCTGCGCGGGCGTCTTCCTGGGCGCGGCCGACCAGACGGTGATTGTCACCGTGCTCCCGGAAGTCATGGCGGACCTGGAGGTTTCCGTCAGTGAGCTCGACCGCGCGTCCTGGGCCATCACCGGCTACCTGATCGGCTACACCGCGGCGATGCCCCTGATGGGTCGCGTGTCCGATCGCTACGGCCGGAAGGCCATGTTCGTGGCAGCGCTGCTCGTCTTCATCGCGGGGTCGATCGCCGTCGCCATCAGCCCGGAGCTACCGCGCCTGTTCGGCTACAGCGACCCCGATTTCAAGTGGCTGGTCGGTGCACGGGTGTTCCAGGCCATCGGCGGCGGCGCGCTGATACCCGTCGCCATAGCTGCGGCCGGCGACCTGGTTGCCGACAACCGCCGCGCGGTCGCGTTCGGCCTGATAGGCGCGAGTGCCGAAGCCGGAGGGGTAGTCGGGCCGCTGTGGGGCGGCGCGATCACCAACCTCATCTCGTGGC
>CAYYFS010000131.1:2341-6222 GCA_964471055.1 uncultured Dehalococcoidales bacterium
GGAGGGGTAGTCGGGCCGCTGTGGGGCGGCGCGATCACCAACCTCATCTCGTGGCAGTGGGCGTTCTGGCTCCAGATACCTGTCGGTATCGCGATCACCATCCTCGTCCTCAGGACAACGACGGGCAGGCGGCAGCCGGTCCGGATCGACCTGCTCGGAGGTGTCCTCTTCGCGGCAGCGCTCGCGCTCATCACAATCGGCCTGGCCAGGACCGCGGAACCGGGACCGGTTACCGCCTGGTTCCTTGCCGCGGGCGCGGTGGCGGGCGCTCTGGCCGTCTGGCGACAGATGAAGGCCGAATCGCCGCTGCTACCCCGCGCTCTCCTGCGCATCTGGAGCTTCCGGAACGCGAACGTGGCGCACTTCCTTGTCGGCGGCGCCCTCATCATCGGCATGGTCACGGTGCCGCTCATGGCGGACACCGTTCTGAACGCGTCGCCGCTCGAGGGAGGCCTCCGCCTCCTTCGCATGACCATCGCCATATCCGCCGGTGCGCTGCTGGGCGGCATCCTCACGCAGCGCCTTGGCGCCCGAATTCCGGCGCTTGCCGGCGTCGCGCTCACCGGGTCCGGGTTCCTGCTCATGTCGCGGTGGGGGCTGGACGTAACCGAGCCCTGGATGACGATCCACCTGGCCGTCACCGGCCTGGGACTGGGCCTCCTCATCGCCCCGATCACCGAAAGCGCGCTTCGCCGGTCCACGTCGGCCGACCGCGGCGCGGGGTCGGCGCTGCTCACCGTTTCCCGGATGGTGGGCATGACCGTCGGGCTTGCGGCCCTGACGGCCTGGGGAACTGCCCGCTACCAGCTTCTCGCGGGCGGCCTGGAGTTCTCGCTTGACCCGGTCGGCCAGGCAGCGTTCGAGGAAGGCGCGGTCGACGCCGGGCTCACCGTCTTCAGGGGATTCTTCGCCGCCGCCGCCGCCGTCGCCTTCGCCACCCTCCCCTTCGTCCTCCTGATGACCCGCCACTCGCCTGGGTCGGAATCCGCAAGGTGCCCTCCCGCGCGCAATACACGTAGCAGCAATACGCGCAATACTTGACGGATTCCCTCGGGAATGTGACACTCCGCCCCAATCCGGCTCCCACCGGCCCTCAGCAGCCCCAGCAGCGCGACGAAGCAGACGGACTACGCCCCTTCTTCGGCGCGCTCTTTTTGTTGCGATTGTGGCCCGGGATATTGACACCGCCCAAGACTACAGAGGAGATGTCAACGCCATGAAACGGACACTGAAACCCGTTGCGCGCTTCTGCTGGCGCTGGCTGTCCCGTTGGCCATGGAGAGCCAGTCGGCAAACGCCTCCTCCGGCCAGGTGGTCTTGCTAGACCCGACAGACCAGGGGGGAGGCGCCGGCACCATCGTGGCCAAATTCGGCCTCGCGGGCAAGACGGTCGTGCGGAAGACGGCTTCGCAATGGTCGGCCATGACGGCGGCTGAATTCGCGGCGTTCGACGCAATCGTGCTTGCAGACCCGACCTGCCGCGTAGGCACGGGCCCCATCACCGCGGCGATAGGTAACGCCTCGGTCTGGGGCAGCGTCATTGACGGAAACGTGATCATCATCGGTGCAGACGAGGCGTACCACGGCAGAGGCAATGGCACGCAGGGCGACCTCCTGATGGAGGGCGGGGCGGCGTTCTCGGTGGCCGAAGCAGGCAAGACCGGGGCCTACATCTCTCTCAGTTGCTACTACCACTCATCCGGGTACGGGACAGCGGTGCCTCTTCTCGACGCGTTCGGCTCGTTCACAGTCACCGGGGCCGGCACTACCGGTGCCTTGGACAACGTCCACATCGTCGCGACGCACCCCTCGCTGGCCCTGTTGACTGATGCCACTCTGTCCAACTGGCACAACTCAGTGCACGAGAATTTTGAAACCTGGCCGGTCAACTTCGAGGTGCTTGCGATCGCCGTGCATCCATCCGGGTCGCACACGGCAACGGACGGCACGGTCGGTTACCCGTACATTCTCGCCCGCGGCGAGGAACTGGTGATCATCAGCGACATCGAGCTGTCGCCGGATACAGCCACGAACCTAGTGGGCACTTCTCACACGGTGACGGCCACCGCCACCAAGGATGACCCCGTTCCCGGAACACCAATCGTCGGGACGACCGTTACGTTCGAAGTGGTCGACGGCCCTCACTCCGGTACGACAGGCACCAGCGTGACGGATAGCTCGGGTCAGGCGAGTTTCACGTACGCAGGCACGGTCGTGGGCACCGACACGATCGAGGCCACGTTCGTGGACGGAGATGGCCTCACGCAGCGGTCCAACCGCGTGACGAAGGAGTGGGTGGAACCGGCCGGGGCCGCGATAAACGGCTCCAAGTTCAACGATCTCAACCGTGACGGGGTCTGGGACGGTGGCGAGCCGGGAGTGCCCGGCTGGACCATCACGATAGACAACTATGAGAGCGCGTCCAGGACCTACACATCGGACTCCGACTTCAACGAAGGCTCACTGTCGCAGCTCTCGCAGGTCCCCGCGGATCAGCTTCAGCTTGACGACACAACGGAGCCGTTCGGATTCATCTGGATTGCCGTGTCATCTGAAGGCACCGCGGTGAAGATCGACACCGATACCGGCGCCGTGCTGGGCAAATACCGGACAACGCCGTCAAGCCAGAGTGCCGGCAACCCTTCCCGCACCACAGTCGACGCGGATGGGAGCGTCTGGCTGACGAACCGCAATAACGTCTTTGACGGCTGGGGCAGCGTGCTCCACATCGGCCTGGAGGAGAACGGCCAGTGCGAGGACCGCAACGGCAACGGCGTGATCGACACGTCGACCGGACTCACCGACGTGAAGCCCTGGGCCGACGCAAGCGGCGCGCGGGCAGTGGCGACGGCAGCAGACGAGTGCATCGTCCACTACGTCCGAACCAACACGACAGGCACCCGGCACGTTTCCGTTGACGCGAATAACGACGTCTGGGTCGGTGGCCTGACCAACCGGAAATTCGACCTGGTCAAAGGCGGCCGATACGACGTGCCCGGGTCCGGGACCATCATCCGCTCAGAGAACAGTGTCGGCTATGGAGGCTACGGCGGCCTGATTGACGCCAACGGCGTCATCTGGTCGGCCAGGAACCTGCTGCGCTGGGACACGGCCAACCCCTTGAGCGGGGCAAACGGCGATCCGTCGGGGCCCTCGGTTGGCCCACCGGCATCCGGGACCAACTGGTCCGGGCAGAGCCACTTCGATAGCTATGGCCTGTGCATCGACAGTCATGGCAACGTCTGGAACACCCAGCTCAGTGGCAACCGGATCAACAAGTACGCCCCGGACGGCACCCACCTAGGGAGCTTCCCGCACGGCGCGTACGATCCGGCCGCCTACGGGAATGGGCGATCTCAGGGCTGCGTCGTTGACGGTAACGACCACGTCTGGACCGCTCACGCGCTGGACTACGGGAGAAGGACCATCGGTCACCTCCTGAATGACGGCACGTTCGTCGGGAACGTCGTCCTGAGCGACAGCGACGTTGGTCCGACAGGCGTGGCCGTCGACGCAGCCGGGAAGATCTGGGCTGCGGGCTACCGGAGCGGGAAAGCCTACCGGATCGACCCGACTGCGGGCGCGATCGGCGCTGACGGCGTGACCCCGATCGGGGCGGAGGACCTCAAGACGGTCCATCTCGGCGGCAACCTGTACAACTACTCAGACATGACCGGCAGCACTCTCACTGCTCCGCCCGGAACAGGCAACTGGACGGTCGTCTACAACAGCGGTATCGCTGACCTTGTCTGGGGCAACATCAGCTGGACGTCAGGCGAGCCGGGCGATAGCTCGATCGTCGTGTCGGTTGCCAGCGGCGCGGACGGGGTGAGCTTCGGGCCCGCCCAGACCGTCTCCAACGGAGCCGACATCACGGTCGG
>CAYYFS010000132.1:0-2486 GCA_964471055.1 uncultured Dehalococcoidales bacterium
GGGTCGTGGTTGTTCGACGTGAAATCGTCGTGGCCCGTGGAGATCGATGGGTCGTGGCCCATGCCGGACTGCGCTGGAGCGTGGAAGCCGGAGGTCGCGCCATCGTGCAGGTCAGAGGCCGACCCGTCGTGCATTCCACCCTGGGACAGCATCTCGTCGTGCACGGAGGAGTACACGCCGTCGTGCACGCCGGAGTCGCCCGCGATGTGGTTGTTCGACAGGAACGAGTCGTGGCCAGTCGACTTCTGAGCGTCGTGCTGCTGGTTCAGTGAAAGCGCCTCGAGGTGGTAGCCGGACGTTTCTCCGTCGTGGAGGAGAGACTGGTCTTCGTCGTGCCTGCCACCTTGCGACACCATCTCGAGGTGGTAGTCGCTGAACGCACCGTCGTGCGTGTCCGAGGTGGCCGGATCGTGGAGTCCGGACATGAAGGCGTCGTGGCCGGTCGAGATGGACGGATCGTGGCCGCCTTCCGAGTCGGTCGGGGTGTGGGTGCCGCTGAAAACACCATCGTGAACGCCGGACGTCGCCGGGTCATGGAGGTTCGACAGGTACGGGTCGTGGCCCAGGGACGCGCCCGGATCGTGAGAGCCCTGCGACATCACGTCGGTGTGGACGTTGGACATCACGCCGTCGTGCATGTCCGAGGTCGCGGCCTCGTGGCCTCCGTCAGACGTGGCGGTGACGTGCGTGCCGCCGCCCTGCGAGTAGTACGGATCGTGGCCCAGCGACACGGCGACCTGGTGGCCGGTACCGGAGACAGACGCGACGTGGTCCGCCGAGTACATGCCGTCGTGGATCACCGAGGTGAGCGTTGTGTGAAGACCAGAGTAGTACGAGTCGTGACCCGCGATTCCGGACAGGATCGGATCGTGGATAGCCGACTGCTGCGCGTCGTGCGCGCCCGACGAAACGGGGTCGTGCATCCCGGAGAGCGCCGTGTCGTGCGTGTCCGACACAGCCGGGTCGTGGAACTGCGAGTCCAGCACGCTGTGGCCACCCGCGGAGAGGGCGGCGTCGTGCGCGGCCGAGGCCGTCGGGTCGTGCAATTGCGACCAGGTGGGGCTGTGGCCGCCCGCCGACTGTACTGGATCGTGCGCGGCAGAGGTGGTTGGGTTGTGCATGGCCGAGTCGGACGGGATGTGCCCGGCCTGCGAAAGGCTCACAGAGTGCAGCGTCGAAGAGGCCGACACATGCTGGCCCGAATCGTACGGGTCATGGCCGTAGCTCGAGGTCAGCGGCAGGTGACCGCCCGCCGACTGCCCCGGGTCGTGGTAGCTCGACGAAGCCGGATCGTGCTCGACGGACCAGAGCGGGTCGTGGCCGCTCTGGGAGAACGCCGCCGTGTGCAGCGTCGACGAGGCCGAGGTGTGCACACCGGAATCGGTCGGGCTGTGGCCCGCGAGCGACAGCGCGCCCAAATGCGACCCGGACATGGCCGTCGTGTGCTGCATGGACCAGTCGGGCTCGTGCCCGGCGTCGGAGAGAGTGGCATCGTGTGCGCTGGAGACGGCCGGTGAGTGGCCCTCGGACAGGAAGGTGTCGTGGTTGTCCGAATCGGTCGGGTCGTGCTGGCCCGCCGACGCCGTCGGATCGTGCTGGTCCGACATGGCCGGGTCGTGCTGGTCCGACATGGCCACGTCGTGGTACTGGTCAGATGCCTCTGCGTCGTGCGTGTCAGAAGCGGACGGATCGTGCGACTTCGAGGCCAGGACGTTGTGCCAGGTAGACGCGCCGTCCATGTGGAGGTACGAGTCAACTGAAGTGTGAGGAACGGAGAACTCGGGCGCGTGCGTCGTCGAGCTCTGCCCGTCGTGAACGCCTGATGTGAGCGTCGAATGGTCGCCCGACAGTGAAGTGGCCGGGGTGTGGTCGGTGCTCGTGGTCGGGTCGTGGTAGTTGGACGCGGTGGTGTAGTGGTTCCCGGACGTGATGGGGTCATGGAGCTGCGACTGCTGGTCGGTGTGCTCCGGGGCCGTTTCGTGGTCCTCGGTCTCGCCGATCGGGAACGCGGTGACAGTCGTGCCGTCGTATGTCCCGCCGATCGCGGACTGCGTGACGGTGAGGCGGACCCATCGCTCGGTAGCGATATCGACCCACACGTTCTCGTAGACTGCAACGTCGCCCACCCAGTTGGTGATGGGCGCGTCTGGGACGACGCGCTCGCCCGCGTCTTCCCAGTCGCCATCCTGGTTTTCGTCGACCAGGACGTTCAGATATGCGCTGCCGACGTACGAAGGGTTGCGCTGGATCTTCACTCTGAGCGGCTGCGTCTTGTTCAGGCCGTCGTCGTGGAGGTCGTTGTCGACCTGGACTGAATCGGACTCCGCGTCGACGCTTTCGCCCAGCCACAGTTTGGTGATGTCCTCGTGCCGGGAGCCGTTGCTCGTGAGGAGAGACGGGTACGCCGGGTCCGGCGCGTCGCCGAAGTCGTGTACGTCGGCGGCGCGCGCGTCCCACAAATCGCCTGTCACGCCTGCGGCAATCAC
>CAYYFS010000132.1:2586-6215 GCA_964471055.1 uncultured Dehalococcoidales bacterium
GTACGTCGGCGGCGCGCGCGTCCCACAAATCGCCTGTCACGCCTGCGGCAATCACGACGGCAAGTGCCGCCAAGATCGTCCCGACAAGCGCGAACGCGCGTCGCCGGACTACTGCCTGTTTGGCGTTCAGTAGGCGAATGGCCACGGGAAACCAGAACCCTTTCACGCGCACGTACGTGTGATCACCGTACGTACATGCGCCTCGCGCGCTAGTGCGCGCAAGCACCTTTCACGTTTCACGGGCCGACGGCCCAAACGTCCCGAAGATCATGAGCCGATTGAGAAGAGTATATATTGCTGCGCGAGCCTGCTCAAGGCGGCGAGTTATGGGTTCACGTGTGGCGGAGGTTGGTATCCGGCTTCCCTGCTATGGCCGGCCGGCACTCGACGACCACACCTCGGCTCACGTTGCGAACAGAGAACCGGGACAAACGAAGGCCCGCTCTGGAGTCCCGGAGCGGGCCGTTGGGAGAGTTGCGCGCGGCGGTCAGCTCTTCTCGATGCGGAATACCTTGGTGTTGCAGGTCGAGCAGGTGCCTTGCGTAGCCGGACGATCGTTCTTCAGGGTCACGCGCTTTGGGTTGCTGATATCGACTTTCGCCCGACACTTGAAACAGTAGGCCTGACTCGCCACGCTGCACCTCCCTCTAAACGTGATGCGAGACTAGCCAGCAGCGAGGTCAGTTGTCAAGGGGAAACACACTAGAGGCTGGCGCGGATTCGGTGTGTCGAGAACCGTGCAGGTCCCGTCCCCGCAGCCGCCTCCCCTGTCCCACCCCGTCCCGTCATTCCCGCGCTCCGCCCCCGTCATCCCGAGCGCAGCCGAGGGATCCGGGGAGGGGATCCGGTCAGCGGTGCGTCGCGTTGGCTGTGACGATCCGTTCCACCCTTCGACGGGCTCAGGGCACGCGCGGGCCCGCGGCGCCACATCGACATATCGCGAGGCCTCGAAAGACAGGGCGGGCTACGTAGTGGCCACTACTTTCTCCGGCTTCCACGCAAAGGAGGCCGGCGAGTAGGCCATGAGAGCAACGAAACAGCCGTCCCGGTCATACGCACGAACCCGCTCGCCCTCCGCCATGCCGACCGGAGGATCGCCCAGATCGCCTGCGCCCAGAGGCTGCCCGTGGCGGACCTGCTCGGTTTGCAGCGGGTCCAGGACGATGGCCCGAAGGCCGTCCAGCGCGGTGTCGACGGGGAACAGCAGCGAACGCCATTCTCCGCGCTCGGCGGCATCTTCCAGCTCGCCCAGGCTGACGGCGTCTTCGATGATGAACGGGCCCGAGCGGCGCCTGACGAGCGCAGCCAGATGGGCCGCGTTGGACAGAGCGACGCCGATGTCGTGCGCAAGGGAGCGGGCGTAGAAGCCGCGGCTGCACTCGACCTGGAGCACGAAGTCCGGCGGCGACCATTCGGTCATTTCCAGGGAGCGGACTTCAAGCTCGCGCGGTTCACGCTCGACCTCGATGCCCTTGCGCGCCAGCTCGTAGAGCCGCCTGCCCTCTTGCTTGATGGCGCTGTACATCGGCGGGACCTGCTGGATTCGGCCGCGAAACCTGTCGAGCAGTGAGACGACTTCCGCCTCCGTGATACCCGAGGCGTCGTGCTCGACCGTCGGCGTGCCGTCCGCGTCGTACGTGTCGGTCGCCACCCCGAGGCGAACCGTCATGCTGTAGACCTTGCTGCCGAGCAGGACCGCGTCCGCGAACCGCGTGGCCTGTCCCAGGCAGATCGGCAGCACACCCGTTGCCGCGGGGTCCAGTGTGCCGCCGTGCCCGACCTTGCGGCAGCCGGTGATGCGCTTTACGCCGCGCACCACTCCCGTCGAAGTATCGCCGCGCTCTTTGTTGATATTCAGGAAGCCGTGGACCGGCTCGGGCATGGGTGTGGCCGTCATTCCTCCTCCGGTGCCGGGTTCCGCTCAGCATCGTCGGCGGACACGCTGTCGATCAGCGCCAGCATCTCGGTTGCCCCTGCCAGCGCCTCATCGGGCAGGAACACCAGCCTGGGGACGCGGCGCATTCGCACGCGATCCTGCAGCCTGTTACGGAGCAGGCCGGCCGCAGACTTGAGGGCCTCGACGCTTTCGGCACGGGCCGCATCGTCGCCGAGGACGGTGACGTACACCTTTGCCGAGCCCAGGTCCGAAGCGCATTCCACCCGGGTAATGGACGTCATAGGTGCAAGCCGCGGGTCCGAAACCACCGTCCGCGTCAGCGCGCCAAGCTCGCGGCGAAGGGTGAAGTTGGCGCGTTCGAGGCGTCTGTTCAAAGGAGTAGATGCCTCCCGCGGGTTCCGGCGCTGCAGTTGCGGACGCGCGGGCGGGTCCGGCTACCGCGCTGACACCTGGATTTCGAACGCTTCGAGCACGTCACCCTCGGCGAAGTCGTTGAATCCGTCAAGGGCGACGCCGCCTTCAAAGCCGGTCGCCAGTTCACGGACGTCGTCCCGGAAGTGGCGCATCGAAGCGACGCGACCGCTGAAGATCTCTTCTCCACCCCGTAGGACCCGGATGCTCGCGTTCCGGGCCAGCTGGCCTTGGGTGACACGAACACCCGCAGCCCTGTTGCGGCGGCCGGCCGAGAAGACCTGCTGTACGACGGCCTGGCCGAGTACAACCTCGCGCTCCTCTGGTGCGAGCAGACCTCTCACCGCATCACTCGTGTCGTCGATCAGATCGTAGATGATCTCGTAGCTGCGAATCTCTATGCCCTGGGCCTCGGCCTGCTTCTGGGCACCGGGCTCCGCGCTCGTCTGGAACGCGATCACGATCCCATCCGAGGCGACGGCGAGCATGACGTCGCTTTCGTTCACCGCACCGGCACCGGAATGGATGATATTGACCTGGACCTCCTCGTTCGAGAGGGGTTCCACGCTCCGGCGCACGGCGTCGATGCTGCCCTGGGTACCGGTCTTGACCACCAGGCTCAGCTCTTTCATGTCCCCGCTGCGGACGCGGCGCAGGACCTCTGCCATGGTCGGCGCGACTCGCGCCTCGCCGCGACGGGCTGCGAGCTTCTCGCGCGTCTCAACGAGCTGCCGGGCGGCTTTGTCCCCCTCCAGAACGTCGAACTGGTCCCCGACGTTCGGAACGCCGTGCAGGCCGAGCACCTGGATTGGCGTCGACGGCCCCGCCTCCTCCACATCGGCTCCGAATCCATCCGTCATGGCCCGGATTCGTCCCCGGGTGGTCCCGGCGACGACGTTGTCGCCCAGCCGCACGGTGCCCGCGCTCACAAGAAGCGTCGCCACCGGCCCGCGGGCCCGGTCGATATTGGACTCGATAACCACGCCCATGCCGGGACGGTTCGGATTCGCTTTGAATTCGGATATCTCGGATACGAGGAGAATCGATTCGAGGAGATCGTCGATGCCCTCGTTCTTCAGGGCCGAAACCGGCACGGCGACCACCTCGCCGCCGTAGTCCTCCACGACGATCTCATGCTCGGTGAGCTGCGACTTGACGCGGTCAGGATCCGCGCCCGGAAGATCCATCTTGTTGATGGCGATGATCATGGGGACTTCGGCTGCTCGGGCGTGGTCGATGGCCTCCCGGGTCTGGGGCATCACGCCATCGTCCGCGCCGATGACCAGCACGGCTATGTCGGTCACCTGCGCGCCGCTGGCCC
>CAYYFS010000133.1:0-2801 GCA_964471055.1 uncultured Dehalococcoidales bacterium
GAGCTGGCGAACACGATCCGGCGCACACCGGCTTCCCGTGCCGCCTCGAACACGTTGTACGTGCCCCAGACGTTCACGCGTATCTGTTCAGTGGAGTTCCCATCGGCCAGGTACGCCGCCATGTGGGCCACGGTGTCGATACCCTCGAACGCGGGCCGTATGGCGTCGAAATCGGTGATGTCCGCCTGAACGGTCTCGACCCCTTCCACCGGTCGCCGGTTCAACGCCCTCACTTCGTATCGCTCTGCGAGCTTCCGTCCGGCCAGGCCGCCGATGAGCCCGCTCATGCCCGTGACCAGGATGCGTTTCGTCTCAGCCATGTCGCGCCTCCCGTGCTACTGCCCTGAGTACTCCATCTCGTCGGCAATGTCCTCAGGCGCGTACCCGACTACGTCGATCGGGTGCGAGATGTCACGGTAGTTCCAGCGGTTGTTCGAGATCGCATAGAAGATGTCGAACCGCAGGTCGTCCGGGGCCTCTATGCACTTCACCGTCATCTGCGCCATGTCCCGGTGGCTGGTGAAGATCGACTTCTCCCGAACGTTCCGGGGGAGGTTTTCAGGGTTGAGACCGCCTATGCGGATGCAGACGACCGACATGCCGCGGTTCAGCACGTAGTAGCGCCCCAAGTCCTCCCCGAACAGCTTCGAGACACCGTACAGCCGGACCGGCCGCGGCTCCGATTCGTGCGTGACCATCGGCCAGGGAACCGGCACCTGGTCGTATTCGCCCTCCACGATCTCGCGCCACGGCGACAGGTCCTCGTATCCGTTCGTCGTCGAGCCGCTGGAGGCGAACAGGACGCGCCGCGCGCCTGCCTGCGCCGCGCACTCGAATACGTTGTAGGTACCGATGATGTTGTTCTGCAGCATCGACTCCCAGGGTGTGTCCATTCGGTGCGGGCTCTGCACGCCTCCGTCCGCGGCCAGGTGCACCACCGTGTCGACCCCCTCGAAGGCCGGCCTGATCGCGTCCATGTCGGCGATGTCCGCCCGGAAATCGCGTTCCGGCGGCAGGCCGGTCACACCGCTGCGCGACAGCGACACGACTTCGTATCGCTCTTCGAGGGCCGGCCGGATGGCGGACCCTACCGCGCCGTTCAGTCCCGTTACCAGCACCCGTCTTGTGGCCATGCGCCGCAGCTCCGAATCGCTATGTGGCCCTGGACTTCAATTCGACTCGCCGTCTTCCGAGGCGGTCGGCGCACCTTGCTGCATGTGCTCGCCGAGCACCCGGGCCAGCTTCTCGGGCTCCAGGGAAGTCACGTAATACTCGCGGCCCTTCCCGCCTTCATCTGCCTGGATGACCACACCCGTGTGCAGGAACGGCATGTTCCAGGCCCGTCGTCCGCCCGTCGACCACCGCAGCCCCCACCCGCCGTAGCGCAGCCACTCGTACCGCCGTGCCTCCACCGACCGGATCTGGTCGAACCGGAGGCGCTTCGCCAGCACGCCGTAGCGGAACTCGACACCCGCGGCTGACACGGAGATCGAGAGCATGGTGAATGTGATGATCACCAGCACCATGACGACGATGCCGGTGCCCATCGCCGCGTAGAACAGAACGGCTTCCCAGCCGCTGAGCGCGTCCTTGATGGCGACAATCGTCACGACCGCCCCTTCGACGCCGAGTATTGCCGACAGCAGCGACAGCAAGAACCACCCGATGCGCACGTCCTCGGCGTAGAGGACCTCTCGCATGTCCGTCTTCCCGTAGCTCATCGCTCCCTCCGGCCGTCCCGTCTCAGTCCTTGCGCGGTATCACCGGCAGGATGAGGCGTGAAGGATACTCCCGGTCGTGCAACACCGTCTGGTGCGCGACGCTCAGCTCGGCATCGGACCAGAAGTCGGCACCCGTGTTGTGATTGCGGTCGAAGTTCGGGAAGTCGGAACTCGCCACGTCGAGCCGGATGCGGTGGCCCCGCCGGAACAGAACCCCGGCCGGCATCATCTTCACCGAGTACTCGTATGGTCTGCCCGGCTCGATCAGGCTCGGGTTCCCGTATCCGTCCCTGTACCGGGCCCGCATGATGCCGTAGCACAGATTCACCGCCACACCGTCCGGGTGGACATCGATCAGCTTTGCGGTGAAGTCGGTGTCCGGCGCGCTCGACGACGCCCACAGCTTCAGTGCGACAGGGCCGGTTACCTCTACGTCGCGTTCGAGCGGAGGAGTCTGGTAAACGAGAACGTCGTGCCTTCCGTCCAGCGGCCGCTGGTCTACCGGCGCGGCCTGCGAATCGCCCCGCATCAGGCTCATCACCGGGTCCCGGGGGTCGTAGTCGTACTCGTCCGGCCGCTCGCTGCCCGGCGACTGTGTCGAGAGTGAGCCGTCGCCCAGAACCGTGTTCGCCGAGCCGCCGCTGCGCAGGAAGAACTCGGTGAACTGCGTCCTTGCGAGCGGCCACTCGTTCTCAAAACGCCACTTGTTCTCGTTCAGGACGAACAGCCTGATCGGAGGCTCGGTGCCGATGCCGGTGTCGATGCCCTTGAACCGATAGTCGTACCACCGGGCGATCAGCCCCTCGTAGGTAGCGTCCGCGTCCGGTCCGTAGTCGATCGGGCCGATTCTCCGGCTCAACTGTGTCGCATCGTGACCCCACGGGCCGATCACGAGCCGGTGCTGGTCCCGCAGTGAAGCCGGTCCGTTCTCCACCATGCCGTTGTACTGATCGATCGTCCCGATGAGCCGGTCCCACCAGCCGGTGTTCAGGCACACGGGTACGTCCACATCTTCGTGAACCCTGTCGAACGCCCATAGCTCCAGGTTCTGTTCACGGTAGTAGGTCTTCAGCTGTTCCG
>CAYYFS010000133.1:2901-6129 GCA_964471055.1 uncultured Dehalococcoidales bacterium
TCGAACGCCCATAGCTCCAGGTTCTGTTCACGGTAGTAGGTCTTCAGCTGTTCCGTCAGGGACGAGAAGACGTAGTCCGGGATGCTGTCCAGCGGCAGGTGCCAGGTCCACTTGCCGCGCTGCACGTTGATCCAATCGTCATTGGCCTGATCCGGGTTGTATGGACCGTGCGGCAGGCCCGCGCGACGCCGTGCATCAGCCGCCATCATGTACGTCCACTGGAGCCTTCGGCCTGTCTCGAAGACACCGAAGTTGAGATCGAGCAGTCTGGACGACATTCCGCTCGCAAACAGGGCCTTGAGGTGCGGCGGGCGCGTCGGAGCCATGCGCCAGATGCACCACGACGGGTACGAGTGGCCCCACGTTCCCACCTGTCCGTCACTTGTCGGCAACGAGGCGGCCCACTCGACTGCCAGATGGCCGTCATCGGCGTCGAACGTCCTGTCGTTGTTCCCGAATGTCCAGAAGAACTCGCCGTCGGAGGCGTACCGGCCCCGTATGTCCTGAACGACCGCTGTGTAGCCTCGCGATGCCAGCGCGCTGGCGTCTCCGACGTACCTCGACAACCGCTTGTGATACGGCGTGCGGCACAGGAGGACCGGATGGCGGCCGCCGCCGGACGGGCGGTACACGTCGGCACGGAGCACGGTGCCATCCCGCGCCTCCATCGCGACGTTTTCGTCCACCGCTACTTGTTCTCTGTCGTCCCGGTCTGCGGCCATGCGTTCCTCCGTGTCCGGCGACCGCCCGCCGAACCGGTCGGGGCGGTGCAGGCCGGGCTATCTTCCTCGCCGCTAGGGCAGCGAGACCTCCATCAGTTCCTCGCCCCAGATGATCGGGCCGTCGAAGCCGACCGCGTCGGCTTCTGCCTGCCTGCTCTCGTGCATCTCGGGGCGCCGCAGCCGCGTGCCGATGTGGACCATGACAAGCTTGCCGACCCCGGCGGCCTTCGCAGTCTCTGTGACCCCCCGGATGCTGGCGCTGCACTGCTCATGAGCCGTCCCCGCCATCAGGTCCGCGGTCTCCCAGCACATCATCAGGAGCACGTCCGCTCCACGGGCCAGCTCGGTGATCGACTGGCAGGGAATCGTGTCGCCGGTCAGAACGGCGCTGTGGCCGTCCGCTTCGATGCGATACGCCACCGAATCGAGATAGGGCTGCACGTGTGAAGCGTGCGCGGCGAGAACGCTCCAGCCGTCTCCCTCGATCGAATCTCCGGGACCGATCTCCCTGACGTCCACCATAGGTTTCTTGCGTGGGAGAATACCGCCGCGGTCCGTGTACGTGACGTGGCTTGCCGGGTGCTTCACCCTGGCGATCCAATCCTTGCGGAAGAGGCCCTGCTCCTCGTCCAGGATGCCTTCGGTGAACTCCTGCGTGAACGAAGGGCCGTACACGTTCAGCATCCTGTCGCGCGGCACGTTCTGGTCCCATCGCGTCAGGATGAACGCCGGGAAGTCGGAGTCGTGGTCGAAGTGGTGATGGGTGAAGAACACGTTGTCGATCTCGACCGGCGACATGCCCGCCTTGACCAGCTTGTGGGTCGTCGCGGGGCCGCAGTCGAACAGCAGCTTCTGCCCTGCGGCCTCCACGACCCACGAGGAGCCGTACGCCTCCGGTACAGGGGTCGGAGTCCCGCAACCCAGGATCGTGATCTTCATATTCGGTGCCCCCTGTCTCCTCCGTGCTTGCCGTGCCTGTCGCCTCGACTCCCGGCGTCAGTCCGGTAGAGGCACTTCTGTCAGCTCTTCGCCGAAGATAATCGTGCCGTCGAAGTGTGCCTCTGCTTCTGCCTGCCGGGCCCTCGCCATCTCGGGTGTTCGAAGCCGCGGCCCGAGATGCACCAGCACCAGCGTCTTCACCCCCGCAGCAGTGGCGGTATCGGCGCAGTCCTTGATGCTCGCGCTCGCCCGGTCCCTGCCGGTGTGATTCATCTGGTCATCGGCTTCCCAGCACATCATCATCAACACGTCGGCCCCGCGGGCCAGAGTCGTGATCGCCTCGTCAACCCGCGTGTCCCCGGTGAGAACAACGCTGCGGCCTTCGGCATCGACCCGGAACGCCAGTGACTCCAGCCAGGGTTGGACATGAGGTGCGTGGGCCGCGGTCACCCGCCAGCCGTCACCCTCCACAACGCCTCCCGGGTCAAGCTCAGTGACCTGCACCATCGGCTTCCGACGAGGAAGCTCCCCACCCCGGCGGCGGTACGTTGCATGACCGGCCGGGTGATTCACGCGCGCCAGCCAGTCGCGCCTGAAGGCTCCCTTCTCCTCGTCGATGATCCCCTCTACGAACTCCTCCGTCTGCCTGGATCCGTAGACGTGCAGCGGCCTGTCCCTCGGCACGGTCTGGTCCCAGCGAACCAGCACGAACGCGGGGAAGTCGGCGTTGTGATCGAAATGCTGATGCGTGAAGAAGAGGTTGTCGATCTCCGTCGGCGAGATGCCCAGCCGGACCAGCTTGTGCGTCGTACCCGGGCCGCAATCGAACAGCAGCTTCTGGCCCGCGGCCTCGACCAGGTGGGCGGTGCCGAACGCCTCTGGAACCGGAGTGGGCGTGCCGCAACCTAGGATCGTGATCTTCATACGGTATTCGTCCCGCGTGCTGCTTTCTCATACGGTCGAAATGGCGCCCCGAACGGGCCCCCGACCCCCTCCGGGCCGGGCGCAGGATAGCAGCCCTCGGCGAATTGCCGCCATAGCTGATGCCTCTCGCCGGGTAGGCGGGAGCCGTTCGCCGCGTGTACCCTGCCGGTCGCGCGTACGACAGGGACCAAAGGACAGGTCGACGAGCGGCACGAGGCCGGCGGCAACGGGAGGAAGTGACCGGATGAAGATCACCGGAATCGAAACGTTTGTGGTGGATGGCGGGTGGCGTCCGTGGGTCATAGTCGCCGTGCGGACCGACGCCGGCATCACCGGATACGGCGACTGCTCCGATTCCCGCAACCCTCTCGGCATCGTCGGAGCGGTGGAGGACTTCACTTCCATCCTGATCGGCCGGGACCCGCGGCCGGTCGAGATGCTGAACCACGATATGTACCGCATGGCCCGGCAGAGCCTGGGGGGCATCGCCTCGACCGCCATCGCGGGCATCGAGCTGGCCCTGTGGGACGTGAAGGCGAAGGCACTGGACGTGCCCGTCTACGAGTTGTTCGGTGGCCCGCTCCGCGATCGGCAGCGCGTCTACTGGTCGCACTGCGGCACCTCACGCGCCAGGAGCTACGAC
>CAYYFS010000134.1:0-6120 GCA_964471055.1 uncultured Dehalococcoidales bacterium
GCCGCCCGCGTCCCAGGCGGCGTCCCAGAAAGCGAGTTCGTGGACGATACCGACCCTGAACGCGTCCGCCATGCGTTCCCGCGTATCCGGGCCAGCGGCCGCCCCCAGGGCGTCGGCGAACCCGCGGACCCAGTCGGTCACCTCGTGGTACTCCGGGGCGTTGTAGCCGGCAACCCAGCGGGCGTGGAACGAATCCGGCGGCGCAGTCAGATCCGCTGCGAGGCTCCTGCCGATCTCGCCGTAGCCCCACTGGCACGGGAGGATGGACGCGGCAATCTCCTCGATCCCGCCGCGTTCCGCCGTCTCGAGCAGGTACCCGGTGTACGCCGTCGTGGCAGCCGCCGGCTGCGTCTCCGCAAGCTCCTGCTCGGTGATCCCGAAATCGGCGCAGAAACCCCTGTGCAGCGTCATCTCCGAGTTGAGAGTCTCATCGAGCAACCGCGCCCACCGGCCCATCGATTCCAGGTCGGGCGATTTCGCAGACGCGATCGCAAGCACCCGGCAGTAGTCGATCAGATACACGTAGTCCTGCCGCATATAGAACCGGAACCGCTCCAGCGAAAGGGATCCGTCGCCCATCGCCAGCACGAAGGGGTGTTCTTCATGTGCGCGGCGCCACTCATCCGCGAACCGCGCCCTGAGTTCTTCTGAGAATCCACCCGCCATGCCGGTCCCCCGAGCCCTTCCGGCAGACGGCCTACGCCCGGTCGATCTGGATGGGCGTGCCGCCGCGCACCTGTTTCAGCACCGTCGGGTCGCCTTCGATCTCGCCAATCGGGTTGACCGGGCTGGCGGCCCGTATCTCCCCGCCGCTGCTCACCGGGGTAGGCCCGAAGAAGAGGCACATGGCGCTGCCTGGAGGCCAGTATGCGACCGCCCCCATCTCGACCACGGCGTCCGCGTCATCGCTCTGGGCGGCGGTAACCGGGATCTCGAAGTAGATCTCATCGCCCCAGGTGTTTGCCGACGCCTGGATTGGGAGCGCATCCCAGACCTGGTCGGCCGTGGGCGAATCGTTGAGCGCTGCCTCGACAACCGTGTCACCGGCGGCGATCCGTATGCGACGCTCGCTCACCTGGAAGCCTCCTTGCGTGACTCGGCCCTGGCAGCCTGCACGCCCGTCGGCGCCGGGGGCCTGCCACGGCCTCCTGTGGACGGCTGCGAGTATAGCAAGAGGCAACGGTGCAAACGTGAGAGTCTGATAAAATCCCGGCCGCGGCGCGCACCGTTCACCCGGGTGGAGCGCCCTGTCCCGGGCAACCCGGCTCCTGCGAACAGGTATCGGTTCTTGAGCAACCAGCAGCAACACCAGTCCCCAACGCGGCCTCGCGGCGGGCGCGTCCTCGACCGACCCTGGGTGCGCGGGGTGGCGACCTTCGCTGTCATTTCCGCGGCGATGGTCGCGTTCTTCTCGGCAGACGGAGCGCTCGCCACAGGCGATTTCATCTTCGCCCTCTACCTCGCGGGTTTCGCGTGCTACATGCTCATGCGCATCGGCTTCTTCGCGCAGCGGGTGCAAGTTCGGTTCGCCGGGCCGAACGCCCACACGAAACGAGAACGGCTCAGGACGACACTGAAACGCGACCGTTTTCTGCCTCTGGACGACCCGACGTTCGTGCGCGGCAGCGAGGCCCGCGACATGGACCCTGAAGCCCGTGTCGTCGGTGTCGTGGTGGGTGGCGTGGCGAAGGCGTATCCCGTGAGCCTGATGAGCCTCCGAGAGGTCGCGAACGACACCATCGACGGTCTCCCCGTGGCGGTGACGTGGTCTCCCGTGTGCTACGCGCCCCGGGCCTTCGTACGCCGCGCACCGGCCGGGATGGTCGGGCAGGAGCAGGAGCGGACTCTGGAGTCCCTGGTGGGACCCGGCCTGCTTGAATTCGGCAACTCCGGAAAGCTCGTACTGAACTCATCCGTCTACTACGACCGGGACAGCGAGAGCCTCTGGCTTCAGTTCCTCGGCCAGGCCATCTACGGTCCGTACGAGGGATGGTGGCTTGAGCCGGTCCCCGCGGTGAACGCGAGCTGGCGCACGTGGCTCGACGCCTATCCGGACACTCTCGTCGTGGACGACGAAGAGGACCCGAACGTCGACCTGTTCGACCGCTACTACCGGTCCGATCGATCCGGCCTCCACAAGCAGAGCGCGGAGGACCGCCGGTTGGGCGACAAGGAAGTAGTGCTGGGCGTAGAGGCTAATGAGGATACGAAGGCGTATCCGTTCGCATGGCTCATAGAGGAGCCGCTAGTCGAGGACGAGATCGGCGGCGAGCCGGTCGTCGTCGTGCTGGAGCGCATCTCCGCCACAGCGCGGGCGTTCGACCCCCGCGTGGACGGGCGCACGCTCACGTTCGACGAGGAGGGAGCGAATCCCCGGCGGCCCGAGGAACCGGAGGAAACGGGAGAGGACGCCGACGAGGACCGGGAAGCACCCGAGATTCCGTTCGAACCTCTGTTCCTTCGGGACCGTGAGACTGGCAGCCGGTGGCGCGCCGTATCGGGCGAGTGCGTGGAGGGCGAGCTGCAGGGCAAGCACCTCCAACTGCTGCCGGCATCGATGGGCTTCTGGTTCGCCTGGAGCCGTTTCTATCCCGGTGCCGGGATCATGTCTTTGTCGGACCCCTCCGACGACCTGGAGGACGGACCCTTCGTTCTGCCGGAGGGCGACCGGAACTAGCACGCCCGGCTGCGGTGCGTTCGGGGCCATCAGCATCCATGCAACCTCGCTCCGGCACCGTATTGATGGTGCAGGGCACCTCCTCAGGCGCAGGCAAGAGCGTCGTCGTCTCCGCCCTGTGCCGCATCTTCCGCCAGGACGGTCTCCGTGTCGCGCCGTTCAAGGCCCAGAACATCTCCAACAACTCGTTCGTGACCGCAGCCGGCGGCGAGATGGGGCGCTCGCAGGTAGTGCAGGCCGCCGCGGCCGGTCTTGAGCCCACCGTGGCGATGAACCCGGTGCTCCTGAAACCGGAGCTGGGCATGCGCGCGCAGGTGATAGTGAACGGGAGGTCCGTCGGAAGCCGGGGAGCGGGTTCCAGCCTGCCGGCGGAGTGCGACCTCTGGGGCGCTGTGGTGGAGGCCCTGGCGAGGTTGCGGGCCGAATACGAAGTCGTCGTCATCGAGGGAGCGGGTAGCCCGGCCGAAGTCAACCTGCGGGCCAGGGACATCGTCAACATGGAGGTCGCCCTTCATGCCGCCGCGCCCGTGCTGCTCGTCGGGGACATCGACAGGG
Source organism: uncultured Dehalococcoidales bacterium (assembly GCA_964471055.1). Lineage (GTDB taxonomy): Bacteria > Chloroflexota > Dehalococcoidia > Lucifugimonadales > Lucifugimonadaceae > CAYYFS01. The sequence continues at coordinate 3,233 of CAYYFS010000134.1, forward strand.
GCGGCGTCTTCGCGTCGCTGCTCGGCACTCTGGAACTGCTCCCGCCCGAGGAGCGCGCACTCGTCAAAGGTCTCGTGATCAACCAGTTCCGCGGCGACCGGGCATTCCTCGATCCCCTGCCCGACATGATCGCTGAGCGAACCGGGGTGCCGGTTGTCGGCGTCATCCCGTTCATGCCGGAGCTTCAGCTGCCGGAAGAAGACGCGGTGGCGCTGGACAGGGCCAGGCCGGTCGATGGCGGACAGGAAACGCTGCTGACAGTCGCCTTCCTGTACCTGCCGCACATCTCGAACTTCGACGATATGGACCCGCTCCGCCGCGTTCCGGGCGTGGACGTCCGGATAGCAAGGCGACCTGCCGATCTCGAAGGCGCCCACGTGGTAGTCGTACCGGGGACCAAGAGCACCATCAGCGACCTCCGCTGGATGAAGAGCCACAGCCTCGCGGATGCAGTGAGGCAGGCAGCCTCCGGCGGAGCAGCAGTCATCGGGATCTGCGGCGGGTTCCAGATCCTGGGTAGGGTGCTCGACGACCCGGTGGGAGCCGACGCGGGAACCCCGGACCGGGAGGAGGGGCTTGGCCTGCTTCCTGTCGACACGACGTTCGCCCCGGACAAGACCACCACCCAGGTTGACTTCCGGCTCCGACCGGGCCGGGGGCTTCTTCAGGGCGATGGGCCTGTGCGCGGCACGGGGTACGAGATACACACCGGCCGATCCGACGCGGTCCCGGACGGCGAAGTCGTCCGGCCCGTGCGTGCCGTGACGCGCGGCGCGGAGCACAGTGACGGTGCGGTGAGCGCGGACGGGTGGGTGCTGGGCACCTACGTGCACGGGCTGTTCGACAGTGCGCCGGTCAGTGCAAGGCTTCTCCGGAACGTCGCGCGACGCCACGGACTACCCGCGCCGGACGATATCGCGTTCTCGATGGAAGAGGAGTTCGACCGTCTGGCGGCGGTCGTCCGCGACAGCCTCGACATGGAGTACGTCTACTCCCTCATCGGGAGATAGACGACCTCGCGAGCCGTCCCGGTCTACGAAAGGTGGCTGTGCCACCCCGCCCGGCTATCGCAACGGCAGCTCTCGAGCCAGCGTGTCGAGAAGCGTGCCCTGGGCAACCTGCCGGGCCCTGGCCGCCAGAGAGGAGTATGCCGCAGCGGCCGCGCCCTCGGCGTGATCGCGCTCCTCGAACGGCCTCCCTTCAAGCATGAAGAGCCGGTGCGCGCGCTCGGCCGCTTCCAGGTTGCGGAGGTTGTTCCTGCCGACCGGCATGTCGCAGACGACTACGTGATCGGCGGCGGCGACCAGTTCCATGTGCGCGCTGTGCGCCGCGTCGTCGATGGCCGAGAAAGGTGGGCTGGGCACGAAGCGCAGCCCGAGCCGCTCCGCCGCCTCCCGGTCGGTATCTCCGTCCCCCAGGACGCCGGCTGTGACGCGGAATCCCGCCGTGACAAGCGCGTACATGAGCCCCCGGCCCGATCCGGCGCCGCACACCAGGTGCACCGTCACGTCGCCCGCTCCGTCCACCGCGGCGCCCCGTTCCACCGCGCCGAGGAGTACCACCAGGGGCCGGCCGGTGGCCGGGTCCGGTTCGACCAGCGACTCCACGTCGAACGCGGTCCTGATGTTGTCCACGGTCAGCACCTCCTCCGGCGGTCCCGCGGACAGGAGGCGTCCGCCGGACAGGAGGAGCAGGCGATCGCAGTACCGCCCTGCCAGCGACAGATCGTGCAGCGCCACCACTACCGCCACCTGGCGCTCGGAGGCTTCCCTTCGGATCAACTCCATGGCCCTCAGGCGGTGACGGAGGTCCAGGCTCGCCGTGGGCTCGTCGAGCAGCATCACGCGACCCTGCTGGGCGAGAACCCGGGCCATCAGCACGCGTTGCCGCTCACCGCCTGAGAGCGTGCTGAGCTGCCGGTCCCCGAACATATCGGTCTCGGTGCTCACCATCGCAGCCAGGGCGATCTCGCCGTCGCGTGGGCCTTCCAGCCGGAACCTGCCGAGGTGGGGATACCGACCCATCAGGACCGTTTCGAGCGCCGTGAACGGCTGCGGGTCCGTTCCCTGTGGCATGTACGCCACGAACCGGGCGCGGGCCGAAGGCGATAGCCGCGCGGCCGACCGGCCCTGTAGCAAAACCTCTCCTGAGCAGGGACCGAGGCCGGCCAGAGCCTTGATCAGCGTGCTCTTGCCGGCGCCGTTCGGCCCGACTACCCCGATCACCTCCCCCGGCGCAACCTCGAACGTGACGTCGCGGAGGATCGCGGCCCGGCCCAGCCGTACGCCGAGGCCGCGCACACACACGGCCTCGGCCTCGGCAACTTCGCTCGGGGGGAGCGGCCGGGCAGTCATTCGTCTCCTACTCCGCCGCAGCGGCCGGAACCGACGGGGCAAACTCGACGCCTCCAAACAGGTCCGGGTAGAGGAGCTTCGCCGTTTCCTCGATGCCACGCACGTTCCAGTGCGAGAGGGTCGTGTAGTACTTGCCGTCCCCCAGAGAGACCCTCCCGTCTTTCACCGCGGGCACGGCTGCGAGAGCTGGATCAGCCAGCAGGTCTGCTACAAACTCGGTACCCCCGGCGCCGGCCTGGGCGACGATGATGACGTCCGGGGCCATGGTGATGAGACCTTCCATGCTGATGATCTGGTTGCTCGCGATCCCGGTCTCGGCGGCGACGTTCACACCTCCGGCCGCCTGGACGACATCGCCTTCGGTCGAGCCCTCGCCGGCTACCCAGATGGACTCGGCCCAGCGGGATGCCACCAGCACCTTCGGCCTCTCTGCGTCGGCGACGGCGGCCGTCCGCGCCTGGACCGCGTCTATGCGCGCCCGGACCTCCGCAACGAGTTCCTCGGCTTCCTCTTCCGCTCCGACCATGTAGCCGA
>CAYYFS010000135.1:0-1347 GCA_964471055.1 uncultured Dehalococcoidales bacterium
AACGAGGATTCGCCGACATGCCTGGCGACGCGAGAGACATCCCCCTCTGGGGCAGGTTCGAAGCTCGCTTCAACAGCGATGCACTCTACGAGAACCCCGTGCAGGATGCCCGTTTCCGGGTCACATTCGTGGCGCCATCCGGGGCTGAGACCTCGGTGAACGGTTTCTGGGACGGGGCAGATGAGTGGGCGGTCCGCTTCTCACCACCCGAAACTGGCGACTGGACGTACGTCACCGAGTGCTCTGACACCGGCAACAAGTCGCTGAACAGGAGGACCGGCGGTTTTCGCTGCGTACCTGCCACCGGGACTTCCCGTTTCGCGACACACGGCGCGGTACGCGTCTCGGACGATCACCGGTATCTGACACACGCAGACGGTACGCCGTTCTTCTGGATGGCAGATACGGCCTGGAACGGCGCTCTCCTGTCCACGCCGGACGAGTGGGAGCACTACCTCCGCGAGCGGGTCGGCCAGGGCTACTCAGCCGTTCAGTGGGTTGCCACCCAGTGGCGCGCATCGCCCGACGGCGACCGCGACGGGCGGAAGGCGTTCGAAGGCCGCGAGAGGATACGCGTCGATCCGGAGTTCTTCCGCAGGCTGGACGCCAGGCTCGACGCGATCAATCGCTCCGGCATGGTCGGCGCGCCTGTCATGCTGTGGGAGAACTCTGTCGACAGCGCCTATCCGGACAGCAACCCCGGCCACGTGCTGCCCCAGAGCCAGGCCATCCTGCTCGGCCGCTACATGGCCGCACGCTGGGGCGCGAACGCCGTAGTGTGGATCTTGATGGGAGACTGGCGCTATCAACCGGAGAACGCGGAACGGTGGCGTGGGATCGGGCGCGGCATTTTCGGGACCGGCATTCACGCCCCGGTCGCCACGCATGTTCGAAGCAGAGTATTCCTCGCAGAGGAGTTCCGGGACGAGGACTGGCTGGAGATCGTCGGGTACCAGACCGGTCATTCCGAAGAGGAATCCTGCTTGCGCTGGATCCACTCCGGGGATATGGCCAGCGAGTGGGACAAGATCGCGGCCCGCGTGATCATGAACCTGGAGCCTAACTACGAGGACCATGTTTCCGCGTATTCCGGCGAACGTTTCGATTCGCTCGCGACCCGGCGGGCGTGTTACTGGAGCTTGCTGAACGCGCCTACCGCGGGCGTGACCTACGGAGGGCACGGCGTCTGGGGGTGGGACGATGGGACCGCTCCCGCCGTGGATCATCCGAAAACGGGCATCCCCCAGCGATGGCAGGATGCCATTCACCTGCCCGGCGGTGAGCAGATGGCCCATGTGGCGGCGCTGTTCACGTCGATCGAATGGTGGCGGCTTCGCCCTGCGCCGG
>CAYYFS010000135.1:1447-6118 GCA_964471055.1 uncultured Dehalococcoidales bacterium
AAGGTGACTAGCTCAAAGTCGGGCCGGATTCCGGCCCACATACAGGCGCTTGTCGAACGGGTAGATGAGGCGACGTCCGATCCCGTGTACGCGGAGCGCAAGCAGATGTGGACCCGCCACAACCGGCTCGAGAAGGTGGCGAAGGTTCCGGTCAACGTCCACTTCCACCGCGGCTACCGCCCCATCTGGCGTGAGCTGATACCGCCGGACACGCTCATCTCCGAGGATCCTCTCGAGCTGGCGGTAGAACTGGAACTACGCCAGAAGCTGTTCAAGCACGAGCAGATCCCCGACGACGACCTGATTCTTCCCACCGTGTGGATCGAGCCGGTCCGGTCGGGTGCCCCCGCAGGGGACGGTACGTACGCAGCGCTCGGGTACTCCTCCTCCGGGTCGAGCGGCAGTTCTCGGACCCACGACACCGACGAGGAGGCGGAGTCCCGGGCGGCGCACCTGTGGGGCATCCCGCTTCGCCGGAGGCAGACCAGCGTCGGCGGCGCCTACATCGTCGATCCGGTGGTCGACTCCGACGAGGACCTGGCCGGGCTCCACCCGCCACACTATGCAGTGGCCGAACAGGCCACTCGCGACCAGCGAGACCGAGTGGTGGAGATGGTCGGCGACCGGCTGCCCGTCAAGGTCACGTCCGACGAGGTGAAGGCGAGCCCCTCCGAGTGGATGGTCGCTTTCATGGGCATCGAGGCCATTCTGTACGGCGTGGTGGACCGTCCCGATTTCATCCACCGGGTGATGGAATTCGTCACCGAGGGCACCATCGCCTATCAGCGGACCCGCGAGGCCGCCGGCGCCGTGGATGCGGAAGAGACCTGGGGGTTCCGGACTCACTACGAGGATCTGCCACCCGGAGCGAACTCGCACGCGCTCGAGTACAACTGGGCGTACGTCAGCGCGCAGAGCCTGTGCTCGATCTCGCCCGCCATGTTCGAGGAGTTCCTGCAGCCCTATCACGCCAGGCTCGCGGAGATGCATGGCGAGGGCCGAGTCTACTACCACGGTTGCGAAGATCTCACAGCGAAGATCCCGATCATCCGCCACCTCCCGAACCTTCGCCGGTTCCACGTCTCGGCCTGGACGAACCTCGAAGAGGCGGTGAAGCAGCTGGGGCGGGACTACGTCCTGGAGACCTGTGTCCACACCCCGGACACGCTGGCGGTCCACACGCCGGAGCAGATGCGGGCCGCGCTCGAGAGAATCATGTCGGTGGCCGGCGACCACATCATCGACATCAACATCACCGACCCGGAGACCCAATTCGGCAAGCCGGACACGCTGGCAACCTGGGCCCGGGTGGCTCAGGAGGTCACAGCGAAGTACGCGTGACGTGGCTCGTGCGCCGTTGCCGCCGATGTGGCGACCCATTGACACACGGAGCGTGACATGACCTCGAGAACGGAAATCCCGGCGGCGGACGATGCCCGGGCCCTGGGCCTGGCGGCCGTCGATCACCTGTTCGTCGGCTTGACGAATGCCGCCGCCCTCGCGGAAGAAGGCGGGCCGCCTATCTTCGTGAAGGGCGACGGCGTCCGCGTGACGGATATCTACGGCAAGACGTACATCGACGCCGTGGCCGGCTTCGGTTATCGCAACGTGGGATTCGGCCGCACCGACATCGCCGACGCTGTGCGCGACCAGCTTGCCGCGTTCAACATGCACCTGGGCGGATCGAGCGCGCCGTCTACCATCCGGCTGGCCGCGCGCCTGGCGGCGCTGACGCCGGGCTCGCTCGACCGAACGTTCTTCACAAGCGGCGGGACGGAGTCGATCGAAACGGCCGTCAAGATGGCACAGGGCTACCACAACCGCCGGGGTGACAAGGGGCGGTACAAAGTCATCTCCCGCAAGAACTCGTTCCACGGGTACGCCGTCTTCTCGCAGTGGTTGGGAGCGCACCCGTTCCTGCCCCGCAACGAATACTCCCCGACTCCGCTCGGCATCGTTCACGCGCCAGACCCGAACCCGTACCGGTGCGAGCTGGGCGGGCGCACTCCGGAAGAGTGCGCAGAGAAGTGCGCCAACGCTATTGAAGACCTGATCGTGTTCCACGGGCCTGATTCGGTCTCGGCGTTCGTGTCCGAAGCCGTGCCCCAGCCCCTTGGCGGGGTGGTGGCGGGTCCCGGCTACTGGGAGCGCGTGACCGAGATATGCAGCAGGTACGGGGTTGTGTTGATCTTCGACGAGGTCATCACCGGCTTTGGCAGGCTGGGCACCTGGTTCGGCGCGGACTACCTGAGCGTGGTGCCGGACATCATGGCGTTCGCCAAGGGCATCACGTCCGGTTACTTCCCGATGGGTGGAGCGATCGCCAGGAAGGAGATAGCCGACTACTTCACGGGTGGCCCCGAGGCGACTTTCAAACACAATTTCACATACACGGGCCATCCGGCGGGCGCCGCTGCCGGACTCGTCAACCTGGACATAATCGAACGGGAGAACCTGGTCGATAACGCCCGCCTGCGTGGTGAGCAGCTCGGCGAACGGCTGGCGGAACTGAAGGAGAAGCACCCCACCATCGGCGATGCCCGCGGCGCCGGGTTGCTTCGAGGACTGGAGTTCGTCAGGGATCGCGAGACAAAGGAGCTATGGCCGCCGGAATCGGAGTTCGCGGGGCGGATGTCCACACGCCTCTTCGAGCGCGGTATCTACCTGCGCGTGCGGGAGCACATCCTGCAGTTCATCCCACCCCTCGTCATCACCGCAGACGAGATCGAAGAAGTGGTCACCGCGGTCGACGAATCCCTCACGGCGACCGAGCGGGATCTGGGCGTGAGGTAGGCCAACAGCCGGTCGCAACAGAAGCGCGGAATCGCGCGCATTCTCCGACAGGCTCTTCCAGCGGCACTTCGATAGGCTCACCACGGCGCTCAGGGTGAGCACAGGACGGGCGCACAGCTTCCTGGCTGCCTCCCGCGGCTCATACTCACTTCGATCACGCGGGTCTCGCGAATGCCCGCCTGGAATCCCCTACGAAGTGATCAGGTCCTTGTGGGCCCGACCGCCCTGCATGATCATCAGCAACTTCGATCTATCTTCCAGAACGGAGATGTCGGACAGGGGGTCGCCGTCCACCACAAGCAGATCCGCCAGCTTCCCGGCCTCCAGGGTGCCGATGTCCCCGGCCATCTGGACGCACTCGGAGGCCGTCTTGGTGGCCGCGACGATTGCCTGCATCGGTGTCATACCGTTCTCGGTCAGGAGCCTCAACTCCTCTGCGTTGGCGCCGTGTTTGCCAACACCGGAGTCCGTTCCCATGGCGACCTTGACCCCCATATCCACCGCCATGCGTACGGCGGCGCTGTGGACGTCGAGGACTTCGCGCGTCTTGCGGAGCGACTGCGGCAGCACGCTGCCGGGAGTTTCCTCCTCGCGCCGGAGTACGGCCAGGGGGGCCTGGAGAGTGGGCACCAGGAAGATGCCGCGACGGACCATCTCGGCCGCCGTAGCTTCGTCCAGATATACGCCGTGCTCAATGGATTCGACACCGCACTCGACTGCGTTCCGGATGCCCTGAGTTCCCTGGGCGTGCGACATGGATGTCTTCCCGTGGGCATGGGCTTCATGGACCATGATCGCGATCTCTTCGCGCGTGAACTGGGTGGCGCCCGGTTCGTCAGTCGGCGACATAACGCCGCCGGTTGTCATCATCTTGATGAAGTCCGCCCCGGCCCGGAGCATGCTTCTGGCGGCCCTGTAGACCTCATCCGGGCCGTCGCAGATGCACTCCGGCCACTCCGGCACGCAGCCGATCGGGATTCCGAAAGACAGACGAACTCCGGTGGGCAACGTCGAGTCTCCGTGCCCGCCCGTTTGCGACAGGAAAAGAACGGAGATCAGCGTTCTCGGGCCCGGGATCAGGCCGCGTTCGAGGGCGAGCTTGAAGCCGAGCGGCGCGCCGCCCGCGTCCCTGACGGTGGTGACGCCTCCGTCGAGAGTGGCCCGCGCGCTGGCCGCCGCCTCAAATACCTTCAGCGTCAGCGGCGTCGAGGCTTCGTCCTGCATGGGGCGTATGTCGATGAACAGGTGGACGTGGGAATCGATGAGTCCCGGCATGACGACTTTGCCGGCCACGTCGATAACTTCGGCGTCCGCCGGAAGGTTGGCCAGACGGCCGACTTCGGAGATGCGCCCTCGGTCATCGATGACGATGCTGGCGCCTGTGACCGGATCGCTGCCGGTGCCGTCGATCAGGGTTGCGCCCGTGACTACCTTCATTGATGGACTCCCTTCGCGGCCAGCTCGTGTGACCCACGGTTGAGCGGCGGACGTCGGCATCCTGGCACCGGCGATGTGAGCGGGCGCACCCGGACGAGGAGGCGCCCCTCCGGGAGGCGTTGGAGGGGCGCCGTTTGGGCTCTTCGAGGCTTCGTACTCCGGTGATCACGAGCCCACGGGGTCCACCGGAAGGCGCCCGGCCCGTGTGTCCGCACGAGCGCGGGCCGTTGATATCAGGATGCCCCGCCCTTCCTCCTTTTGTGATCAGCGCCTCGCTCCGGTGGGCGGCGATGGTCAGGTGGCCTGCCGATCGGTGACGCCCACGCCCGCCATCGGGCGGGCCATCTCGTGGTCGACGGCCGGGCCGCTGTTCAGGAATGCCAGTGCCAGGGACACGCGCGCTTGCAGGATCCGCAGGCTGCTCATCAGCTTCAGCCGACG
>CAYYFS010000136.1:0-2753 GCA_964471055.1 uncultured Dehalococcoidales bacterium
AGCCCGAAACAGGGACCTGCGGCTTGGCGCACGCTTTTGTGACGGGGAGAGTGTGCCGCGATTCAGGACTCGTTTCTTGACGCGCGGATAGCGGGAGGCTCACAAGACGATTACAGGTGGTCGCGGGGCACGTCGCCACGTTCCGCGCGGATGTGGACAGTCGATCTGGTGATCCGGGTCTTCTGGATTCCCGCCTGCGCGGGAATGACCGCCGAGGGCGGGTTTTCGCGGCTTCGACCGGCCCGGAGGACGGGAGCAAGGCACGCCGCGCACCCTTCGAGGGCCTCAGGATGGCGGCTCAGGGCAAGCCTCCCGCAGGTGAGCTTCCTTCCTCACCCTTCTACGGGTCCTTCGACAAGCTCAGGATGGCACCCTTCGTCGAGCTCAGGACACCGCTCAGCACACTGATCGAGGCATGCCCCGGGCACGAGAAGCCTTCTCCCTCACCCTTCGACAAGCACTTCGACGGGCTCAGTACGGGGCTCAGGACAACGCCCAGACCCCTTCGACAGGCTCAGGACGTGCCTCTCCCGCCCTTCGACGCTGCTCAGGACAGGCTGGGAGAGGGATGGGCCGCGTGGTCAGTCCTGCTTGCGGCGGTTCTCCAGCCATTGCGCCAGGTCGGCGTTCATCTCGTCCGACCACGTGTCCGCGTCGACTTCAGCAGGGGTGTAGACGCCTTCGGCGATGCGTTGCTTGCCAAAGATGTCGCGCATCCGCTCGTGCTCCGAGAATTCGACTACTTCCTGCGCCAGGTGTGGCGGTATGAAGAGCACGCCGGTTTCTGACGCGTGAACGACGTCGCCGGGCAGGCATGTGGCCTGGCCGATCTTCGTTATGCCGTTGATCTCCACCATGGACACGGCAGCAAAACCCGTAGGAACCAGGTCCCGCACGAGAACGCCGAAGTCGGGTATCGGGCGGATGCCCGGCGTGTCGCGCAGGCCGCCATCGACCACCATCCCCCGCGCGCCGTTTTCCTTGATTGCTGTTGCCAGGTTGTCGCCTGCGAAGACCCCGTCGCGAACCTTGCCGAACAGATCGACGACAACCACATCGCCCTCGACAAGCTCGTCAATGACCCACGAGTTCTTCTTGACGCCCCTGCGCTCTTCCGTTTCACCCTGCAGGTCGACCGCGCCCTCGAGGTCCGGCCGCAATGGAACGTAGCGGCAGGTGACGGCCCGGCCCACCATGACGTGCTCCGGGTGCAGGTTCTTCCAGCCGCCTTCGAAGTTCTCCCAGTAGCCGTGGCCGCGCGCGATGACCTGCCACGCCTCCTCGGTCGTGGCCAGCTTCATGCGCTCCAGGATGTCGTCGGAGACCAGGGGCCGTCCGTTCTCGGCACGCTCGCCATCCCACAGGCTCGTGACGCTGCGGATGGTGTCAGGGTGGGTGAAGCGCATCGGCTCGATCTCCTTCGGGAATGGTACGGGCGCGTCGGCGAGCGGATTCTACCTGTGCTCTCTGCGGGTTGCACATACTTGCGCTTTGCGGCAAACGTCACGATACTTCGACCCGTTCCAAGGTATGCCTGTGTGCGCGGCGGTACGCGACATGCGGGTTTCGGCCCGGCACCAGGAGGAGTTCATCCCATGATGCGATCGCTAGCCGGCGACGACCTGACGGCTTTCCTCAAGCGGCACGAAGCCTTCTGGAACCGCGAGCCGGGGAGTGCGCTGCTTCATACCCGGAAAGAAGAGGCCGTTGAGGGAAAGCTGTACGCGCCTTTGCGCGGGGTGACCGTCCCCCTGCCGGACGGATCGGACCTGGCCACACAGTACGATCCGATATCCGCGGACCAGATAGACCCGGAGTTGATTCTGGACATCGACGAATTCCCCCGCAGAGAAGGACCCATCGAAGGGCCCGGGCCACACGCGGTGGCCGACCTGCTCGTGACGCGCTCGCCCATCGGCAAGATGGTGTGGGTTGAGTCCGTGCTCGGCTGTCCGGTGATCCCGCGGCTGGACACGGGTTCTATCTACTCGGCGCCGTTCCTGGACGACGTGAACGATCTGTCATCCCTTCCGAAGCCGGAAGACAGTCCGTGGCTCGAACTGCTCAAGGAATACACACGCCTGCTGGCGGAGGGATCGAACGGCGAGTACCAGGTGGTGCAATGTCTCCAGCGCGGGACAATCGACCTCGTCTCTGCCGTGATGGGTCACGAGGCGATGTGCTACGCGCTGTACGACAATCCGAAGGGCCTCCAAGCGCTCACGGAGCATTGCACCGAGGCCTTCCTCACGGTAGCCAGGGCGCAGCAGGCGCTCTCGCCCCGACTGAACGGCGGAACCACGCATTCCTTCGCCGTGTGGGCACCCGGGACCACGGTCCGGACACAGTGCGACGTGACTTCGTCCGTCTCGGCCGAGATGTTCGAGGGATTCTTCATCCCGTACGAGAACGAAATATGCAGCCACTTCGACTACTCAGCCGTGCATCTCCACTCCGGGTACCTGCACACGGTCGACGTCTATCTCAAGCACAAGTATCCGACGGCCATCGAGGTCGCACTGGACACAGGGTCGACACCGCACACGGTTCACACGCTGATCCCGACGTTCCAGAAGATCCTGGAAGAGAAGCCACTGTTCATTCACGGCCGCATGACGACTGCCGAGTATGAGGAGTGCCTGGAGAAGCTGCCGCACCGAGGTCTCTACATCTCGACGCTCAGCCCCATCAACGAGTAGCCCGCCCGAGAAGGGGGCTCTCGGTACGCCGGCAAGCGGGTCGCGCCGGAGAGC
>CAYYFS010000136.1:2853-6097 GCA_964471055.1 uncultured Dehalococcoidales bacterium
GCGGGCGTGATCATCAACCCCGGGGCGCTGACGGGCGTGGGCTATTCCGTCACGGACGCGCTGCTCGATGCGGGCCTGCCGGTCGTGGAGGTCCACCTCTCGAACATCCACGCCCGCGAGGAGTTCAGGCGGCACTCTGTCATTGCTCCGTTTGCACGCGGCCAGGTCAGCGGCCTGGGCTGGCGTGGCTACCTGTACGCCCTGGACTTCCTGGCAGAGACGATCGCCGAGGAGTCCGCGGGTTGAGCGGATTCGCGTTCCCGCGTCGGCTCGCCAATCTGAGGGCCCGGCTGGACGAGCAGGGCCTCGACGCCATTCTGATCTCCGGCGACGCCAATCGTCTGTACCTTTCCGGTTTCACCGGCTCGGCAGGGCAACTGGTCGTCTCGAGAACCGGGGCAGTGCTCGCCACAGACTTTCGATACACGGAGCAGGCCGCCGACCAGGCTCCCGGGTTCCATGTCGAGCGCATTGCTCCCCGCCGCGACTGGCTTCCCGGCGTAGCGGCCTCCCTCGGCGCCGGTCGGCTGGGCTTCGAGGCGGACCACATGACCGTGGCGGACCACGCGCGGATGCGGTCGGCTATCGAGGCTACGTCGGGCGTCGCGGGCGGCATCGAGCTGGTCGAGACCGCGGGCATCACGGCCGGGCTGCGGGCCGTGAAGGACGCGTCGGAGCTGGAGCTGCTGGCCCGTGCGATCCGGATCGGAGACGAGGCATTTGACGAAGTCTCGGCAACGCTTGCACCCGGCATGACCGAGGCTGAGGTCGCATGGAGCATAGAACTGGCGATGCGGGAGCGCGGGGCCGAGGCGGTCTCTTTCGACACCATCGTGGCCCGCGGTCCGAGTGCCGCTCTCCCACATCACCGTGCGGGCTACGACGAGCTCCGGGAGGGGGAGACCATCGTCATCGACATGGGAGCCCTGTACCAGGGCTATTGCGGCGACCTGACCCGTACCCTCGTGCTGGGCGAGGCGGACCGGGAATTCCGCGACATCTACGACATCGTCCTCAGCGCGCAGACAGCCGCGATTCAGGCGATATCCTCGGGCATGACGGGGAAGGAAGCGGACGGGCTGGCGCGCTCCGTGATCTCGGACGCAGGGTTCGGGGAGCAGTTCGGGCACGGCCTCGGCCACGGCGTCGGGCTGGAGGTGCACGAGAAACCCACGGCCGGTTTCACAAGCACCGATGTACTCCAAGACGGCATGGTGTTCTCGGTGGAGCCCGGCATCTACATCCCCGGCCGGGGCGGCGTGCGTATCGAAGACCTGGTCGTCCTGGAACAGGGTCGCGCCAGGGTGCTGAGCGCCGCCCGCAAGCAATCCGCTCTCTAGACCGGCCGGTTCATCTGGTATCTTTCGTGCAGAGGCGTTCCGGCTGACCAGCCGGTCCATGTTCATTGCCGCCGTTCCGTCAAGCCGTGAGGTTCCGTTCGCGTGACGATTAGCTCAAGCGAGATCCGCCGAAACATGACGCTGCTGCTGGATGACGAGGTGTACCAGGTGCTCGAATGGCAGCATCACAAGCCTCCGAAGGCACCTCCGACCCTCACACTCAGGGTGCGCCATGTGAAGAGCGGCAACGTCTACTCGAAGAAAGTACAGGGCAACCGCCCGCTCACGGTCGCGCCGACCATGCGCCAGATCGCCCAGTACCTGTACGCGGACGGGGACATCCGCACGTTCATGGACACGGACACGTTCGACCAGTACCCCATCATGGAAGAGGTGCTCGGCGAGGCGGTCAATTTCCTCGTGGAGGGCGACAACATCGAGGTGCTGTTCTTCGAAGGCAACCCGATCAGCGTGGAGCTGCCGGCTGCCGTGGAACTGACCGTTGCCGAGGCGGAGCCCGGCGTGAGGGGCGACACGGCGACGGGGGCGACCAAGCTGGCGACGGCGAATACCGGCCTCAAGCTCCAAGTCCCGCTGTTCGTAAACCAGGGCGACGTCATCAAGGTCGACACACGCTCCGGTGAGTACCTGGAGCGGGCCAAATAGGCGGCGGCCGGCCCATCCGCCCGGCGCAGCGAGTTCCGCTCCTGCATCTCGTGTCACAGGCCCAGCATTCTGTGCAGGCCAGAGGCTGCCCGTCCCATGTCGAACACTGAGCACCCCCGCAACGGATCCCTTGACGAGGGCGGGGAGCCGTCCCAGCCTTCCGGCGCGGTCTACTCGGTCGGCCAGCTGACCTCGTTTCTCAAAGAGACCCTCGAGGCCAACCCTGCGCTTTCGGACCTGTGGGTGACCGGCGAGGTTTCAAATCATCACCGCGCAGGTTCAGGGCACAACTACTTCTCCCTGCGGGACGCGGACGGCGTGATGCGGTGCGTGATGTTCCGCCCGGGCCGGGGAGCAAGCTTCCTGGCAGATGGCGCCCAGGTGCTGGCGCACGGCCGAGTCTCCTTCTACACGGCTCGCGGTGACCTGCAGTTCTACGTCGATATCGTGAAGCCGGAAGGGCTCGGCGCGCTCCAGCAGGCTTTCGAGGAGATGAGGCGCCGGCTGGCGGAAGAGGGGCTGTTCGAGCCGAGCCGCAAGCGTGCGCTGCCGTCCTACCCGCGACGGATCGCCGTCGTAACGTCGCCGGATGCAGCGGCGCTGCAGGACGTACTCAACGTGCTCGGCCGACGGTATCCGCTCGCGGAGGTGCTCATAGTGCCGACGCTGGTGCAGGGAGACGCAGCAGCACCGGGCATCGTGTCGGCCCTGGCCGCTGTCGGCGAGACTCCGGGCATCGACGTGGTGATCGTGACGCGAGGCGGCGGCTCCCTCGAAGACCTGTGGCCGTTCAACGAGGAGACGGTCGCACGTGCGATCTTCTCCTGCCCGGTGCCCGTGGTGAGCGCGGTGGGACACGAGACCGACGTCACGATCGCGGACCTGGTGGCGGACGTTCGGGCGCCCACGCCGTCGGCTGCTGCCGAGATCGTCGTTCCCGACCGGGCGGATCTGCTGGCGCGAACATCCGGGTACGTGGAGATGATCGCCGGCAGTGCGCGGGCACTGCTCGGGGAGCGGCGCCTGGGCCTCGACCTCGCCGTGGACCGGCTCGGAGAGCGCGCGCCGGACACGAGGGCGCACAGGGAGCGGATCGACGCGTTGCTCCGTTCCGCCCGGCTGGCGCTGGGCACGCTGCTCGACACGTATCGCGTGAAGACGGGAGCGCTGGAGGCGGAGTTGCGGGCGCTCGGCCCCGCGCAGATCCTGGCCCGGGGCTACGCCGTGGTGCGGAGAGG
>CAYYFS010000137.1:0-5995 GCA_964471055.1 uncultured Dehalococcoidales bacterium
CGCGTCCATCACGGCTTCCAGGTCCGGGTCCTTCACGGGCGTGTGAGCCGCCAGCGTCGCCTCAATGATATCCGGGATCTGCGTGAAGCGGATCCTGCCGTCGAGGAACATCCCGACCGCAGCTTCATCCGCCCCCGTGAGAACCGACGGCCAGGTGTCGCCCCGCTTGCCGGCTTCCAAACCGATACCGAAACACGGGTGCTTCCCGGCGTCGAGTGCCTCGAACGTGAGGGAGCCCGCCCCGACCGGATCGAAGTCGGGCAGCGTTTCATTGGCCAGCCCGTCGGGGAACGTGAGCGCGTGCTGGATCGGGTAGCGCATGTCGGGAGGCCCGAGCTGGGCTTTCACGGTGCCGTCCTCGAACTCGACCATGGAGTGGATGATGCTCTGGTGATGGACGACTGCGTCTATGCATTCGTACGGCGTCCGGAACAGCCAGTGAGCTTCGATCACCTCGAAGGCCTTGTTCATGAGCGTCGCGGAATCGATCGTTATCTTCGGGCCCATGCTCCAGGTCGGGTGCTTGAGCGCCTCTTCCGGCGTGACGCCGGAAAGCTCGTCCCAGGTCCTGTCCCGGAAGGCGCCGCCGGACGCGGTGATGATGAGCCGTTTGACCGCCCTTTCGTCTCCCTTGACGCATTGCCAGATAGCAGACGGCTCGCTGTCGATGGGCAGGATCCGGCCGCCCGCGGCCTCAGCGGCTGCCGTGATGAGGCCACCCGCCATGATCAGGATCTCTTTGTTGGCAAGCGCGACCGGTTTTCCGGCGTTCAACGCGTCCAGGGTGGGCCGCATCCCGGCGTCGCCCACGGTGGCGACCACAAGGAGATCGACCTCCGGAAGGCAGGCCATCTCGCGCGGCTCAATGTGCTCGACCCCCTCGGCAGTCGCCTCGGCGGTGCAGTGGCAGTAGCGCGGCCGGAACTCGGCTACCTGTTGCCGGAGGAGTGTCGTATTGCGGCCCGCCGCGAGGGCCACGATGTCGAACTCGTCGGGAAGGCTGCGGACGACGTCGAGCGTCTGTCGTCCAATGGATCCCGTGGAGCCAAGAATGGCCAGGCGTTTCACTCGCCGGCCCTCTTCGCGAACGGCGGTCTCAAGTTGCAGTCCATACTGCAAACCAGTATACGACGGCCAGGTTCGGAGCCAGGGAGTCGAGCCGGTCCAGGATGCCGCCGTGGCCCGGGAGCAGCGTCCCGGAATCCTTCAGTCCGATGGCCCTTTTAAGGGCTGACTCGGCGAGGTCGCCCGCCGTCGCGGCCGCCGCCACAGCGAGGCCCAGTACGGCGCCGGACCACAGCACCGGCCCCGGGTCCACGATCGCGAAGAGGGCGATTCCTGCAGCGGCGCCTCCTGCAACACCCCCGACCGCGCCTTCCCACGTCTTGCCCGGACTGATACGGGGCGCAAGGCGGCGTCTTCCGAAGCTTCGCCCTGTGAAGAACGCGGCGGTGTCCACGGCGAACGTCGTGAGCAGCGCTATCAGGACCCAGTCGAGGCCGGAGTCCAGCGACCGCAGCAGGGGCGCGTGAGCCAGGAGCGGACCGAAGTAGGCCGCCGCGATAATCAACAGGATCGCGCGCCATCCGGCCGGGGACCCGGTCCGAGCCACCGCGAACCATCCGGCAGCGAGAACTGCGCCCGCCCCCACCGCTGCGGCCGTGGGCCACCACGCGTCGACTGATGCACCGGTCGCGCGTGTCGCTGCCATCGCAACCACCGCGGCCGGCCACGCGGCGAGCGGGAAATTGGGGAGTCGGCGTGCACCCCCCCGGGCCATGCCTGCCAGCTCCCAACCGACGACGACGGCAGCAGCTCCGGCCAGGCAGGAGACCGCGATGGTCCCTCCGAACACGGCCAAGAGGACGATCGGGAGAGCGACGGCTGCGGTGATGACCCGGCGTCTCACGACCTGAGGATCCCCTCCTGTGCTGCGGATGCGCGCCGGGGTAGTGCGTCGGTCAGTCGGCTTCGTCGGTCACCCGTCCGAACCGGCGCCTGCGCTGCCGGTAGGCATCGAGCGCCTTGTCGATCTCGGATTCATCGAAGTCGGGCCAGAGCGCGGTCGTCGAGTAGAACTCGCTGTACGCACCCTGCCAGAGCAGGAAATTGCTGATACGAAAATCCCCACCCGTCCGGATGATCAGGTCGGGATCCGGGATGGCCGCGGTGTACAGGTACCGCGAGTAGAGCTCTTCGTCCACGTCCTCCGGTCTGACCCCGGCGGCCATCATCCGGCGCGCCGCCTCCACGATGTCCGCCCTGCCGCCGTAGTCAAAGGCGACGCTGAGCGTCAACGCGGTGTTGTTCCTGGTGAGTTCGATCGCTTCCCCGATCTTCTCCTGGAGCTCGGACGAGAGACGGTCCAGGCGGCCCATGTGGAGGATACGCACGCCTTCCCGGTGAAGCTCTTCCGTGACGGCGTCAAGGGCATTCCGAAGGAGATCTCCCGTCAGGAACGAGACTTCGCCCTCCGGCCGGTCCCAGTTCTCCGTGGAGAAGGCGAAAACCGTGACGTATTTGACACCGTGCGCCGCAAGGCACCGGACGACGGTACGCACATTGTCGACCCCGGCGCGGTGGCCGGCGATGCGGGGCAGGCGCCGGGCGCGGGCCCAACGTCCGTTGCCGTCCATGATGATGGCGATGTGCGCGGGGTTCCCCCCGGAGTCGTCGTCTCCGGACGGCTGATCGCCCTGACGGCGGGCCTGTGGAACGGTGGTCACAGCATGCAGATGCGGGCAGGCGCGGGAACCCGCGCTAGACCTGCATCACCTCCGCTTCCTTGACTTCGGTCGCCTCGTCCACGCGGGCCACACTGACGTCCGTGGTCTCCTGCAGCTGGCCCTGTGCTCGGCGGGAATCATCCTGTGAGAAATCGCCTTCGCGCTCACCGGTGCGCAGCTGGTCCATGGCGTCGCGCCGGACGTTCCGCACGGCGATGCGCGCTTCCTCAGCGCGCTTGCGGACCATTCTCACGATGTCCCGGCGGCGTTCCTCTGTCAGAGGAGGCACGATCAGTCTCAGGATCTGGCCCTCGACGGCGGGCTGCATGCCCAGGTCCGACGTCTGTATCGCTCGCTCGATGGCAGCCGTGATGGTCTTGTCCCAGGGCTGTATCACGAGCATCCGGGCGTCCGCCGCGGTTATCTGGGCGAGCTGGCTCATGGGCATCTCCATGCCCTCGTAGTTCACCCGCAGGTTCTCCACGAGGCCCGGGCTGGCGCGGCCGGTCCGTACGCCGTTCATGTCCCGGTTGAAGGCCTCCACGGCGCCGTCCATGCGACGCCCCGCTTCGCTCAAGATTTCCATAGTCATCTCGACGGGCCTCCTGTGATAGCTGCCGGTCTTCGGACGCCTGCACGCTCGCGTGTCAGCCGCGGGCGAAGGCGACGGGAGCTACTGGGATCGAACCGGCTCCGGCCGGGCTTCCGAAATCAGGGTACCTATCGGCTCTCCGACCAGAACGCGCTCCAGGCTCCCTGGCACGAACATGTTGAACACCACGATGGGCAAGGAGTTGTCCATGCACATCGAGAGCGCCGTACTGTCGAGGGCCTGAAGCCTCAGGCGGAGCGTTTCCAGGTAGGTGAGGTGGTCGAACTTGGCGGCACCCGGGTTGAGTACCGGATCGGAATCGTAGACGCCGTCGACGTTGTTCTTCGCCATGAGAAGCACCTCGGCGTCCGTCTCCAGTGCGCGGAGGGACGCTGCGGTGTCTGTCGACATGTACGGGCTTCCCGTGCCGCCCGCGAAGATAACGACGCGGCCTTTCTCCATGTGGCGCACCGCCCGGCGGCGGATGTACGGCTCCGCCATTGACGGTACCGTGACTGCGGACTGGGTGCGGACAGATACGCCGAGCCGCTCCAGGCCGTCCTGGAGCGCCAGGGAGTTGATGACGGTGGCGAGCATTCCCGCCGAGTCCGCGGTGGAGCGGTCCATCCCGGCAGCTTCGTAATCTGTCCCGCGCCAGATGTTGCCGCCCCCGACGACGATGCCAATCTGGACTCCAAGCCCGACGGCGTTGCGCACCTCTGTGGTAACGAACGTCGCCGTGCGGGGGTCTATGCCGAAGCCGCGTTCGCCCTTGAGCGATTCGCCGCTCAGCTTGAGGAGCACTCTCCCGTAGGCCGGCTTCGCCATGGCGCCGCCCTATTCGCCCAGTGCGAACCGCTTGAACCTGCTGATCCGGACATTCTCGCGGACCTTGGCTACCACCTCGGCGACCACGTCCTGCACGGTCTTGGACGGGTCCCTGATGTACGCCTGTTCCAGGAGGATTCCCTCCTCAGGAACGTCTTCCGCGTCCTCCGGCACATCGTCCTTGCTGACGTACTCCGGCGACATCGCGGCGACCTGCATTGCGATGTCGTGGGCCAGTGCCTCGAACTCGGGAGTCCTGGCCACGAAGTCGGTCTCGCAGTTGATCTCAATGAGCGCGCCGACGCGACCGCCGGTGTGAATGTAGCTGGCCACGATGCCTTCCGCCGTCTCGCGGTCCGCACGCCCGGCAGCCGCAGCCAGGCCCTGTTCGGCGAGGGCTTCAGCAGCCTTGTCCATGTCGCCGTCTGCTTCTTCCAGCGCCTTCTTGGTGGCCATGACGCCGGCTCCGGTTCTGTCCCGGAGTTCCTTGACCATTGCGATTGTGATTTCCACGCCGGACACGTCTTCCTATCTGACTGGGGGTCGTATTTCGAGGGGCACCAACAGAATCGTCTCGCCGTTGATCGACGCCGGGCTTCCCTAGCCGGACGGCTTGTCTTCGCCTGCGCCCTCAGTCGCTTTCGCTTCTTCGGGCTCCTCGGCAGCTTCAGCCGCCGCGGGCGCCTCGGCGTCTGTCGACTCGGAGGCCGCCCTGGCCTCTTCCGTCGTGGGCGGCCCGGCCTCAGCCGGGGCCTCTTCAGCCGCTGCGGGTGCTTCTGGCTCAGGGGCCTCTTCAGCCGCTGCGGGCGGTTCGACCACCGCCGGGGGCGCCTCTGTCGTGGCGGGCTCGGCATCCGCCGTCGGCGTCTCGGCCGCAGGAGCCTCCGCAGGTGCAGCAGCTTCCGCAGGCGCAGCAGTTACGACAGGGGGAGCCTCAGACGCCGCTTCCTGGGCAGCCTCGGCCCTTGCCAGCCTCTCTGCTGCCTCGGCCTGCGCACGGGCACGGGCCGCGGCTTCCTGCGCCTCAAGTTCCGCTGCATCGGCCAGACGGTCCTCTTCCGCTTTCCTCGCGGCTTCTCTGCCTTCGAGGATCGCATCTCCGATGTACGCGGTGATCAGGTGAATCGACCGCACACCGTCGTCATTGCCCGGGATCGGGTGTTTCACGGTGGTTGGATCACAGTTCGTATCTACGATTGCCACGACCGGGATGCCAAGCCGCTCTGCCTCCAGGACGGCGATACGCTCCTTCTGAATGTCCACAATGAAGAGAACCTCAGGGAGCTTGGTCATCTCCTTGATGCCACCCAGGTACTTGTTCAGGCGCTCCACCTCATGTCCGATGCGCTGCGCTTCGCGCTTGGTGGTCGCCTGCACCTCGCCCTTCGCCTGCGCCTCTTCGAGATTCACCAGGTGGTCTATTCGATGCTGGATTGTCTGGAAGTTCGTGAGCATCCCGCCCAGCCAGCGCTGGTTGATGAACATGGCGCCGGATCGAGCTGCCTCGGTCTCAATAGGGTCCTGGGCCTGCTTCTTCGTGCCGACCAGCACACAGTTGCCGCCATCCGCGACCACATCCCTGACGAATGTGCAGGCGCGGTCCAGCGCGGTAAGCGTCTTCGTGAGATCGATGATGTGAGCGCCCGCGCGCTTGGTGTGTATGTACTCGCGCATCTTCGGATTCCAGCGTTTGCTGGGGTGTCCGAAGTGGACGCCGGCCTCGAAAAGGGTGCGGAGGGAGAGAGGGGGACGTTCCTGAGGTGTTTCGGGGACCTCCGGCGAAGGCTCCGGTGCGGGAGGTGTCTCAGTCGCTTCCGGCTGGGCCTCAGGCGCTTCCGGCGGGGTCTCT
>CAYYFS010000138.1:0-5984 GCA_964471055.1 uncultured Dehalococcoidales bacterium
TAGCAGAAGTCAAAGAGCTCTAGAAGGCACACCACGACAGGAGATCAACGGGCCCCGGCGTTTGCCGGGGCCTGTCGCTGTTTGGCGTGGGCCCGTTGATAGATTAGTATGTCTATGAGTTAACTAATCGCCTCTCGGGTCAATGCGCCTCGGCAACGGGCGACAGCCCCGAAACAAGATCCAGCCGCCCGCGCGGTGGGCGACACGCCAGAACAGCCCGGATCGGGCAAGAACACTGACAGCAAGCCCGGCGGTAGATCCGCGTTGAGAAGACCGCGTAGGCCACCGGGGCTATGGCAAGGGGACGCATGATCCGCAGGACCAAGATCGCGGTATCGGTCGCCGTGCTCGCGGGTGCGCTCCTGACCTATGCGGTCGTGATGGCACAGGGCGGTGCTCCGTCGGTGCCGCATCCCGTGGAAGGCCAGGAGAATTGCAGCGGGTGCCACACCTCCGCCGCGCTCCCTGCCTCCCACGAGGGACGTGCCCAGGAGACCTGCCTGTTCTGTCATGCTCCGGCGGCACCCACGCCTGCAGCCACTCCATCACCAGCCCCGGCCATCGCGCCTCCGGTCGACACCCCGGCGCCTTCGATCACGCCGACTCCAACCACCTCGAGCGTGCCAACTGCGACTGCGGCCCCTGTCCCCACGCGCGCGCCGACGGGCACACCGGCAGACGCCGCCCAGGTCCCGGCTCCCTCACCGTCTCCCACCGCGAGTGCGACCCGAATCCCGGCCGCTTCGACGCCGTCTCCAACCGTGACGACCGGTGCCGGTGGGGGAGCTGTCGAAACGGGGATTGAGGCACCTCCCGCCTCTCTTGCAGCCCCGGAGGTCCCTCACAGCCTGGACGGACGGGAGAAGTGTCTGGAGTGCCATGCGGAAGGTGGGGTCCGTTCCTTCCCTGTAGATCACGAAGGTCGCGCCGACCAGACCTGCCTGGCCTGTCACCAAGCCGGCGAACCGGAGGCCATCGTTGCCGCACCGGTAGTCGAGCCAACGTCAGCGCTTTCCTCCGGCGCGGAGGCAGCTGCCTGCGTGGCCTGCCACGGGGATCCCGGCCTGTCGAAGGTTCTACCCGACGGGCGCGAGGTTTCGTTGTACGTGGACGAGGACGCGGTCCGGGATTCCGCCCATGCGAACCTCGGTTGTGCGACGTGTCACAGAGGCGATCCGCACGCAGACGATTCTCTCCTGAACAAGGCATCTCTGGCGGCAAGCTGCGGCACATGTCATGTGGACGAATACGAGCTGCACCTGGACAGCATCCACGGGCAACAGTTGCCGCCGGGCAACCCCGATGCGGCCTCCTGTGTGGATTGCCACAGCGCTGACCGTACGCCGCACAGCGTGGTTCGAATCTGGGATCAGGGCGCGCCGACGTACAAGAAGAACATCGCCGAGACCTGCGGCCAATGCCACCGCGACGAGGGCCTGATGGCCGGATACGGGGTCGTCGAGAAGGTCTACGAGACGTACATGCGGAGCTTCCATGGCAAAGCACTGCAGCTGGCCGGCGATGACGCCAGCCACCTCGAGGCAGCAACGTGCACAAACTGCCACGGGACCCATGACATACGCAGGCCGGATGACCCCGATTCACCGCTGGCAGGCATGGAGAACCTGGCCAGGACCTGCGGAGAGTGTCACGAGGGGGCCACTGCCGAGTTTGCCAGCAGCTTCCCTGGTCACAAGGAAGTGTCACCCGAGAACGCTCCGGCAGCCTTCTACACCGAGAAGTTCTTCCTTGTCCTGACCGCCGGCGTCAGCGGCCTCGGCGTGGCCGTGGTCGTGCTGGCATCGATCCACTGGGGCCTGCGCGGCTGGAAAGAGAAGCACGAGGGAACGTCGGGAGAGGAGTAGTCGTGGCCCGACCGAAGTCTGTGAAGAGAGAGGTCGCCAGGTTCGACATACATCAGAGATTCCAGCACCTGCTGCTGGTCCTGAGCTTCACGACGCTTGCACTCACCGGGTTGCCCCTGAAGTTCAACAGCTTGGCGGTCAGCCAGTGGTGGATACACATCTGGGGAGGGATCGATATCACGCGGACCGCGCACCATTTCGCGGCCTGGGTGCTGATATTCGCTAGCCTCTACCACGTCGTCTACCTCGCGTACGGCGTCCTCATCCTCAAGAAGCCGGTCCCCATCAGCATGATTCCCGGGCCAAAGGACGTCAGGGATTTCCTCCATGAACTCGGCTACTACGCCGGCATAGTGGGTACTCCTCCGCAGTTTGACCGCTTCAGCTGGAGGGAGAAGTTCGACTACTGGGCCGTCTTCTGGGGAATGGCGATCATCGGCGTCTCGGGCCTGATCCTCATGTACCCCGTCATGGCCACCAAGATTCTTCCCGGGTGGATGGTCCCCGTCGCGCTGATCGCACATGGCGACGAAGCCGTGCTTGCCGTGGTGTGGATCGTGGTCGTGCACTTCTTCTTCGGGCATCTCGCTCCAAGCGTATTCCCGCTGAACAAGTCGATGTTCACCGGGAAGGTGCCGTGGCAACGCTATCGTGCCGAACATCCCCTCGACGCGGCGAGGCTTGGAAGACAACAGACCGTTGGAATCCCGGCTGCTGAAACGGCAAGAGCGGCGCACAACGCCGAGGAGGCTGCGGCGGACGAAGCGGAGGGAGCAGTGCGGCGCGTTTCAACCTGACGCCTGACGGTGCCCCGAATATGAAGCCCCGTCGGGCGTGGCAACCCGTGGGCCTCAGCGCCGATTTGGCCAGATCGGACGGCGCGACAGTCTAGTACGAGGACGCGGGAGACATGCTTCGGGCCATGCGCAGAATCTCGTCGCGCGGCAGGATCGCGGTCAGTGCGATACGCACGCCGTTCTGGTCCCACGTGAGCAGGTAGTAGAGGTCGGAGCCGAGCTCGACGTACCCGACGACCTTGGCCGCCACGCCCTCGCCCAGGTCCACTCTTTCCCTCGTCAACACCCGGGCCGTCTTCGGAGGTTCCCGCCCCCGTTCCGCCCCGTAGGGCACCCACTGGTCCAGCCACAACATCGGCTCGCCGGAGTCGCGGCGGGCAACCGTGAGATGCACCGCCCGCCCTGGTTGTCCGCGGCCCAGTATCTCCACGGGGGGCCAATCAAGGTATTCCGGGAAGTAGGCCGGAAGGTGCAGAGGCATGCGCGTGGACCGATGCGCATCCGTCAGCGTGTCGTAGGGCCGGAATGCCTCGTCTGCCAGCACCGCGGACGCGGCGTCCAGGACGCGCAGTCCGACGGCGACCGAACCCAGAACCGCGACAAGGATCAGTGCGGCTCGCAGGCCCTCAAGGGCACCTGTGAGGATTGCGAATCCGCGCCACCTCAACTCCAGCCCCCTAGACGACAAAGAACAGCAGCGCTCCGGTGAGCGCCGCCGCCATCCACAACTTCACACGGGCCAGCGGCAGGTTGCCCGGAGCCGGTCGGTCCATGAGGCGACGCACGCGACGCCCGACCAGCGTGCGACTGACGCGGGCGTGGAGTCTTGGTAGCCAGTTCAGGGGCCTCCTGCCGCCCGGAGCGGCCCCTGCCGCGTTGTACCTGCCTGTCTTGATAAGGGCAGTGGCAAGCGCGAGCGGCTCCCCCGTCGACTCAACTGCAGCGTCATCGCAGGCCATTTCCATATCCTCGGTCGCCCTTTGCAGGGCCACCAGGGCCACCGGGTTGTAGAACACGAGCAAGCCCGCCAGCAGAAGGCCCCAGCCGGTCAGGTTGTCGCGTCGAAGCAGGTGGGCTTCTTCATGGGCAAGTACCGCGCGCAGTTCATCCTCATCCAGTAGCTCCACGAGCCTCCCCGATACGACAAGCCGCGGCCGACGAACGCCCCTCAGGTAGGCGACAGCCGACTCGTCGGCCACGACGCGGGCGTTGCCCCCAACACGATCTCCTGCCGCTGTCAGGCTCCTGCGCAACCTGCACGCGAGAGTCCCGGCCAGAGTAGTGGCGACGCCGCTTCTACCGGCCAGGTAGCGGTGTCCGGTGGGCAGCACGGCGCGGCCGAGGAACAGCGCGGCGCCCAACCCGGCAGCAACCACCACCCAACCCCAACCCGGCACACCCGCGACGCGCAGCGGAAGCCACTGCTGGATATCGAAGATCGCGAGCGTCCCGCGGAACTCCAGAGAGCCGCGCGTTGGCCAGAGCAACTGGAATACCGGCCACCCCACGAGGGGCAGCACCAGAAACAGGATGCGAAAGTGGACACGTATCCGGGGAGCTTCGATTCGCCAGAGCTTCAGGAGCGCTTCAACGATCAGGACCGCAAGCGCGGAGTGCACCAGTACCTGTGCCGCGTACTGCCCGATCTGCAACGAAAAGAAGGCCATGGGTCCTCATGGTCGGCCCGCCCTGTCAGGATTGCCCGTCTTCACTCGACTGCGCGACGCCGTCGCTGTCAGGCTGTGTCGGTACGGCCGGCGGGGGCGGATTCTCCCGTTCGAGCAACTGCTCGTACTCCACAGGGTGCTCCCGCCGCATGCGCTCCCTGCTGATACGCCCGGTGAAGATGCTGGAATCGAACGGGAATTTGTCAGGGCCGAAGTGAGCTCCGTACAGGTGCCAGATAAGGATCACGAGAAGGACCATCAGCCCTTCGTAGCCGTGCAGCGCCTTGGCCGCCGGGATGAACTGCCCGGGGAGGAAACGCGTGGCGGTCACCGGAAAGTAGAGGAGGATACCCGACACGATCATGACGGTGCCGCCGAACACCATCCCCCAGTACTCGAACTTCTGCCGGAAATCGAACCGGCCGTATCTGGGTTCCTGTTCCCCGATTCCCAGGTCATACCTGAACGCGGTGACCGCATCCGTGAAATCCGTTCTCGTGACCAGCATCGTCAGCGGGCCCTTCCGCACGAACACGTGATACAGGACCGCTATGACGTGATAGAGAGCCGCGAACACGAACACCCAGGCGAAGACGCGGTGGATGAACCGCGCGGCATAGATGCCTCCGAGATGCTCAATGATCCACTGAGACCAGGCGAATTCGGGGAACCTCTGGGGCAGGCCCGTCACCGCCAGCACGATGAACGCGACCATGACCATAACGTGCAACAGCCGCTGTCCCAGGCTGAACCGGACGACCGTATCCTCGATCGCCGCGACCGTTGCCCGTCTGGATATCTGCATCGTGTCTCCTACCGGTTAATCGCGGAACGCCACAGATTCAGAACCACGTGGATCGCGAGCCCCGCCACCATCACGGGGATGAGGACGCTGTAGCCCATCTTCACGAGGAAGACCATCGGAGCGTGCGACAGGCTGGGCCTGTAGTGCGACAGCCACGCCGATGGGAAGTTATCGGTCGCGTCGGCGTGGCACTGGCGACACGTTTCCGTCAGGTTCGCCTTCATGACCGGAGACGACGGGGAACTCGCGGAGACTATGTCGTGAGTGCCGTGGCAATCAGTGCAGACGGCTTCAAACGACTCTATGTCCAGGTTCTGGTTGCGGGCCAGGGTGGCCGTCACACCGTGAAAGTCCTGAAGGTAGGTGTCCACGACATCCGTCGCGAGGCCGTACGGAGCCATCAGCTCTTCATCGGCATGGCAGCTGCCGCACAGCTCGGGCACATCCAGCCGGAAGGAAGAGGTGGGCTGCTGGATGTTGTGCACTCCGTGGCAGTAGGTGCAGGTGGGCACGTCGCCGTTCTGCTCATCGACCAGCGGGTGCCCATGAACGCTATCCCGGTACACGGCATACGTCTCGGAATGGCACTGCGAGCACGTGGTGGCAATCCGCCCCGGTGGCATGTCCGGGGGGGCGACGTCGTGTGCCCCGTGGCAATCGGTGCACACAGGAGCCTGGAGGTTGCCGGAATCCAGCTGATCGAAGTGGACCCCATCCAGGCTCTTGGTGTAGTTGGAGAAGTGACACCGTTGGCACACGTCGTATCGCGCGATTGAATAGGCCCGGTAGCTCTCTGCCTCCGTGGCCGGGTGCGGGAGTTCTCCGTAGCCCTGGTGGCAGTCCTGGCACA
>CAYYFS010000139.1:0-5979 GCA_964471055.1 uncultured Dehalococcoidales bacterium
AGGACAGTCGATCGACGTGTGCCTGGCGGATTCGGCCTACACCACGGTGGAGATACCCACCGCCGCGTACCTGGGTGACGGGCAGGTGCCGGAGCGCATAGGCAACCGCTACCACCTGGGCGACATGCACGAAACCGCAGATGGCCACGTCTACCTGGCCAATTACGCGAGCGACAACATCTTCGGCAGGCTGGCCCGGGCGGTAGAACATCCGGAGTGGGATGGCGACCCGCGCTTCTCATCGCGCCGTGCGCGAACGGAGAACGTCGGCGTGGTTGAGGCTGTGCTCGGCGACTGGTTCCGCAGCCGGACGACGGTTGAGGCTGTTGAGACACTCTCCGATGCCGGCATACCAGCCGCGCCGGTGAACGATATCCCCCGCGCTGCCGTTGAGGACCACCTGCGCGAGCGCGAGGCGATGATGGAGGTACCGGACCCTGTCGCGGGGAAGATCCACGTGACCGGGCGCGTCATCAAGTTCTCGCGCAGCGGCATGCCGGTCGGCTCTGCTCCTGCCGTCGGGGAGCACAGCGAAGAAATCCTTCAGGGGCTGCTCGGCATGTCAGAGGCAGATACCGATGCGCTGCGCTCCTCCGGAATCGTCTAGCGACCGGCCACGGCGGAAACGCCGTCTCCAGTGGTGCAGAGAGTGCGGCTCCGTTATGATTGCCGAGACACTCCCGCCGGTCCCCGGGCCGCGCGGGTTTCCCGAAGTGAAACCCCGGCGAGCCCGGCTTCGCGGCATCCTTAGGCCGTGCGCGGCTGCGCCCTGTTGAGGTGACAAACGTGAGGGTTCTGTTTCTGAAAGACGTGGCCCGTGTGGCGCACGCCGGAGATATCAAGGCTGTCAAGGACGGCTACGGTCGCAACTACCTCCTGCCGCAAGGCCTGGCAGTAATCGCGACCAAAGACACTGTGGCCCGCGCTGAAGGGCTGCGCAAGTCGGCTGAAGAGCGTCGGCTGAAAGAGGCGGCTGACTGGCAGGAGGTCGCCGAAGCGCTGGCCGAGACCGCCGTCACGCTCGAAGTCAGGTGCGGGCCGACAGGCCGCCTGTACGGCTCCGTCACGAACACGATGGTGGCAGAGAAACTGGGCGAGATGACCGCCCGCGAAGTGGACCGCCGCAACATACGGTTCCGGGAACCGATACGCCAGACCGGCGAGTTCGGAGTGCCACTGCGTCTCTACGAAGGCGTTGAGATGGAGCTGAAGCTCATTGTGAAGGGGGAGGGCGAAGAAGACCCGCCCGAAGCAACGCCAGATGAAGAGCCCGCTCCAGAATCCGACGAGAGCAACGATTCGACCGGCGACGACACCTCCCAGGAAGAACCCGAACCCGGATCATAGAAGGTGATTGGCGACCGCCTCCCGCCACATGACATTAATGCCGAGGAGTCGGTGATTGGCTCGCTGCTGATCGACGACGAAGCCATCACGCGCATCTTCGGCTTCCTGAAGCCGGAGCACTTCTACCGGGAGCGGAACCGATGGTGCTACGAAGCCTGCCTGCGGCTCATGGACCGCGGCGAGGCAATGAACCAGGTCACCGTGGCTCACGACCTGGACTCAGCGGAACGCCTGGCGGACATCGGCGGTGCGGCGTACCTCAGCCACCTGGTCTCCGTCGTCCCAACGTCCGTCCACTGCATCCACTACGCACGCATCGTGGAGCGGACCGCTACCATGCGTCGTCTCATCGGCGCGGGCTCCGACATCGCCTCCATCGGCTACTCGGACGATCCCGACGTCAGCTCCGCGCTGGACCGGGCCGAGGAGCTGCTGTTCGGCATTCGGAGCGGCCATGAATCGCGCGATTTCATCCCGCTCCGGGCGGCCCTGGACCCCTACCTGGAGTCCGCGGGCGCCCTGCCGGAACCGGATGAGGTCGGCACAGGCCCGGTCCCAACCGGATTCAAAGACGTGGATAGGCTCCTGGGACAGGGTCTCCAGCGGTCCGACATGATCGTTCTGGCCGCCCGCCCCAGCATTGGCAAGAGCATGCTCGCGCTGAACGTAGCCCGCTACTCGGCAGGTACGGGGGCGAGGGTCGGAATCTTCAGCCTGGAAATGGGGCGTGAGCAGGTGGCCATGAGGTTGCTGTCTGCTGAATCCCGGGTGGACATGCACCGGGTGCGTACCCGGACGACCAACAACGAGGAGACAAACCGGCTCATCGATTCCATTGGTGCCCTCTCGGACATGCCCATATGGATCGATGACACCCCTCTCCAGACCGTGGTGGAAATGCGGGGCAAGGCCCGCCGCCTGCAGATGGAGCGCGGACTCGATTTCGTGGTCGT
The DNA here is from genome assembly GCA_964471055.1 of uncultured Dehalococcoidales bacterium. GTDB lineage: Bacteria > Chloroflexota > Dehalococcoidia > Lucifugimonadales > Lucifugimonadaceae > CAYYFS01. The sequence continues at coordinate 2,301 of CAYYFS010000139.1, forward strand.
CGACTACATGCAGCTCATCAGCGGCACGACGGACCACCGGCAGATGGGCCGCACGCAAGAAGTGAGCGAGATATCGCGCCTGCTCAAGGCGATGGCGCGCGACCTGAACGTGCCGGTGCTGGCAGTCTCCCAGCTCAGCCGCGCCATTGAACAGCGCCCCTCGCACCGCCCGGTCCTTTCGGACTTGCGCGAAAGCGGAAGCATCGAGCAGGACGCTGACCTCGTGGCGTTCATACACCGGGAGGACAAGGTCACCTCGGAAGAGGACTGGACGCGCACGCACCCTGGCGAACCGTACCCTCGAAATATCGCAGAGATCATCCTCGCCAAGCATCGCCACGGCCCCGTGGGCAATGTCTGGCTGATCGCACAGGACCGCCTGGGCCGCTTCCAGGACGCCACCCTCGAACGCGAACCCAGCCGCGAGACGGCGTAGCCATGGCAGGCGGCTTTCCTGCCGGAGTCCGGTTCACTCCGGTTCCCAACCCCCTCCTCTCCTCGTACTTGGAGCAGGTCCAGGACGCGGCCGAACTGAAGGTCATCCTGCGCGCGGTGTGGATGTTTCATCGCAAGAAAGGATCCCCACAGCCGCTCAGGCCCGATGAGTTGTGGTCGGACCGTACGGTGGCCGCGGCGCTGGGCCTGACGGGTGCAGAGCTGGAGACCGCGGTCCTTCAGGCACTGGACAGCGCCACAGAGCGAGGTATCCTGCTGCGCGTGGAGGCCGGACGCGACGTTCTGTACTTCCTGAACACCGCGCCTGAGCGCCGCGCCGTAGGTCGCACGTACCCGCAGGCGGCAGCCACCCCTGCACCCACAGCGAGCGAAGCGTGGCCAGCGACGACGGCGAGAAACCGGAACGTGTTCGTCGCGTACGAGGAGAACATCGGCGAGCTGACTCCCGCGGTGGCGGAACTGCTCGAAGAGGCGGAGGCAAGCTACCCGGCGGAGTGGATCGTGGACGCGATCGTGGAGGCCGTGGCTCACAACGCACGAAGCTGGAGCTACGTTGCCAGAATACTGGAGCGATGGGCCGGTGAAGGCAGACGGCATGGAGAGTCTGGACGAGATCCTGAAGCGGTTCGTTCCGAGGAGTTCTACCGGGCATACCAGGAGCGACTCAGGGACCGCGGAAACCGCTGAAGAAGACCCCGCTCTCGACTGCGAGATTTGCGGGGGCCTGCGGTGGATACGGGTCGAGGCGCCGATAGGCTCAGAGGGCTTCGGCACCGTCAGGCCCTGCGTGTGCCAGGATCGCGTCTGGGGAGCGCGCCAGGACGACCTGCTACGCCGCTATTCCAACCTCGGGCCGCTGTCCCGCTACACGTTCGAGCGCATGGAGAGCCGGGGCCGGGACGACTACGCCGATCCTGCGTCGTTCAGGCGCGCCGGGGACGCCGCCGCAGCGTACGCCGCGGACCCCGCCGGGTGGCTCGTACTGCTCGGACCCAGCGGCTGTGGCAAGACATACCTTGCGGCGGCCGTCGCGAACCAGGTGCTTGAGTCCGGCCGCCCCGCCCTCTTCATCCCCGTGCCGGAGTTGCTGGACCACCTACGCGCGGCATTCGACCCGGGCACCGGGGTCCAGTACGACGACCTCTTCGAACAGGTGGCTGACGCGCCCCTGCTGATCCTCGATGACCTGGGGGCGCAGAGCGGCACCCCCTGGGCGAACGAGAAGCTCGACCAGATACTCACCCGCCGCTATCACGCCCGCATGCCCACTGTGGTCACCTGCGGCGTGCCCGACGAAGCTCTACCCGACCGGGTCCTGACGCGCCTGGTGGACCCCGCGCTCTCCACCGTGTGTCGCATCCTCCCGGCCCGCGTGCGGAGCGTCGGCGGGATGGGCAACGTGCCGCCAACCCTCCTGGAAGCGATGACTTTCGACTCGTTCGACTCCAAAGGGAACCATGCCGAGCCATGGGCGAGGGAGTCGCTTCGAAATGCATTGTCCGCTGCTCGGAGCTTCGCCCGCCGTCCAGACGGCTGGCTGCTCCTGACGGGGCCCACGGGAGTCGGCAAGACGCATCTCGCCGTGGCGATAGCGGGAGCGAGGTTGGCTCAGGGAGAGCCGGTAACGTTCGCGTTCGTGCCCGACTTGCTGGACCACCTGCGGCAGGCGTTCGCACCGGGCAGCAGGATCAGCTATGACAGGCTGTTCGAGAGCGTCAAAAGCGTGGAGGTACTGATCCTCGATGACCTGGGAGCGCAGAGCGCCACGCCCTGGGTCGACGAAAAGCTGTACCAGCTGATCGTGCATCGCCACGACCTCCGTCTTCCGACGGTGATCACCACGCGCATCAGGACCTCTGCAGCGCCCGGCCACTCGGGTGGTGACGAGGGAGGGCGCGCCGGGGGCGATGCGGCGCAGTTCTCGCGCTCTCATGAAGAAAGGCGGTTCGCCGACGAGATCGAATCGCGCCTGAGCGACGGCCTCGTGGTGGTGGAACGTTTCATGGACGCACCCGACTACCGAATCCGCGGCAGCGCGGCGCGCGAGCCACGGCGTTCGCGCGGCGCCCGGCGCCGGCGGTGAACGCTGGCCTGCCGCGGCCAACATCCCCGATTGCCAGTTTGCTTGAAGGAGCACGCGCGTGCGGATCGAGCGAATAGAGCTGTTCCCGCTGACGAGTGAGCGACCCGAGCTGAAGGTGGGCCGGCCCATCCACCCGAGCTGGTGGGGCTATGACCAGACCCTGATCCGCATCGATACCGACGAAGGCATATCCGGATGGGGCTGCTCCGGCGTGCGGTGGGAGATGGCCGAGGCGGTGCGAAAGGTCCTTCTGCCCCATCTCATCGGCCAGGACGTGCAGCCGGAGCGGATCACCGAGAAGCTGCACCAGTGGACATTCTGGTATGGGCGCGGCGGGGCGATGACCAGCTACATCGGTGCCGTGGACACGGCGCTCTGGGACATCTTCGGGAGAAAGGCGGGCCTCTCCGTCTCACGCCTCTGGGGTGGGCGCTACGTCGAGGCCGTGACCCCATATGCCTCGATGCTCTTCTCATGGCCCATCGACGAAATGGTCGCGAACCTGGAATCCGGCCTCGAGAAAGGGTTTCGGGCCTTCAAGCTCGGATGGGGCGGCTTCGGCCGTGTGGGCCGCCGCCGCGATGAAGAGCTGGCGCGCGCCGCACGGAACGCGATTGGTGACGACGCCGAGTTGATGGTGGACGCTGGGGGAAGCGACGTCTTCTGGCACGGCGATCTGAAGTGGGCCATGGAGACGGCCAGAATGCTCGGGGAATACGACGTGACATGGTTCGAGGAGCCGCTCCGGGCGGACGACCTCGAGGGCCACAGGCAGCTCAGAGAGGCCTCGCCGGTGCGGATCGCGACAGGCGAGGTGCTCCGCAGGCGCCAGGAATTCGAGCCGTGGATCCGAGAACGCGCTGCCGATATCCTCCAGCCCGACGTGACCATATGCGGCGGCATGTCCGAGGCCCGGCGCATCTGGCAGGCGGCGTACGACCGCAACATCCAGGTCGTCATGCACGGCTGGAACACCGCTGTCGGAGCCGCAGCCGACTTGCAGCTCTCGGCGTCTATGCCCAACGGCAGGTACCTGGAGTTCTGGCACCCGGCACCGTACGTCAGCGGCATCCTCCAAGAGCCGTTTGCACTCGACGAACGCGGGATGCTGCCCATCCCGGACCGGCCGGGCCTGGGCAT
>CAYYFS010000140.1:0-5951 GCA_964471055.1 uncultured Dehalococcoidales bacterium
CTCTCGTCACCCTCACCTCACTGTTCATCTACATGCTCGTACTCAGATACAGGGTCCGGGAATCGGAAGTGACGCTTGCGGAACTCGGACGGGATATTCGTGAAGGTGCTGTGAACCCTCACACAGCCCGAGGAGCGTGATAGTCGTGTTAAGAACCCGCGTGACGGCGCTTGCGGTGTTGGCGGCGTTGCTGCTGATGCTGTTCGGATCCTTGCCGTCCACCCGACCGGTCTCTGCCGCGGGCGATCCGGGCACCCGGGCCGAGGAAACACTCGCGCCGCACTACTCGGAGGAGTCCGACCCGAATCTCGGGTACTTGCTCGCCGTCTACACGGTCACCTGGGCCGGTTTCTTCGGCTATATCGTCTGGGTCTCCATGCGCCAGCGAGCGGTACGGCAGGAAATCACGTACCTGAAGAGACTGCTGGACGCGCAAAACGAAATGGCGAGGTCCGAGGCGGACACCGATGGATGATCGAATTGCGGGCCCCGTTCTTGACGGCATGGCCGACCCGCAGGCAAAGACGACCAGGCTGTTCAGCCCAAGGGTCAAGCTGGCAGCGTTTGTGCTCCTGATAGCGGCCGCACTGGCGTACTTCGCTATCGCCGCGTTCAACAACGCCACCGTGTACTACATGACGGTCGGAGAACTCGAAAGAGAGGGTCCGACAGAGGAAGGCCGCGTGGTGCGCGTGGCGGGCGCTCTGGTCCAGGACTCCTTCGTCAGAGCCGAATCCGGTTTCGACGCGTCCTTCAGTCTGCGCGACCCGGAAGGCGCGGTGCTCCCCGTTGCCTACACCGGCGAGGTCGGGCAGCTCTTCTTCAACGAGAATTCCCAGATTGTCCTCGAGGGGACCTACGGCTCGGACGGCGTGTTCGACGCGGACAATCTGATAATCAGCTGCCCGTCGAAATACGAGAACGTGGAAGAAGGCGCCGTCGCGACAGAAGGGACCGAGGCCTAGCCGAGGACCCTGTGCGTCCCCGCTACGCGCCCCCGGCCCGTCCGCCGCGTGCGCGCCGTCTCCGGGCCTCCCGAACCTGGCGTTCCAACCGTCCGACGCCGGCCTCCGCCGAAGAGGCCGTTTCCGATTGCAGCAACCGCGCCGCCGCGACGCGAGAGTCGTGCAACTCCGCCCTGTAGTCGTCGTCCTCTACCAACCCCGTCTCGCGGTCCGATTCCAGCTGTTGAATCTCGTGGTACACATCGGCACGCGCTCGGCGTAACCCTTCGATCCGCTCGTGCTCCCCGAGAGCGCGCCCGTTCGTGCGAGATCGGCGAAGGAACGGCCAGCCGACGATCACCACGACTGCAACCACCATGATCGCGGCTATCGCTGCACTCATATGTACTCCGCCATACGTCGCCGGGCTGCACGCGAAGGTCGGATGCTCACGGAAACGCGCATGTTACTTGCCCACACCCAGGGCCACTGCACGCTTCCGAGCATGTGCAGCAGCCAGTTCCGTCACGGGGCGTGGCCACAGGGCTATCAGGGTGCCTGCCACGAACACGGCTCCCGCCACCCACAACCACCACGCCAGCGGATTGATGCTTACTCTCATCACGATTCGACCGTCGGCCAGAAACTCGCTCGGTACAACGTAGAGATCCTCAAGAGGGTTCGAGCGGATGGCAGCGCGAACAGAGACTTGATCGAACACCGGGTAGAACGCCAGCCACGGTTGCATGACACCCAGCAACCGGTCGCCGTCATACACGTTGATGTTTGCCCATCGGGCTTCGCGGTCGCTTCTGACCGCCCCGTCGGCCCCCGCGAATTCCAGACGGTAGTTGTCGATCACGACCGATTCACCGGGTGCGAGCGCAACGTCCGTTTCCTGAGCGTAGAACGTAGTCCCGATGACGCCCAGGGCAATCAGAAGCATGGAGATATGGACCACGTAGCCGCCGTGCCGGGGCCGGTTGGCGCTCACCATCCCTGCAAAGCCGGTGAGCCAGTTGCTCCCTCCCCGTCGGCGCGCTCTCGTACTGCGGTACCACTCCTCACCGATCGCCGCTACCACGAACGCCAGGATGCCAAACGCGAAGATGGCGATGGGCTGGCCGAGGCCCACGGCAAATAACACGACAGCCACAAGACCCCCTGCGCCCGCGGGGATCAGGAGCCAGCGCCGCAACGACCTGCCCGTGGAACGCCTCCAGGGCAGGACAGGGCCGACGCCCATGAGGAACACCAGACCCAGGAGAAGCGGTCCGTTGATCTTGTCGTAGAAAGGTGCCGCAACTGTGACTGTCGTGTCACGCACGAAGTCCGAGAAGATCGGGAAGATCACTCCCCAGAGCGTGACGCAGGTGATACCGAGCAGCAGGAAGTTGTTGATGAGGAAGGACGCCTCGCGGGATAGGAACGACTCCAGAGGCCGGTCGCTCCGCAGCGCGGGATATCGCCAGAAGAACACGGCGAGCGCGAAGAACAAACTCAGGAGCATGAAGCAGAGGAAGATGAGTCCGAGCTGCGTCGCCCCGAACGAGTGGACGGAAACTACCGGTCCGCCCCGGTTTATGAACATGCCGAACAGGGAGAGTACGAGTGAGATGTCGATCAGGACGATATTCCACATACGGAACATCCCTCGGCGCTTCTGGACCCGCAGCGAGTGGATGAATGCGGTCATCGTCAGCCAGGGCATCAGGGCTGCGTTCTCGATCGGATCCCACGCCCAGTAGCCGCCCCAGCCGAGAATCGTGTAGGCCCACCACGCGCCGAGCAGAATCCCGATCCCAAGGACCGCCCAGACTGCGACGGCAGACACGCGCGCCTGGTCCAGCCATTCGTCCCTTGTCGCGCCGGCCATCAGCGAGCCGGTGACGTAGGCGAACGGGATGGCAATCCCCACGAGCCCGGCCATCTGAAGGGGCGGGTGTGCGAACATGCCGGGGTGTGTCAGGAGCGGGTTGAGCCCTACGCCGTCGATCGCGAAGAAATCAAGCTGCTCAAACGGGTCCGCCCACAGCGCGAGCACCAGGAAGAAGAAGGCGACGATCGCCATGAGAATCGCCGTCGTGTAAGGCTGACTGCGCGTCAGGGCCCGCGGCGAGAAACGGATCGCCGCCGCCGCCGCACCGGCCAGAACCAGGGTGATCAAGAGCAGAGAGCCCTCATTCCCCGCGTAGAACGCTACCCACACGTACGCGCGGTCCATCACCCGATTGCTGTGCTCGTACACGTACGCGAAAGAGAAGTCGTTCGAGATGAACGCGTGCACGAGGACGCCCGCACCCACGGCGGCGATTGGCGCGGTCAGATAGGCGGCACGTCGGGCGCTGACAACTAGGTCCGGGGCTCCTCGCCAGATACCCACGAACGATCCGACCGACGCGTACAACGCCAGAACCAGGCCTAGCAGCAGCGACGCGGTTCCTAGCTCAGACATTCGCTAGCCGTCTCCACGCTCGGGGCGATTCCGGTCCAGGATGCCCTCCAGATCGGCGTCGACCGCCCTGAGGTAGGTGTCGAGTTCGGCGCCCGAGGCGTCAACACTCACCGAGCCGGTGTCCGCATCCACGTGTCCACCCCTCTGCCGGCTCCGCATCGCTCTGAGGATCATCGCGACCCCGACGGCCCCGGCCGTGAGCGCCACTCCCGGGATGACCCAGGCCAGGATGTTGAACCCCGTCTGAGGCGGTGCGGCGAGCACGAACGGACCGTATCGTTCTACAAAGTAGTCCTTGATCTGCTGCTCGCTCTCGCCGGCCCCGAGCTTCTCTCTCACGATGCGCCGCATGTCTTTCGATATCTGCACAGAGGATTGGTCTATCGTCGAGCCGGGACAAATCGGGCATATCAACTGCCGGTCGAGCGCCCGCGCTCGATCCTCTAACGACAGCTCCGTAGTGGAACAGGCCGCAGCCAGCCACGCGAACGCTGCCAGCGTGATGAGCACTGCAGCCCAACGACTCACACCAGCGCTGTATACAAATGCCACCCGGACTGTCATGTGCCCCGTCATCCGCGCCGCGATGTCCTCAAACCCGCATCAGGCAATGCGGGAAGCGCACGATAATCGCGCACCGGTCCTCGTGGCGCCTACCCGTGCCTGTCAGGAAGGTCTGATGGGCAGCGCGGCGGATAAAATACAACTGTTCCGATTGTAACAATAACGTACACTGATTGAAGACCATTGCAGCCGGAGCGCCTTGTTCCCGGCAGCCGCTGGAAGGAAGGCTCTCGGAAGGGCAGCTTCCGGCCCTGATGACAGCGTAGTCGAATAGCCGTGGCGGTCGGACGGCCGGGGTCAACCCCCGGCATGACTACCGGGCCTTCGTCCGGGTCTCGCCCGGCCACTGCAATATGCGAAGAGTACAGAGCCCGCGGCATTCTCCTCGGGACCCGGATCGTGCCCGAATGCACAGGTGCTCGAAATCGCACTTCGCGTCGCCGGTGGGTGCAGACAGGCAGTCCCCGGCAGCCGCCGGAAGGAAGGAACAGGAAATGGGTCCGCTTCGAGACTCGTCGGCGCGCCGCGCCGTCGCAGCATCCTGGCGCCAGGTGATCAGATTCCCGGTGGTCGTGGCGACGCTTCTGATGCTCTCCGTCGCACCGGCCATCGCACAGGAACCGTCCGACACACCCCTGGACCGCGTGGCGGGCCGGGTGGCGCAGGCCACTGAGGGTGCCGATCTCCCGGTTGGGCTCGAAGCCACGCTCCGCGTATTCGACGCCGATGGAAACCTCTTCGCGGAGGTTCCGCAGCCTCTGGACGCAGACGGAGCCTTCTCGTTCACGGACCTGCCGGGCGACCGCGACTTCCCTGAGCGGTACCAGGTCTCGGTCGATTACGGGGACATCCGGCGCACCGTTCCGGTAGCAGAGGCGGCCGACCCCGAAGACATAGAACTGCTGGTGTTTGAATCCACTCAGTTCCTGGACGTCATCGCCGTGCAGACGCACTCGACCGTGATCGAGGCCGTGGACCCCGACCAGGGCTTCCTGCGCGTCCTTGAGCTCATCGACCTGACGAACGTAGGCGACCGGGCGTTCACGCCGGACTTGTCGGGCATGCCGGACACCATGCCCGAGTTGTTGACGTTCAGCCTCCCGCCGGGATACAGCGAGCTATCGGTTGAGACCACATTTCCTTCAAGTGCCTTCGTCGAACTGGACAACGGGTTCGCGGTGTTCACTCCGGTGCCGCCGGGCGACTTCCGGCTGCTGCTGAGCTACACCGTATGGTATGAGGAAGAGCAATTCGTCTTCCCCCGGAACCTGCCGTATGGCGCCCGGGAACTCCGCTTCCTCTTCCCGCAGGGTATCGGGCCGGTTTCGGGAGACGGGCTGACGGCCGGCGACGACACCGTCATCGGCGAGAGAGCCTATCGAACTGCGAGCGGAACGGACTACGTCCGCGGCAGTGCTATCGCCGTGCACCTTTCCGGGCTCCCGCGTCCCTCCCTCACAGGAACCCCCACAGGCGGCGAAGGCGGCGTGCCGTGGCTCACGACCGTCGTGCCGAGCTCCGCAGGTGCTGCGATTCTGGCTCTCGTTGCATACGCCCTGTACCGCAGGGCACGCAGAACAGCCGCGCCCGTATCCGTATCCAGACCCGAATCCGGGGCCAACTACGTGGAGGCAATCGCCGCGCTCGACGAACGCTTCGAAGCGGGGGAGCTGGGTGAGGACGATTACCGGCGGCTCCGGGACGATCTCGTGGGCAGGGCGCTCGACAACCCGACCGACACGCTGTAGCCGGAGCGTCCCCCCGGATCCAGGGCGAGAGAGCCGACCCGGCCCTCCTCGCGCCCACGAGCAGCCGCCATCCCGGTTGTTGCAGGCAGCGCCGCTCCTCCGGCTTGGTGGCGACACGCTCCACACGAGATGAGGGGCGTGACAGACGGGAAGCACCGGTCGGCCAACCCGGGCCGACCGTTTGCCAGTCGAGAGAGCCCCCCAAAGATCCGGCATCGAGCCGAAGGCGGCGAGGTTGCC
>CAYYFS010000141.1:0-4309 GCA_964471055.1 uncultured Dehalococcoidales bacterium
AGCCCCGGATGTTGCCTCCGACCATCAGCGCGATGCCGACTTCGGACACCGCCCTTCCGAAAGCCATCATGATCCCGGTGGCGATACCGTATTTTGCCTCCCGCACCACCGTGACCATGGTCTGCAGCCGGGTCGCGCCGAGAGACATCGCCGTATCCCGGATGTCGGGTGGCACGGCGTTGAGAGCAGTAATCGTCAAGCCGAGCAGTATCGGCGAAATGAGGATCACTTCCCCGATGACGATGGCTGTGGGCGTGAAAAGGATCTCAAGGCCACCGAGCGGTCCCGTTCTGGACAGGATGATGAACACGAGCAGGCCCACGAAGACCGTGGGCATGCTGTAGAGCGCGCGAATGAACGTTACGAACAGGCCCTTGCCCGGAAAAGCGTGGTAGTAGATGAGGCTCGCCAGGGGCAGGAAGAGGATCGTCCCGATGACGGTTGAAGAGATCGAGATGGCGAGCGTCCTGCCCGCCACCTCGTACACCTCAGCGTCGCCGGTGAAGATGAGCTTCAGCCCGAGGCCGAAAGCCTCCGCCAGGTCACCCAAGTGTTCTCTCCCACCGGACGGTCATCGCGCTCGTCCCCTCTGCGTGTCCCGAGGTCAGTTGGCGCACACCGAAGCGCCTTTGCACGGCGTGAACAGCCGCCGACCGTACCCCTCCATGCCGTACTTCCCGATCAGCCCCTGTATGTCGTCGGACGTCAGGAAGCCGACCAGGTTCTCGGCCATCTCTATCTTGGCCTTCGGCGCGCTCTCGGGGTTGACGGCGATAACGGAGTAGACGTTCAGGAGGATGTCGCCCTGCTCAATCAGCGGTACCAGGTCCAGATCCTTCTTGAACGCAAGGTAGGTCCCGATGTCGGTGAGCGCGTAGCCCGACTTCTCGTTTGCCATCACCAGGGTGGGGCCCATGCCGGCGCCCGCTTCGACGTACCAGTCACCTGAGGCCTGCACTCCTTCGTAGTCGTGCCCGGCTCCGGACCAGATCGCCTTCTCCTTGCCATGGGTACCCGAGTTGTCACCGCGCGATATGAACTTCACGTTCCCCGGGTCTTCCTGTCCTTCATCCATGAGCAGTTTGAACCCGTCCTCCGGGTTGGATCCCATGATCCCGGCGGGATCGGATTCCGGCCCGATCACCAGGAAGTAGTTGTACGCGAAGGGGTACCTCGCCACGCCGTAGCCGTCGGCCACAAAAGCCTCTTCGCGACTCTTCGAATGCACGGCTATGGCGTCGACATCGCCCCGCTTCCCGAACTCGATGGCCTTCCCGGTGCCCGCGTACATGATGTCCAGTTCGACCTCGTATTGCTCTTCGAACATCGGCTCCAGATGGCCCCAGAGGCCGGTGTCATACAGGCTAGTGGTAGTTGCCACTCTGAAGCGCGTCCTGGCGCTCATGGCCTCTACCGCGTCAGAATCACCGGAGCAACCGATGAGCGTCCCGAACATCGCCAAAGCGGCGATCATCACCATCAGCCACAGAGCGTTCCTCTGCACTCCCTGCCCCTTCAGTTGCCGCACCCTATCGACGCGAACCGAGCGCCCGCCAAACGTGATCTGTATGTCGACACGTTGTTCATGTGAAGCCCGGACACCTCCTTCGCAACGGTGCAAACAGCAACACGGCCGCAAGGCCCCAAATCGCCGAGCACGACCCTTATGGAGGGGCTTCGAGATGTCCGGCGGCGGTCGCCGCCCTTCTGTCGTATGCGCCGCACCATCAGCCGGCCAGTTCCGCCGCCACGGCCCCGGTGCAGGAGGTGTCGTATCCCCCGAGCTCCTCCACCGAAGCCTTGAATTCCGGACTTGCCAGAACGCTTTCCAATGCCTGTACCTGAGGCAGATCGCGAACGGCGCGGGGGATCACAAGGTCGTACCGCTCATCGCGCAGCGGTACAAAACCGAGATCAAACGCCCGTGCCGCCGCCAGGATGCCGAGCCCCGCGTCGGCCTGGCCGGAGGCCACTGCCGCGGCGACCGCGGTGTGCGTGTCAACCTCAATCCCGTAGCCGGGAAGATCCCGAGAGTCGAGCCCCGCCTGCCTGAATAGATAGTCGAGCAGGACCCTCGTCCCGGACCCCCTTTGGCGATTGATGAACGTTGCGCCGGTGCTGATCAGGTCTTCCAGACTCTGGATCCTCTTCGGGTTGCCCTTCGGGACCAGGAGGCCCTGAGAGCGGCCAGCGAGTGTGATCACGACGGCCGGGATGCCCGCAAGCACGCGCCTGACGAATGGCAGGTTGTATTCGCCCGTTTCCTCGTCGAGCAGATGGCAACCGGCTACTTGAGCCTCGGCCCTGGCCAGAGCGATGAGTCCTCCCAGGCTGCCGGTGTGCGCGGAGGTCATTCCCGCTCCGGAAGCCCTTCTCAGGTGGCTCCCGAGCAGATCGAGGGCGATATCGTGGCTCCCCATGACCACCAGGTCCGGGCCGGGTTCCGTCGGCGCTGTCGTTTCGGCCGGGCCAGTTGGGCGCTCCCGCAAGCGAGCCAGGCGTAGGGCGAAGCTGGCCTCAACTTCTTCCGGTGAGAAGCCCAGGCTGAGGGCCTCCACCTGTGCCCGCGCGATGATTGAGTTCATGCGCGCTTCCCTTTCCGCGCGCAGGTCTTCGTCATCGCTTGTGCGGGCAACAAAGGTACCTCTGCCCGGCCGGGCCACCAGCACGCCTTCGCGAGAGAGGGCCGCGTACGCACGGGCCACCGTGTTCGGGTGCGCCCCGAGTTTTCCGGCCAGGTCCCGTATCGCGGGCAACCGCTGCTCCATGAGGAGCTGCCCTCGGGCGATGGCAAGCTTGATCTGCTCCTCGATCTGCCGGTGGATCGGCGTCTCGTCGGAGGGGTTGAGGGTCAGCCATCCCATATTTGTCACATTCACCATGTGACAAATATATAGGCCTGTGCGGCGATGCGCCACCCAACGCTCGCGAGCGCGTAGAGAGGGGTACGTGCCGGCGAGGTGCTCCGTGTCGGCAGGCGAGCCGCGGGTCAGGAGATCTCGACCGGGCTGCCCTGCGTCACCCGATCGAGCTCATGCGCGAGGGCAACGTGAGCGCGGGCCGTGAGAGCCGGGTCGCGTTCGAGCAATCGCCCGGCCTCGGCTCGCGCTGCGGTCAAGAGGTCAGAGTCCGAGAGGGACGCGACTCTGAGATCGGCGAAACCACTCTGGCGTCGGCCCAGGTAGTCGCCCGGCCCCCTCATCCGCAGGTCTTCCTCCGCAAGCTCAAACCCGTCCGCGGTCCTCTCGACGATGGCCAGGCGCGTTCCGGCGTCGTCCGATGGGCGGTCAGAGAGCAGCAGGCAGTGGCTGGCGTGGGCCCCGCGGCCGACCCGCCCCCGTAACTGGTGCAGCTGCGATAGGCCAAATCGATCGCCGCTTTCGATGAGCATCACGGTGGCGTTCGGTATGTCGATGCCAACCTCGATGACCGGGGTGGCAACCAGCACGTCCAGCTCTCCGGCGCGGAAAGCATCCATCACGGTCTGCTTCTCGTCCAGCTTCATGCGACCGTGAAGCAGGCCGACGCGCAGACGGGAGAACTCCCCTCCGGCCAACCGCGTATGTTCGACGGTCGCCGCGCGGGCCGGAACCTCTTCCGATTCGTCGATCAGCGGGCACACGACGAAGGCCTGGCGGCCCGCCTCGACTTCGGAGCGAATCAGGCGGTACGCCTCACGCCGGTCCCCGGCGGACCGCATCCACCGCGTCCTGATGGGCTGCCTGCCGTGTGGCAGCACTCGCAACGTGGATATGTCGAGGTCTCCGTACAGGGTGAGGGCGAGGCTCCTGGGGATGGGCGTCGCCGACATGCCCAGCAGGTGAGGCCGGGGCTCTCTTCGCGTCAGTGCAGCCCGTTGTTCCACACCGAACCGGTGCTGCTCGTCCACTACCGCGAGCGCGAGTCGCGGGATTTCGACGGCTTCCTGGAACAGCGCGTGAGTACCGATGATGAGGTCCACCTCGCCTGCCGCGAGCAGTCGGTGCATTCGCTTCTTCACGCCGCCCGAAAGGCTGCCCGTCAGCAGGCCGACACGCACCGACCGGTCATCCAGACCCGGGAGCGTAGCCTGGCGCACCGAGTCCGGGTCTCCCGGCACGGACATTGCGCCCAGCTGGCCGGAGACGCTCAGGAAATGCTGTTCCGCCAGCACTTCCGTTGGCACCATGAGGGCGCCCTGGTGACCTGCAAGCGCAGCACCGAGCAGCGCGGTCACCGCGATGATCGTCTTGCCGCTTCCAACCTCGCCCTGGAGAAGCCTACCCATCGGGACATCGGCCGCTAGCTCGTCCAAGACCGTGCCCAGTGC
>CAYYFS010000141.1:4409-5950 GCA_964471055.1 uncultured Dehalococcoidales bacterium
GCGTGCGCGTTTCTGTCGGGAGGTGGTCCACAAGAAGGGGCAACCCGGCGTCAAGCGCCTTTCTCGCCGCGTTGCGCAACGTCCTCTGCAACAGACCCTCGGTGGCCGGATAGACGGGCAGCAGATTGCCGGCGTGCACGAGGTCCTCAAGACCGCGGCCGCCGGCCAACAACTCGTACTCCGGGTTCTGCATCTGTGCGCGGCCGCGGAATTCCTGGACGCGCCCGGACAGCACCACCCAGGTGCCCGATGTGAACTGCCGGGCGAGGTACGGCTGCCGGAACCACGTGGCCGACAGGAGGCCGGTGCTGTCGGTGAAGGTTGCGCGAGTCGCACCCGGCCCCGGCCCGATCCGGGCCACCTCGGCTCTCCTCACCTGGGCCACCACGGTGATCTCGCGGTCCACCTCCACTTCGGCAATGGGCGTGATTTTCGAGTAGTCGATGTGACGGTGCGGGAACAGGAACAGCAGGTCCCGGAGGGTGTTGATACCCAGTCGCGCCAGCTTCGCGGCGGTGGGTCTGGTTGCGACGCGCGCCTCGGCCAGCGGGGTATCCAGCGTCACCGGGGCGTCGGGCTTCTTCGGGCGCCTGGAGGACGCAGCCTTTCGGCGTGAAGGCGGGGCGGTGTCCTTTCCGCGGGACGCGGGTTTGGCAGCTGAGATCCCGGTTTCCGTCCCGGAGGGCTCCACAGGACTTCTGCCACCGGTCCCGCGTCCCCGCGCCACGGCTGCTGCCCACTCGCGCCTCTCGTCCCGGCTGAGGGAGCCGTACCTGCCGCCCCCGAGCGGAGGTTCATCGACGTACGTCGCCATCAGGTGTCGCCACTTCTGCAGGAAGCGGTCCAGGCCGCCCACGACAGCGTCGTCGCCGTAGCCCCGCTCGCCCTCAAGTGCCAGTATCTTGAGCAGGATGGCCTCTTTCGAGGGCAAAGGCGGATCGTCCTGGCTCTTTGCAGCCGAAGTACGGTGTGGATGTGCGCCTGGTGAATGCTGTCTGGCCATTCTGATCGAGGGAGGAGATAGCACCGCCTGCCCGCCGGTCGGGCGTAGCATACCCGTCCCCACCCATCAGGTACGCGTTGGTGCGGCGGGCCCCGGTGAGGGCGCGGGAACGAAGGGTCGCGTCAGGAGGCGCGTTCTCCGGCATGGCGGAAGCCACGCCCCCCGAGGGAGACTCTCTCTAGGCTGGTTTCTCGCTGGTCAGCGCCAGCCCAAGAGCGCGCGGTCCCAGGTAGGCGCCCACGATCGGCCCGAAGCGTGTCCGTTGCGGCCGCCCGCCGGGCGCGAGGTCGGCCAGTTCGTCCGCCAGTTGCTCGACTGCTTCCGGGTCGGTGCTGTAGATCACCCAGAGTCCAGAGAGCGGCGCCATCTCTTCGCAGATGGCTCGCAATCGCCGAACAGCGCGGGCGAACGTCCTCGTTCGGTCGATCGGAAAGGCCACGCCGTCGACCAGGCTGAGGACGGGTTTGACACTCAGGATCGAACCGAGGAGCGACTGCGCCCGCCCGATACGGCCACCTTTGCGCAGGTATTCCAGGGT
>CAYYFS010000142.1:0-5948 GCA_964471055.1 uncultured Dehalococcoidales bacterium
TTGCTGACCGCGCGGGTCACCGGCCGACCGAGATGTCGGGCGGCGAGCAACAACGTGTCGCCATAGCCCGCGCCCTTGTGAAAGGCCCGCAGCTGATACTCGCAGACGAGCCAACCGGCAACATCGACTCGCGCTCAACCGAGGAGATCATCGCCACACTGCAGCGGCTGAACCGGGAGGACGGCATCACCATCGTCATCGTGACCCACGAGGACAATGTCGCTTCCGCCACGGGCCGGGTGGTCTCGATGCACGACGGGCGCGTACGAGGCGACGTAGCGGTCCCGCACCCCCGCGCAGCGCATGTCGACGCAGCAGGGCTGGACTCGGGGACGGCCACGCAGTGAACCCTCTGCTGGTGTTGTTCACGGCGCTCGCGTCCCTCGGCTCCAACAAGATGCGAGCCGGGCTCACGCTCCTCGGCATTGTCATAGGCGTCGCGTCGGTGATCGCGCTGATGGCAATCGGGCGGGGTGCACAGAAGTCCGTTACGCAGCGCATCGAGGGCCTGGGCACCAACCTGCTGTTCGTGAAACCCGGAGCCACTTCGGAAAGGGGCATGTTCATGGGCCTGGGCAGCGCCACAACCCTCACGCTTGAGGACGCCGCGGCGCTGGAGGACCCGGTCTTCGCACCGGCAGTGCTAACGACAGCCCCGGAGACCCAACTGGGCGCACAGATCAAAGCTGGCCGCGAGAATGCCTACACGCAGGTGATGGGCGTCACCTCCTCGTATCTGGATGTCAGGAACTACTCGCTCGACTCAGGGCGGGGTGTGTCCCCTGCTGACGTGTTGAATCGCTCGGAAGTGGCTGTACTCGGATCGCGGGTTGCAGAGACCCTGTTCGGAGAGGTCGATCCTGTCGATGCGCAGGTACGCATCAACGGTCGCCTGTTCACCGTGGTGGGTGTGCTGGAAAGCCGGGGCGGCTCGGCGATGGGGATCGAGGACGACCAGGTGCTGGTGCCGATCACGACCGCCCACTACCGGCTCAGTAGAAGTCGAACTCCCCAGGGCGACGTGAACGCGCAGTCCATCAACGTCCAGGCTGTTGACGCCGCGTCCATGGAGGACGCTGCAGCTCAGGTCGCCACACTGCTGCGGCTGCGGCACAGGCTCGGAGCGGACGACGACGACGACTTCACCGTCACCAGCCAGCAGGAAACCATCGAGACGCTTGAGGAGACGACGCAGACGTTCGTCATCTTCCTGGGCGCAATAGCCGGGATATCGCTGCTGGTCGGCGGCATCGGCATAATGAACATCATGCTCGTCTCCGTCACTGAACGTACCAACGAGATCGGCATCCGGCGCGCGCTCGGAGCGAAGCAACGCGACATCATGTTCCAGTTCGTCGTCGAGGCAACCATGCTGAGCATCGGGGGCGGGCTCATCGGCGTGGGGGCGGGCGCGGCTATTGCCACGGCTGTCAACGGTCGTTCCATCGGCGACGACATGTTGCAGACAGCCATCGGAGGCGACATAGCGGTGCTGGCACTGGTGGTGTCGGCCGCCATCGGCCTGTTCTTCGGCATATACCCGGCGGTGCGTGCGGCCCGCCTGAACCCAATCGACGCCCTGCGGCACGCGTAGGACAAGGAGCACCCCATGCAGAACTCCACCTTCATCAAGCTGCTGCTCGGCGTGCTGTTGCTGGGCATTTCGTACGGCGCCGTGTTCTACGGAGGGATGGCGTTCGGCAAGACACAGGCAGAGCCGGCGGCGGTCAGCGAGTCGGAAGACCCGGATTCAGAGTTCATGGCCCAGACGGTCACCTTCACCGAGGAAGACGTGGCCGAGATGCGCGCCCAGATGGAGGCAAGGTTCGGCGGCGAACTGCCGGAAGGCATGGAGGCCATGCTGGATCGACTCGCTGAAGGCGGACCGGTCAACCTGGAGGGGATGGGGCACCGACCCGATGACGGCACGGGTGGAGGCATGTTCGGAGGCGGGGGCGGAGGCATATTCGGAGGCGGATCCGGCGGAGGGGGCGGGGGCATGTACGATCACTCTTTCCCGCGAACTGACTGAGGTTGCCGGTGACCCACCGGGCCGCGTATCTCGCGCTCCGTCGACGCCCTCCGCAGAACGCAGCCGTCAGGAGATAGGGGATGAGCAACTCCACGTTCCTCAAGGTGCTGCTCGGCGTGCTCGTGCTGGGCATCTCGTACGGTGCCGTGTTCTATGGAGGCATGGCGTTCGGCAAGACTCAGGCGGAGCCGGAGGAATCGTCAGAGGTACAGGTATCGGCCATTCCGACCCCGGGGGCCGGAATGCCGGAGGCGATCACCTTCACCGCGGAGGATGTCGCGGAGATGCGGGCGAATCTCGAAGCCAGGTTCGGCGGAGAACTCCCCCAGGGTATCCAGGACATGCTGAACGCGGCGGGCGACGGGGGAACCATCGATCTGCAGGCGTTCCGCCAACGGCGCGAGGGTGCGGGCGGCGGCATGTTCGGGGGCAGGTAGCCCGCCCACGGTCCAGTAACACTCGGACTGCCTGACCTCGACAGGCCCGTCCGCGCCCTGCGTTCTTGTGCCCGCGTCTCCCCCCTCCATCCCTCACACCCAACCTGACGCCCTCGTAGTCTCCCGCCCGCCACCGGGCTCCCCTTTGCTCTGACGCGATTGACACCTCCTGCCGAGGGCGATAGCGTCGGGCCGCACACCACCGACAACCCGCACAGGAGGAGCCCGTTGGCAAGCGACCTTTCGAACGTTCTGGAGGCCGGAGGCCCCGTTCTCATCGCCACGGGTTTCGTCTTCACCGAAGGCCCCCTCTGGCATCCGGGCGGCTACCTGTACGTTTCCGACATCAACGATGCCGTCCACTACCGGGTCAGCCTGCCGGACGGAATGAGAACCACCCTGCGCCGCGACAGCGGAGGAGCGAACGGTTCAACGTACGACGCGCAGGGTCGCGTGGTCACATGCGAGCAGTACGGACGTCGCCTCGTGCGCAACGAGCCCGACGGCAGCATGGTGACACTTGCCGACGGCTACCAGGGCAAACGGCTCAACGGGGCGAACGACGTCGTCAAGCGCTCCGACGGCAGCCTCTACATAACGGATCCGCAGGGACTGATACCAGAGGAAGAGCGCGAGCTGGGCTTCTCCGCCATCTTCCGGTACATGCCGGACGGCGAGCTCCGGCTCCTTACCTCGGAGATGAACCACCCGAACGGCCTCGCGTTCTCGCCGGATGAGACGAAGCTGTACGTATCGAACACGCGACCCGATCCGCATCTCGTCGTGTTCGACGTGCAGCCGGACGGCGCCCTTGCGAACGGCCGCACGTTCGCAGAGATGCCCTACGAGCCCTCGGAACCCGGTGCCACGTTCGTCACCAGTGCCGGGCTCGTCCGCCCTGCCGCTGAAGCCGGGGGCGTGCCTGACGGCCTGAAGGTGGACACGGCAGGCAGGATCTTCTGCACCGGCCCCGGCGGGACATGGGTCTGGGAAGCCGATGGAACGCATCTGGGTATCATCTGCACCCCGGAGTTGCCCGCCAACGTCGGCTTCGGCGACGCCGACCTGCGGTCGCTCTACATCACGGCCCGCATGTCCGTGTACCGGGTCCGGACCGTGACCCCCGGCATCGCCGTTCTGCCGCCCGCCGCGTGACCGGAGTCGGCGAGGGAGCTCTGACGTGAGCGGCTACGAGCTGGAATGCCTGGACTGCGGGGAGCACCGTGGTCCGACGCTCCGCGAACTTCGGTGTGCCTCCTGTGGTGGGCTGTTTCGCGTCGCGTACGTGGAGCCGCCCACCGGAGGGGCACCCCGCCTACCCCTGACGGATCCCGCCGCTCGCGTCACGCTCGGCGAAGGCCATACGCCGCTGGTCGAGCTCCGTCGCATGGCGCGCGCGCTGGACCTCAGACGGCTCTGGGCAAAGCTCGAGTACCACGCCCCTACCGGCTCGTTCAAAGACAGAGGGTCCTCGACGCTCATCTCCGCCGCGGTCGAGCACGGCATCAAGGAGTTCATCGAGGATTCTTCTGGCAACGCCGGAGCCTCTCTCGCGGCATACGCGGCAGCAGCCGGCATCACGGCTCACGTCTTCGCCCCGGCCTCCGCGCCCGTCGGCAAACTACGTCAGATCGAGGTTTACGGCGCCGCCCTGCACACCGTCGAGGGCCCGCGCCACGCGGCCACAGAGGCAGCGCAGTCTTTCGCCCTCGAACGGGGCATCCCGTACATGTCCCACAGCCACAGCGCCTTCTTCTCGGAAGGCATGAAGGCCTTCGCTTACGAGCTGGCAGCTTCTGACGCTGCCTCCGCCAGGCACATCGTCTTCCCCGTCGGCAACGGCTCGCTCCTGATCGGCACACGCAGCGGCTACGACGAACTCCGGCAGGCCGGCGTCACGGCCGCTGCGCCCGGGCTCCACTGTGTGCAGGCCGAAGCGGTCCGGCCCATAGAAGCAGCCCTGGCCGGGCGTGAGTGGGCGTTCGACCCCTCGGCGGCGACGGTCGCGGGCGGCATCGCCGTCTCGGACCCGCCCCGGCTATCGCAGGTAGTCGACGCCGTGCGTGCGACCGGAGGCGCGGCGACGACGGTCTCCGACGACACGGTTCTGGCCTGGCAGCGGCGCCTGGGAACCGAGCAGGGTGTGTTTTGCGAGGCCACTTCGGCCGCGGCCTTCGCCGGCCTCGAACGGCTGGTCGCGGAAGGCGCCATCCCACGCGGAGCGGAAGTGGTCGTGCCGGTTACCGGCTCCGGCCTGAAGGAAACCGCCCCGGCGGACTGACGTTCCCTGCCGCGGGCCCCTTTCGCGCCTACCCGCCGGCCAACTCGCGAGTCTGCCCTGCCGGCTCTTGGTCCTGTGCGGTCATCGCGTCCCGTATGGTGCCGAGAACCAGCATGCCGAGCCCAATCAGAGCAATCGAACCGAGCGCGATAACCATGCTCCCGGTCGTCGTGCCGCCGAAAAGAATGTTCCTGAATCCCTCAGTGAAGTACCGCATCGGTACCAGGGATTCGAGCCATCGGTAGACCGGCGGTGCCCAGCTTCCCGGGACCACGCCCCCACCTACGATTTGCTGGATGAGCAGGAACGGAGTGGACACGATGAGCCCGATGACCAGACCGACGCACCGCATGAACCCGAGTAGCACCAGCGTGCTGGACGCGGCCGTGAGCCACATGAACGACCACAACGGGATGTACTTCAGGCTCCATTCCCATGCGAAAAAGGCGATTCCCAGCACCATCACCAGTGACAGCAGGGCTGTGCCAGAGAGAGCGAGCCCGATCTGAACCGTGCTGATGGCCCACGGCTCCGATTGCCGGAACCGCGACGCTACTTCCCGGCCCGCTAGCAGGATGAAGGCCGCCATGACGATCGTCGACCCCCAGAACGGGAACAGGATCTCCATCGGCAGCTTTTCCAGGCGGAAGTTCGGTATCGGCGCGATCACTTCTTCCGTGGCGACGATCGTAGAGGGTTCCAGGCCGGGAATGAAGCTGCCTCCCGAACCGAGGTCGGCTACCGACGACGCGACGCGATCGAGGTTCGCCTGCCATTCCCGAACGAGGCCCATGGCGACCCCGTTGGTGAACGCGTCGTTGGCCTCGGAGCGGAGGACCTGCACCTCAGCCTGTTCGCCGCCGAGCACCTTCTCGGTGAAGTCCTCGGGAAAGACAAAGCCCAGGGCGGCCCGGCGCCCCAGCACGTCGTCCCGCAGGTCCTCGGCTGAGTCCGAACTGATGATGTCGAACGGGGCCTGTTCCTCAAACTGGGCAACCGCGACGCTGGCGAGGGAAATGGTGCCGATAGGCGTCTCGATGCCGCGGTCCAGGTCGGTCACCGCCACCTTGATTTTGTCCAGGTGAGCCGTGCCGTCCGAGGCGCCAGTCAGATTGAAGAACAGGAAGGCGGTGACGATCAGCGGAGGCAGGCCGAGAGCCCAGCGCGTCCACCCGAGTCGGCCGAATTGCCGGAGAAG
>CAYYFS010000143.1:0-5940 GCA_964471055.1 uncultured Dehalococcoidales bacterium
CGAACGGGCAGCGGCACCAGCTTGAATGCGACCTCAGCGATGACGCCCAGGGTGCCCAGCGCGCCGATGTGAAGACGGTGCAGATCGTAGCCCTGCACGTTCTTGACTACTCGGCCGCCGCTCTTCGTGACGACACCGTCCGGCTGAACGATCTTCATCCCCAGCACCATCTCCCGCGCACCCGCGAATCCGGTCCGCAGTGGGCCGGTCGCGTTGGAGGCAACGGTGCCGCCCATCGTGGCGACCGCGAGATGCGGCGGGTCAAGAGGGAGGCGCTGGCCGGCTTCCGCGATCTGCGCCTGGAGGGCGCCTACCCGTGTTCCGGCCTCGACGACGATCGTCAGGTCCCCGGATTCGTATTCGACGATACGGTCCAGTCGCGTGATATCGACGGCGACGTCGTATCGCTCAGGCACGTTGCCGACGGACATGCGGGTGCCGCCGCCCCAGACGATGCAAGCTTCACCTGCGGAGTGGGCGTCGCTCAATACCCGGGAGAGTCCGTTGACGTCCCCGGGGCATTCGACCCGCGAGGGTGTCATGCCATCGACGGTGTACCCGTCGACCGCGGTCTCGGTGTCTTGTTTCGACGGCGTGTCCATTGGCATTCCCGGAATGTCTTCTGCTGAAAACGGCGTTTGCAGTGGCTACAGATCGACCCAGCGGTCTTCGTTGCTCGACAACATTGCGGCGTCCACGAGCTCGGCCGCCTTCAGACCCGCCTCGAACGTGGACCTTGCGGGCTCGCCGCCCCGGATCGCAGTGATGAACTGCTCGTACACGAGCGGGTAGGGCGGACCCGGATCGAGGCTTTCCAGCGTGCCGAAGCCGCCACTCACCCCGCGGAGTCCATTCAGGCCCACCGTCTCGATCCGGCCTTTCTCGCCGGAAATCTCGACCCGGGCGAACGTCCCGGCGGTGCCGCCGACGTCCGGGGTGAGGCCGCGGCTCACGAAGCTGGTGTGGACGACACCGGTCGCTCCACTCTCGAACTCCAGCAAGAAGGCGGAAACGTCGGGCGCCGTGACATCCATGCCTTCGGGTACGTCGGTGAAGGTGCGGTGCGGCTCCATCGTGGTAAGCAGAGCGCAGATTCGCTTCACGTCCCCGCACAGAAACAGCGCCATGTCGAAAACGTGGACGAGCTCGTATGCCGGGCCGCCGCCGGACTCGGACCGGAAACGCCACGACATGACCTCCGGCCGTGAGTCCATGTGCTGCGTCTGGCCCCACCAGATGTTGGCGTGGTAGATCCGGCCGGTATAGCCCTGGGACAGGAATCGCTGCATGCTGCCGACAGACGTGCGTGCCCGCTGGTTGAAGTTGGTAGCGTGGACGATGCCGGCAGCTTCTGCTGCGTCGAGCATCTCTCGCGCCTCTGCCGCCGTGAGTGCCAGTGGCTTCTCGCAAAGCACGTGCTTGCCGGCAGCAATGGCGTCCAGGGTGATCGGCAGGTGCGTATCGGTCGGCGTGATCACCGCGACGGCATCGAGCCCGGGCATGGCCAGAAGCTCGCGGTGGTCCGTGAAGCCGTGTGGGACGTCCCACTTCTCCCGGGCTGTCGCCAGGGCCTCCTCGTTTCGCCGGCAGAAGGCCACGACTTCCACGCCGTCGAGCTCCCGGTAGGTTTCCATATGGGTATTCATGTAGTTGCCCGCGCCGATGATGCCAAGGCGGACAGTGGTGGGCTGCGTCATGTCATCTCCCCTGACCTGTGGGCGGGCCGGACTCGTGTGATGAGCACAAGGTGGGCGGGGTCACCCCGTCGCTTCCGCGCCTGCGTGCGGCGCGGCGTGTTCGCCGGGGGAGAAGAGTTTGGTCGGGTTGAAGCTATCGCCCGCGCCGAACGCAGGTTTCAGTCGGGCCATGGCTGTCATATCCGCTTCCGAGAACACCAGCGGCAGGAACTCCTGCTTCTCTACGCCGATGCCGTGCTCCCCGGAAAGTGCTCCGCCCGCAGCGACGCATGCTTCCAGGATGCGGCCGTTGCCGGTGATGACCTTCTCCAGGTCGCCCGGCTTCCGCTCGTCGAACAGGATGCACGGGTGGAGGTTCCCGTCGCCGGCGTGGAAGACGTTCGCGATGGTGAGCTCGACCTCGGCCGCGACGTCCTGGACCCGGCGCATGATTTCCGGCAACCTGGTGCGGGGCACAACGCCGTCCGCCATCGAGTAGTTCGGCGCCAGGTTCCCGAAGGCACCGAACGCTCCCTTGCGCGCTGCCCACAGTTGTTCTCTCTGGGCGGCCTCGGTCGCGTTCCAGATGTCGTTTGCGTTGTTCGCCCTGCACACCTCTTCGATGCGAGGAGCCTGCTCTTCAACCGTCTCCCGCAAGCCGTCAACCTCGACGAGGAGCACTGCCTCGGCATCGGGGGGATAGCCGGGGTGGAAGACGGGTTCGACAGCAGTGATGGCCACGCGATCGAGCATTTCGAGTGCACCGGGCACGATGGAATTGCCGATGATGTCCGTGACCGCTTGCGAAGCATCGTCCATGCGGCGGAACGCGGCGACCGTGGTGTGGACCGCCTCCGGGAGCGCGACCAGGCGCACGGCGATCTTGGTGATGATGCCCAGCGTGCCTTCCGACCCGACGAACACGCCCCGGAGGTCGTAGCCGGGTGTCTCCCGGGTGTCACTGCCCAGCCACGTCATGGTGCCGTCTGCGAGTACGACCTCGACGCCGAGAACGTGGTTCGTGGTAACACCGTACGCGAGGCAATGCGGGCCGCCTGCGTTCTCTGCGACATTGCCCCCGATCGTGCACACCTTTTGCGAGGACGGGTCCGGCACGAAGTAGAGCCCGTGTTCGGCCACGGCCTCGGAGAGCTTGAGGTTGACCAGGCCGGGCTCAACTATGGCCACCCGGTTCACCGGGTCGACTTCGAGGATCCGGTTCAGCCGTGTGAACGCGAGCACCAGGCCCGCCTTGCGAGCCACCGAGCCTCCGGACAGGTTGGTCCCCGCTCCTCGCGGGACCAACGGCACATCGTGGCGACGAGCCGCCTTCACGACCGCGGCGACCTCTTCGGCTGAACCGGGCACGACCACTGCGCAGGCGGCGCCCCTCTCGATGGATCCGTCGTACTCGTATACGAGCAGGTCTTCCGGGCGCCACATGACAAAGTCCGGCCCGACGATGCCTTCGAGTTCGCGTATCAGTTCCGCGGTCTGGGCCATGCGTGCTCCTACGGCGTGACGATCGCCCTGGTTACGGCCGTCCCCTCCTCCCTATCATGCCAGTCCGCGGTCTTGAATGCTTCCTCTATCCGTTCGAGCGGGAATTCGTGCGAGACGAGGTCTGTCAGCCGGTACCTGTCGCGCGTCCTGATCAAGAAGTCCACAGCTGCCGGTATGACCCACGGGTTGTAGTGCTGGAAGCTGATGAAACTGATCTGCTTGGGAAGCAGCCCTCTCAGGTCTGGGGGCGAGTCCGATTTCACCAGGCCCATACCCACTTCCAGGTAGGTCCCGTGCATGCGACACATGTCGATGCCTTCGGGAAGCACGGCGCCGGAGCCGACCAGCTCGATTACTGTGTCAGCGCCGATGCCGTTCGTGAGCTGCATCACCCGTTCGACGCGGGCGTCCGCGGTGGGGTATTCGTTCAGATCGATGGTGTCGGTCGCACCGCATTGGCGAGCGAGGTCCAGGCGCGGCTTCTGGCCTTCGACAACGATGACCTTTCCGGCACCCATCTCCCTTGCGATCGCGGTGGCGTATATGCCCAGGCCGCCCGCGCCCTGGATCACCACGTTGTCGCCCAGGCGAACGCGCCCGCGATCGAGGGCGTGCGTGACCTGCGCCAGGGCACAGTTCACAGGTGCCAGGGCGGCGTTCGAAAGCTCGTCTGGCGCCTTGAACACGAAATGCGTGCCGCGGAGGTAGTAGTACTGGGCGTAGCCCCCGTTGCAGACGTTCCACTCTGAAAGCGGGACCCGGCCGATCCGGTTCTTGCAGGCATGGAGTTCCCCCCGGATGCAGTTGTAGCAGCGCATACACGGGAAGAAGAAGGCATACACGACGCGGTCGCCCTCCTTGAGGGGACGGCCGAGCGAGTCCGTCTTGATCTTGCTCCCCAGCTCGGCCACCTCGCCCATCATCTCGTGGCCGAAGACGAAAGGCTCGCGGGGCTTCCCGTCGAGCCGCATCCGGTCGCCGCTCCTGATGCCGAGGTCCGACCCGCAGATGCAGGTCGCCCGGACCCGGACGCTTATGGCGTCGGGCTCGGTCTCCGGGACGGGGAGCTCACGCAGCTCCCACTTCTCTCCCTCGTCATGCCAGACTGCTGAAATGCCGGTCCTGGCCATCTTGGCTCTGCTCCTCCCTATTCCCGTGTTCGCGTGCTACTTCACTCCTGATCCAAGATGGCGCGGCCTGAGTCCAGGATCATGTTGGCGATCCAGTTCGACACCATGAAGTCGGTGCCCAGGCGCTTCCCGGCCGCGTGGATACGGTCACACGTCTCCTTGAACACGCGCTGTACCTCGGGATGATCCGCTCCCCCCGGATAGCCCAGGCCCTGGGCAAAGTCGTTGAGACCGATGCCGAAGTAGTCGATACCGTCCACGGCGAGTATGTCGTCCAGGTTGTCGACGGAGGCCCGGTCTTCAAGGAGCGCGCCGACCAGCATGTTGTCGTTGGACTCCTTGTAGTCGGCTTCCCGGTTCACGAACTCCACTTCATAGCCGGTGCCCCGGTTGCCACCGAAAGAACGTTCACCGAGCGGCCCGAAGTAGCAGGCGCGGACGAGCTGTTCCGCGTCCTCTCCCGTGCAGATGTGAGGCCCCATCACGCCTTGCACGCCGCGGTCCAGGTATCGCAGGATGGTCGACTGCTCGATATTGGGGACTCGGGCGATGGGCGTCACGTCGTACAGCTCAGCGGTCCGGCACATCTCCTCGATCGTCGCCAGATCGAAGGGGCCGTGCTCGCCGTCGAGCCAGACGAAATCGAAATCCAGCAGACCGAGTATCTCGACGACCCACGGTGAAGGGAAGACCATGTTGTAGCCGTAGGCCTTTCGTCCTTCACGCAGGGCGGCCTTGACGCGATTGGGCTTCTTCATGACTGCTCCTCCCGGCTCGGGCTGCTGGCGTCTTTCCGGCAACGGAGCTTACTCCATTTCCGGACGCGGGGTGGGGCACCGCGACCGGACGCCGTCGGGCCGGAGCCGTTAGAATCACCGCGCTTCTCGCTCGACAACGGAGCATTTCGGGACTCGCTGCCCGCTCCGCGCTCCCATGTGGCCCTTTCGGAGGTGAACGATATGCCAGATGGCCGATACACACTGCTGAAGGCTGCGAGACTGCTCGACGGAGCCGGCGGCCCCTCACTGGAGAACGCGGCACTGCTGATTGACGGCGACCGAATTGCCGCGCTGGGAAGGCAGTCGGAAGTTCGCGTCCCAGACGGCGCTACCGCCACCGAAAAGGACTACGGGGACGCCAGCATCCTGCCGGGGCTCGTCGACGCGCACACCCACCTGGTGGCGCGGGGTGACGGAACGTGGGGTGACGACCTCGCAAAGGACGGGGATGACATCCTTCTCCTGCGGGCCGTATCGAACGTTCGCACGATCCTCCACTCCGGCGTGACGACCGTTCGGGACAACGGTGCGAAGAACCGTGTCGCGTTCTCCCTGCGGGAGGGCATCGAAAGTGGGCTTGTGGCCGGCCCTCGTGTGAGCATCTGCGGCAGGCCGGTCACGATCACGGGCGGTCACATGTGGTACTTCGGCTCCGAGGCGGACGGCGTCGACGGCGTTCGCTCCGAGGTGCGGAAGCTGATCAAGGAGGGCGCCGACTACGTCAAGATCGTGGCGACCGGCGGCTCCACACGCACGTCCTACCCGAACCTGCCCGCCTACACCGTCGACGAACTGCGCGCCATCACCGATGAAGCGCGGAGGTTCGCCAAACTGACCGCCGCCCATTGCGCC
>CAYYFS010000144.1:0-5920 GCA_964471055.1 uncultured Dehalococcoidales bacterium
TTCTCGGCCTGCGGAGCGTGGTCCGTGCCCACGACGTCGATGGTCCCGTCCGCGAGCGCCTCCGCGAGCGCGTGTACGTCTTCGCTGGATCGCAGGGGAGGATTGACCTTGGTATTCGTGTCGTACGCCTGCACGCCTGCGGCCTCGGGCTCCTCTCCGTGCAGGCCGTACACCCATTCCTCAGTGAGAGTCAGGTGATGCGGCGTGACCTCGGCCGTAACGTCGATTCCGCGGTCCTTCGCCCGGCGCACCAGTTCGACCGCCCCGCGCGTGCTCACATGCGGCACGTGCAGCCGGCCGTTGACAAGGCCCGCGAGGTCAATATCCCGCGCCACCATCACCACCTCGCCCTCAGCCGGCCTCCCTGCCAGGCCGAGCCGTGTCGCCACCGGGCCCTCGTTGACATGCCCTCGCGCACACAACGACGGCTCCTCGGAGTGGTTGATGATCGGCAGCCCCAGCCCTTTCGCGTACGCCAGCGCCTGTCTCATCACGTTCGGGTCCGCCACCGGATCGCCGTCGTCGCTGAACCCGATGGCGCCGGCGTCGGCCGTGTCCGCCATTTCGGCGAGGTTCTTGCCCGCGCGGCCCACAGTCACGGCGCCGATCGGCAGGACGCGCACGACGCCCGTTTCACGCGCGCGCCGCACAACGTGCTCGATCACCGCCGCGTTGTCCGGCGCGGGCTCCGTGTTCGGCATCGCGCACACCGTCGTAAACCCGCCCCTGGCCGCGGCTCGAGTGCCGGATTCGATCGTCTCCTTGTATTCGAATCCCGGCTCCCGCAGGTGGCAGTGCAGGTCGACAAAGCCCGGCGTCACAACGAGGCCGGCCGCGTCTACCACCGTGTAGCCGTCTGGTGTCGCATCGAGCGGTGACTGTGTCACCTCCTCGACGCGACCGTCCTTCACCAGGACGTCGGCCTCGCGGTCGATACCCTGCGCCGGGTCGATCACGCGGCCTCCGCGTACGACCAATCTGAGGTCACCCACTGGCTGCACCTCCGATCGCTCGTCCGGGCTCTGCCGTGCTTCCGTGGTCTCTCGTGCCGCGGGAGAGAGAATCAACCATTGCTCTTTGGCCTCGAGCACAGCGTGTACAGAACCGCCATGCGTATCGCCACGCCGTTGCTCACCTGTTCCTCGATCACCGCCTGTGGACCGTGTGCGACCTCCGTATCGATCTCCACACCCTCGTTCATCGGCCCCGGGTGCATCAGCAGCGCGCCCGGCTTCGCCAGCTTCATGCGCGCGGCGGTGATCCCGTACGTCCGCGAATACTCCCGCAGGCTGGGCAGGTGCCCGGCCTGCTGGCGTTCACGCTGGATCCGCAGAGCCATCACGACATCCGCTCCCTCCAGCGCCTCCTCTATGTCGGTCGTCACGCGCACACCCTTGAACGCGCTCCCTTCTTCGATCGCGGACCCCTGCGCCCACTCAGGCGGCAGCAGAGTCGGCGGTGCACACACCGTTACCTCGGCGCCCATCGCGCGCAGGCCCCACAGATTCGATCGCGCGACGCGGCTGTAGAGGATGTCACCGACGATCACGGCCTTCGCACCCTCGATGCTGCCCAACCGGCTGCGGACGGTGTACAGGTCCAGCAGAGCCTGCGTCGGGTGAGCGTGCGTGCCGTCCCCGGCGTTGATGACCGATGCGTCCACATGCCGGGCAGCGAAGTAGGGCGCGCCGGAATCCGGGTGCCGGATCACCAGCGCATCGATGCGCATCGCCTGCAGCGTCTTCAGGGTGTTCAGCAGCGACTCGCCCTTGCTCGTGCTGGTGCTGCCGCCGCTCGCCTGCACGTTGATGACGTCGGCGCCCAGAATCTTCCCTGCCTGCTCAAACGAAACACGCGTCCGCGTGCTCGCCTCGTAGAACAGGGTCAGCACGGCCTTGCCGCGCAGAGCGGGAGTCTTCCGGGTATCCCGAGACAGCACCTCTTTCATGCCGTCCGCGTTCCGCAGGACGTGCTCGATCTCCTCCCGGGAGAAATCATCCAGGTCCAGCAGGTGCCGCCTTCCGCCGGAGAACAGCGGCGCCTGTTCCGGCGAACGTGCACCCCGCGGGGGCCTCAGCGGCCTCCCTGCCTCACGAGTCGTTCCGGCGGCCGTTTGCGTCGCGCTCATGCCCGCCTCCCTGCCTCCCGCCCGGCGTCCTGGTCAGCGGTGCGTCTGACCACCACGGCGTCTAGGCCGTCGACCTCTCTCACAAGCACCTTGACCGCCTCATCTCGCGCGGTGGGGATGTTCTTCCCTACGTAGTCGGCGCGGATCGGCAGCTCCCGGTGCCCCCGGTCGATAAGCACCGCCACCTGGATCGAACTCGGGCGTCCGAAATCGCGCAGCGCGTCCATCGCAGCGCGCACCGTCCGCCCCGTGTACAGAACGTCGTCGACCAGGATTACCCGGCGCGCCTCGACACTGAACGGGATATCCGTCGGCAGCAGCGGCTTGTCCGCCGCCACCTCCGGGTCGTCCCGATACAGGCGAGGGTCCAGCACCCCCAGGTCCAGTGCGCGGCCTTCGTACTGCTCCACGTTCTCCGCCAGCCGCCGGGCGATGTGAACGCCGCGCGTCTGGATGCCCACCAGTGCCACATCCACCGCGCCCGCGCTCCGTTCGAGAACCTGATGAGCGATGCGCGCCAGCGCTCGCCGTATCTCGTCCTCGGAAAGGAGCGACCGCTCCACTGTCTGCTGCTCCATGACCCACCGCCGTCCGCCGCGTCGCCAGTCGCGCGACAACAAAAAACCCCTGCCGCTTGTGGCAAGGGTTTCTACTCGCGCGCACCGGCTTCGCGTCACGCCCGCGTCTCCGGGCGCCCGATGCGTGTGGCGGAGTTCCTTGCCAGCCTCGCGGGACTGGTGTTAAAGGATCGCCGGGTATTCAGTTGTGTTTACTCACAGGCCAGCATAGCACCCGGGCGCGTCAGCGGGCAACGCGAACGTTGGGTAGCGCCCCGGCCTTGGCAGCGAACCTAGCGGAACATCCCCCGGCCCGCCACTTCGACCACGGCCTCCAGTTTGCCCTCCCGAACGCAGAAGTAGTGCGAGTGCACGTTCACAGTCGTATCTGCGCACATCGGCAGCACCCGCAGCTTCGTCCCAACCGGCACGTCCCCGGCGCTGTCCTGCACCAGTGCCACTCCGTGCTCCAGGTTCAGTCGGTCCAGCACCAGTCCCGGCGCGTCCAGCAGTATCGGCAATCCGCTCTCCACGCCCACTGACTTCCGACCAAGGTCCAGGACAACGCGGTCGGGCGCGGGCCGGCTCATCACCGACGTGAGCACCGAGAGTGCAGATTCGAAATAGCCCATCTCCTCCAGGTACCTGCCGTCCATGAATATGTAACTGCCACACTGAACGTCGGTCACATGCTCGACGGCGCTCGTAATGTCGTACGTGCTCGTGCCCCCGGCCGTCATAACCCGCACGTCCAGCCCCTCGGCTTCAACGGCCTCCTTCGCGACCAGGAACTTGTCCATCGCCCGAAGCGTCTCCGCCCTGCGCTCCTCGTCCGTCCCACTCACATGGCCTTCGTACCCCATCAGGCCCTCGAACCGTAGCCCCGGAGCGTCCGCCGCCATCCCGGCGAGGGTCGTCGTCGGCTCGCCCGGCTCAACCCCGCAGCGGTCCATCCGAACGTTCACCTCCACCACCACGCCCAGCTCCACGCCGAGAGATTCCGCAGCCTCCGAAAGCTCGCGCACGCTCTCCGGGTCATCCACCGCCACGATCATGTCCGCCCGTGCCGCGAGCGACATCAGCCGCATGACCTTGGTGCGACCCCGGACCTCGTTCGCTATCAGGATGTCTTGGATACCGCCCGCGACCAGCGCCTCCGCCTCGCCGACCTTCGCAACGCATACGCCTACCGCACCCGCAGCGATCTGCTTCTCGGCCCAGAACGGGCTCTTATGCGTTTTGACGTGCGGCCGCGCCGCGGACCCGTTCCGTTCCACCGTGGCCTGGAGCTTCCTGATGTTCGCTTCGGCAACGTCCAGATCCACCAGCAGAGCGGGCGTATCCAGCTCCTCGACCGGGACACCCGGCAGCGGGAAGTACTCGGGAATCACAGCGCAGCTCCTTCTCACACACAGACAGCCCCCGTCCGGGGCGGGCAAAGTCTACCATCGCGTGTCCCTCCCGCTCCGAAGTTCGGCGGTAAGATGGAACCCGGCCGCATTGCCGGACCCGCGGCCGCCTCGCTCCACGCGCCGCCCCATCGCCAGACACAGCGAAAGCCAGAGATGCACCGAGCCGCGCTCCTCGAACGTCTCCGAGCAGAGCCCGATTCCTGGGACGTCATCATCATTGGAGGGGGAGCGACGGGACTGGCAACGGCCGTCGATTCGGCCGCCCGCGGCTACCGGACCCTTCTGCTCGAACAACACGACTTCGCGAAAGGCACCTCCAGCCGCAGCACGAAGCTGATCCACGGCGGCGTTCGCTACCTCCGGCAGGGCAGGCTCGGACTGGTCACTGAGTCTCTGCGCGAGCGCCGCCTCTTACTCCGGAACGCGCCGCATCTCGTGCACGGCGTGCCCTTCGTGGTCCCCGCGTACTCCTGGTGGCAACAACCGTTCTACGGCCTCGGCCTGAAGACCTACGGCCTCATCGCCGGGAAGGACAACCTGGGCAAATCGAAGCGTCTCTCGCGTGATGAGACGGTAGAACACCTGCCGACGGTCAACGCGGAGGGCCTGCGAGGCGGCATCCTGTACTGGGACGCAGCGTTCGACGATGCCCGGCTGGCCGTCACCATGGCTCAGACCGCCGCGGACCTGGGCGGCCTGCCCCTCAACTACATGAGCGTACGGGCACTGGTGAAGCGGAACGACCGGGTAACGGGCGTCGCCGCAGTCGACGTAGAAACCGGCGAGGAGTTCGAGTTCGGCGGTCGCGTAGTCGTCAATGCGACGGGCGTTTTCGAGCACACTGTCCGCTGCATGGACGACCCGAACGCGCGCCGGTTCACCACGGCCAGCCAGGGCACCCACATCGTGCTCGACGAAAAGTTCCTGCCGGGGCGTAGCGCTCTCATGGTGCCCTCGGCCGACGATGGACGCGTGCTGTTCGCTATACCCTGGCACGACCGCGTGATCCTCGGCACCACGGACACGCCCGTGCAGGACAGAGAGCTTGAGCCGCGACCCCTGGAAACCGAGATCGAATTCCTGCTCTCCCATGCGGGCCGTTACCTGGAGACGAAACCCGGGCCGGACGACGCCCTGAGCGTGTTCGCTGGTCTTCGCCCTCTCGTCCGGTCAGCGGTCGGAGGCCCCACCTCCGCCATTGCACGCGACCATCGCGTGCACGTTTCGAAGGCCGGCCTCGTCACGGTCGTCGGCGGGAAGTGGACCACCTGCCGCAGGATGGGCGAGGTGACGGTCGACAGGGCGGCGAGGGTAGCCGGCCTCGACCGGGCGCCGACCCGGACACAGGCGCTGCGGCTGCACGGCTGGGTGGAGCGGGCCACGGACGGGTTCCCGGACGCCGCTTACGGTGCGGACGGCGACGCAGTACGGGCGCTCGAAGCGGGGGACGCGGGCCTGGACCGGCCCCTTCATCCGCGACTGCCCTACCGCGGCCGCGATGTCGTGTGGGCAGTGCGCGAGGAGATGGCCAGGTCCGTCGAGGACGTTCTCGCCCGCCGCACCCGCTCCCTGCTGCTCGACGCGCGTGCCAGCATGGAGGCCGCACCGGAGGTCGCCCGCCTCATCGCGCGGGAACTACAGCAGGAGCAGGGCGACGAGTGGGCGGGAGCTCAGGTCGCGGCCTTCCGAGAACTGGCGCAGGACTACATCCCGTAGCACCCGCGGCAGCCCCCGGTCGCTATCATGGCCTCGGTCGCCACACCTCCAGTGCCCGAGGAGTACCCATGCAGCCCTCCTATGACGTAGACATGCGCCTCGACGTC
>CAYYFS010000145.1:0-5874 GCA_964471055.1 uncultured Dehalococcoidales bacterium
CGCCAGTTTCGCGGGGAACGGTCAGCCGAGGTGTGCCGTCTGGATCGCTCCCGACCGCGACTGAACCAATGGGAAAGTCACGGCGAAGGTTCTTGACACTGTCCCGTTAGCTCCACCAGAAGGCACGGAAAGAGAACCGCTGGATCGTCAAGTCCAGCGGTTCTTGCTTCAGACAGGCAACCGGAGAGACCGCGATCTTCTCACTGTTGGGTCCCGGCGGCCCGGTGCCTCGAGTCCGGGCCTCAGTCGGTCACCCGCTTGAGCAGGGCGAGCTTTTCGTCGCTCAGGTAGCCGTACCGGTTCACCCACATTCCACTACGCCCCGTCTCCCAGCCGATGCGCCACCGGCGCTCGACGTCGTCCATGGGTCCGTAGGCGTGAACCGAGGGCAGGACGGGCACGCCCCCTGCTTCGACTGTGGTCTGCTCGATCTTCCTCTGCTGAGCCCGGGTGCCGGCCCGGTGGGCGTCTTGCGGTCCCGGGTACTGGTAGTCCTCTAGGTTCGACGAAGGCTCATCTTCCATGTCGAGCAGGATCGACACCGTTCGCGCCACAAGCCCTGCATCCAGCGAGGGGTTCAGCGCAACGATGGACTGAGCCCAGTAGGTGACGATCAGCGGCCAGTGCATGGTGAAGAACTTGATCACCAGCGCGTCCGCCTGTGCGGTGAACGACCCGAAGTCGGCCCCGGTGAGCAGCGACATCGGCGGAGGGAACGTGAGCGGCAGCAGTTGCACGCCGGGACGGACGGAATCGGCCGCAGCCCGGAGCTTCGACAGGTAGGCGGTAGTCAGCGCGGACCTGAACGAAAGAAGCTGCCCGAGCGCCGGGTTGTCCCGAAGAGCCGCTGTGAGCACGTACGCGATGTCGCCGCCGCTCCCGATAGCGACCAGGTCGTCATTGCCGATTCGCCTGATGCCGTCAAGGACGGATATCGCGCCGCTGCGCAGCACCTCGAAATCGAACCCATTCTCGGTCGCGAACCGCTCCGAATGCGGGCCGAAGTCCAGGAACGCGTCGTCGAACGAGTAGACCGCCTGCTCCATGCGATCGAGGAGCAACCCGTCAAGCTCGGGGTACGCCCCGAGCACATCCTTGACCAGTGCGACGTTGTAGGCCTGCAGGTCCGGGCTTGCGATGGGCGGGAAGTGCTCCATCCGCTCGCCGGGGATTGAGCCGTCGGGCAGGCGCGGGGAATCGGCCTCGGCAGCGTCCCCGCTGACGCCCGGGCGGAGCAGTGGCCTCCCCGATGGGCTGATCTGCATGAACGTCTTGATGCCGCGTCGCTTCGCCGCACTGATGAAGTCCGCAACGACATGGCCCCGTTCGGCCGTCAGGTCGTTCGGGCGCCCGGGGGCATAGCTGGTGTCGGCATACAAGGCACGGTTGTGCTCGAATGCCGGTCCCGTCCGCAGGTACTGCTCGGGCTTGCCCCAGAGGGGACGGTCGATGATGCGCGACAGTCCGCGGCTCCCGTTGTCCGGGGGCTCCCTGTGCACTCCTGGGCCGGGCTCGGCGGGCGCGGCCACGTAAGTGGTCGTCGACACCGCCCCGACTCCCGCGTCCTGCAGGTTGTCGAGCACCGCGTTGATGCCCTCGGCCTGTATGTGCGGCGCCCAGCAATAGACGGCCAGCGTCTTGTCTGTCATCGGGATCGTCGACCTTCCAGCTACTTCGGGAACGAGGCAACACCGGACCACGTCGGGAATCGCGACGAGGCCGCGGGGGATTCTACGCCCTGCTCAGCCCGGACAAGCCGGGCAAGTTCCAGTCCGTGCTCTC
The DNA here is from genome assembly GCA_964471055.1 of uncultured Dehalococcoidales bacterium. GTDB lineage: Bacteria > Chloroflexota > Dehalococcoidia > Lucifugimonadales > Lucifugimonadaceae > CAYYFS01. The sequence continues at coordinate 1,783 of CAYYFS010000145.1, forward strand.
CGTAGCCGCCGGTTTCGCGTACCCGGCGGCGGCCGCTGCTTTGTCCCTGACGGTTTGCCTCAAACGACCGCGATGCCGGATTCCTATGGCAGCGACGTGTCGGGCGGGGGGGTGTTCGTCCAATCGTCCCTGGCGCGCCCGTTGATGTCGTAGACGACACGACCGTTCCGGATCGTCATCTGATTCACCAGCCGCCGGTCTGTCTTCATGACCCGGTACCCGGACACACCGTTGTCGCCCAATCCGAAGTCGCCCTCTGCCAGTTCCAGCACCGCCACATCCGCACAGCCGCCGACCGTGAGCGTGCCCAGCTCCGGGTGCCCCATCTGCCGCGCCGGTGCTGTAGTCGACCGCTCGATCACATCGTTCAGGTTGATGCCGATAGCGAGGAACTTCGACATGACCTCGGGCATGGTCGGAAAAGAGCTCTGGAAGCTGCTCCGATGCAGGTCGGTGCTGATCGTGTCCGGGCCGAAGCCCTGTTCTACCGCCGGAACCGCCATGCGGAACGAGAAGCTCGCGTTCCCGTGTCCCGTGTCCATCTGGATGCCCCTTTCCCGGGCCTCCCAGAAGTGCTTCTTAACCGTGCCCTCAGCGTCTACAAGAGGCTTGTTGAAGGCGAATACATGGGTCAGAACGTCACCCGGGCCCATATGCTCGAGCAGCATCTTGTCGGTGGTGCGCGTCGAAAGCGCGTTCTGGTCCACCATCACCCAGGTCCCCGACAGCCTCGCCGCCTCGACCGCGCGGTCCAGTGGCTCCCATCCCGGCCCCTCGTAGTGGGCTACCTTCACGCCGACACAGTAGTTGCCGGCCCTGACGATAGCGTCGGCCGTCGCGCGCGCGTCCATATCCTCCAGGTTCTGCTCGAACTGGTGCCGGCCGATCATTCCGTGGCCGACTATGTTGATCAGAGCGAAGATGCGCACGACCGCGCTGGGAATGACAGTACGCGAGAAATCGTCGAACGTGCGCCAGCCCGCGCCCCCGGCATCGAGCATTGTCGTCACGCCGTAGGGCAGGCATATGTCGTCCGGGTTCATTGACCCACCGATCCCAAAGACGTGGGCGTGCATGTCGATGAGGCCCGGAACGACCAGACATCCGGACACGTCGGCGACTCGCCTGGCCGACGACGAGGGGATGCCCTCGCGGACCAGGCCGATGCGCTGACCGGAGATCGCGACATCCATCGGAGCGTCGATGGCGTTCGCGGGATCGATCACGCGGCCGCCTTTGAGCAGCAGGTCGCACTTCATTTCGGGTGTGGATGTCACCTGTATGTCTCCCTTTGAATCCGAACTGTGCCGCCCTGTCCGCGGACGCAGCAGGCAGCAGCCCGCGGCAGCCTACGTCCGTGCCGCAACAGTGTCAACAACGCCCTGCCCCCCCGTGCACGCCGTGCGGCGTGTATCCTGCTGCCGGTTGGCCGATGTGCCCGTTTCTGAGAGGGGGGATCCAGTGTTTGACATCGTGATTACGAACGGACGGATAGTCGATGGAACGGGTAATCCCTGGTACGGGGGTGACGTCGGGATACTGGACGGGGCGATAGCCGCGATCGGGAATCTGGAAGGCCTCCGCGCAGACCGGAAGATCGACGCGAAAGAGCTCGTCGTCGCGCCCGGCTTCATAGATATCCACTCGCATTCGGACACGACTTTGATTGCGAACGGCAACGCCGAGAGCAAGATCAGGCAGGGAATCACTACCGAGGTCAACGGCAACTGCGGCAACTCCGCGGCTCCCTGGGGTGAGCTGGCGGCTGACACTGCCCGGAGGCAGATCAGCAGCTTCGGCCATGAACTGAACTACACGACTTTCGGGGGGTATTTCGACCTGCTGGAGGAGCAGGGGATCAGCGTCAACGCCGCGTCGTTTGTCGGCCACTCAAACGTCAGGCAGATCGTCATCGGCAACGAAGAAAGGGCTCCGACGGGCGAGGAACTCGAGCGGATGAAGGCCCTGGTCGACCAGGGTATGAAAGACGGGGCCATCGGCCTGTCCACGGGATTGGAGTTCGTACCAAGCGGGTACGCCGACACGGACGAGCTCATTGAACTCTGCAAGATCATCGCCCCGTACAACGGCATCTACGCAACCCACCAGAGGAACCGCGACACGCACTACGAGCAGGCCGCGACCGAGGCCATCGAGATCGGCAGGAAGGCCGGGGTGCGCGTCCAGCAGTCGCACTTCGTCCCCAGGTACCCGGGCCACGACAAGATGCCGGCTCTCCTGTGGCTGGTGGACCAGGCGAGAAGAGAGGGGCTCGACGTCACGCTCGACGTCATAACCCCGAACGATGCCCCTCGCGAGCTACGGCTCAAGCTCAGAGGCGGGTACCACTGGGCGGGCCAGGGCCTCGGCCCGCAGCTTGTAGCTCCCTGGGGATTCCAGGGGAGCGTTCAGGAAGTGGCTGCCAGGCTCCGAGACCCGGAGGCGCGCCAGAGGTTCAGAAGTGAGCACATACCCCAGTGGAAGCTGTTCGGTTGCCCGGCGGGCAAGTTCCGCATTCTGGGGACCGACTACGACTTCCCGGACGGCGTGCAGCCGAAGTGGGACGGAGTCCTTCTCAACAACTGCCAGGCAAGCCCGGAGCTGATCGGCAAGACCCTTGCCGAGATCGCAGGGATCAAGGGCATGGAAGACCCGTGGGATGCCGCCATGGACGTGCTGATCGCCGAGGTTGAGAAGACGGGGAACCCGATGCCGCGCATCAACATCCTTGGTGCTTCCACGGCCGAGAGAGACTCGATTACGGCCATGAAGCATCCTGGTGCGTCCATCGTTACGGATCGCGCCGCGATGGCGCCGTACGGCGCGCTGGCAGGCGAGCGCTCACCCAACAGCTACGGCGCGTTTGCCAGGGTCTTCCGCAAGTACGTGCGAGACACGGGGATCTTCACCGAGGAAGAGGCGGTACAGAAGATGACCTCCGTGCCCGCGAACAGCATGCGCCTGCTCGACAGAGGCGTGCTCCGGCCGGGCGCCCGGGCCGATATCGCAATCTTCGACCCGGACGTCATCGCGGACAACGCCACCATCGAGGAACCGAGTCAGTACGCCGACGGGGTCGAGTACGTGCTGATCAACGGACAGGTGACCATCGAGAACGGCGACCACAACGGCACCCGGGCTGGAATGGTGCTGAGGGGTGCCGGCGCCTGAGCCGGGCGCCCAACGCGGGAACACCGGGGAGCCGCCGTGCACCCCGGTGTTTTCTTGTCGTCGCTCACGGTCGGGACGGAGAGCTACGCGCTCAGGTTGCTTTCCAGCGATTGCAGGAGGCCCTTCATGTGCCCGACGCAGTACGCGATGTACTGCCTGCCCTCCGGACCGTCGGTCGCCAGGCGCATCACGTGGTCGTAGTCGATCACACCCTCGTAGCCGACCTCATGGAGCGCTTTTGCCACCCGGTACATGTCGAGGTCACCGGTGTCGGGCGCGACCTCCTCGTACCAGCCCCTGTCCGGGAGCGTCCCACGGACGTTGCGGAAGTGGACGTGGAAGATGCGGCCCTGTCCGCCGTACTTCCGGATCCCTTTGAAGATGTCCTCTCCGGATTCGTATCGGGTGCCCACGCAGAAGGTCATCCCGTTGTTGGGGCTTGGTACCTCCGCGAACAGGCGGTCGTACGACGCGAAGCTGTACATGGGCTGCGGGCCGCCGAAGATGTTGGGCACCGGCGGATCGTTGCCGTGCATGGCGATCTTCACGCCGCCCTGCTCAGCGACCGGCATCACGGCCCGGTAGACGTCGAGCAGACCGGCCCAGACATCCTCAATGTCGGGGGCAGTCGCGGCAGCGGGCAGGTCTCTGTACGGAGATGGGTCGATGCGCAGGTGGCTGTACCCGCCGCGCCCCTCCACCCATGAACGGATCTGCACGCGCTCTTCGGGAGTGCCCGCTGGGAACGTCTGTATGCCCATGACGGGGAATCCGAACTGGCCGCAAAGCTCGGCGTTCACCTGGAGGTTCTCGATTTCCCGTTCGCCTCCGGGCTTCCCGAGGAAGGCATTCCGGTAGTCGTCGGCCATCGTGTTGGCCCGCTCGATCTTGAGACCGGCGCGGTCGAGTGTTTCGACGACT
>CAYYFS010000146.1:0-5700 GCA_964471055.1 uncultured Dehalococcoidales bacterium
TTCGAGAGCCTCAGGATGGCGGCGGGACGGGCGCACCGTGAAGTCGATCTCCGCGCTAGCGGCGAGTTTACCTGACCGAAGCCTCGAGACGCGGCGGGCGGCGCCGGGCCACAGGCGGGCGCAGCGCCTCGAACGCGTTGCGCCCGGTGAACCCGACGTCCGGGGGCGACCACCTGCTAGTTGGGTGCACTGGTGAGCAGAAACCCTCCGTCGACAGGGAGGACGACGCCGGTTACGAATCTTGCCTCGTCGCTTGCCAGGTACACGGCGGCCCACGCTGTGTCCCACCCCTCGCCCTCGACAGGCAGCGGTGTCGACGTCCGCCGCATCTCTCGCTCTTCCGCCCGCTGGTCCCAGAGCCCGGGAGTCCACATCAGGCCGGGCATTATGCAGTTCACCCGGATACTGTCAGCCGCGTGGTCGAGAGCCATCGCACTGGTGAGGCCAACGACTGTTGCTTTGTTTGCTGTGTACAGGGCGGAAGAGGCACCCCTCTTGGGTCGCAGAGCCGCAACCGAAGATACGTTGGTGATGGCGCCGCCGCCACTGGCTTTCATGTGCGGCACGGAGTACCGGCTCATATGAATCATGCTCATCACGTTGAGAGCCGTACTCTGTCGCCAGTCGTCGTCGCTGGCTTCCGCGACAGTGCCGCCCCAACCGCTGCCACCAACGTTGTTATGCAAGATGTGAAGAGCACCGCAAGCTTCCACGGCTGACTCGACGGCACGCTCGCAATCCTCGGCCCTCGTGACGTCAGCGACGATTGAGATAGCCTCGCCACCCTCTGCCTCGATAGTGGCCCGGGTTGGCTCCACCCACTCCGGGGCTGCGTCCACCAGCACTACCCTGGCGCCTTCTCGTGCGAAGAGGATCGCCGTTGCCGCACCGTTGCCCACACCGCAGCCTCCCCGGGTACCCGCTCCGCTTACGATGGCTACCTTCCCGCTCAGTCTCCGCTCCGGGCGACCGTTCACGACAGACTCCTTGAGCATTTTCCTGCTTGATGGGCCTGGATGTTGCCACATTCTGTCGCCAGCCATCATCGCACCCTGACGCTCCGAAAGAGTTCTGGCCCCTCCGCCAAACATCCCTCTCCGTTCAAAGGAGGGAACGATGGAGCCCTCTGGCGGCGGCTGTCAGCACCGCCGTGCGAAGCCGCTAGTCGGCGTGCCGTAGCGCCTCGAACACGTTGCGCCCGGTGATCCGCTGGCCTGACAGCAGGATTCCCGCCCGGAACACGCGGGCCGCCACCCAGAGCATTGCCAGCGCCGTTACAGCCATTACCGCGAGGACACCGGCGATCTCGCCGGACGACATCACACTCCCCATCGCAGGCCTGATCATGAGCATCACCGGCGCCGAGAACGGGATCCAGGTGAATATCTGCGCAAGTATGTTGTCCGGGCCCACGTTCATCCACAGGCCGATCAACCAGATAGGGAACATGGCGAACAGGGCGAATATGCCCACCCCCTGGTTGGCCGCCTTCTGCGAGCTAATAACGGAGGCAACGAACAGCGCCAGCACGGAGAACAGGAAGTACCCGAGTACGAAGCTCGCCGAAACCGTAGCCAGCAAACCCGGTGAAATGGTCAGCTCCTGGCCGCCCGGTATCCGGTGGAAGATCGCCGGCATGGCAAACGCCCCTACGGTGACCCACACCGCTGCCTGGATCAAACCCGCGGACATCGCCGCCAGTAACTTCCCGGTCAGGATCGACAGCGGCGACGCCGAGGTGATGAGCATCTCCACCATGCGGGTTTCTTTCTCCTCGTAGACGGTGCGCACCAGGGCCCCGCTGCCCATCAGAACGGACATCATGAGCAGAACGCCGAAGAGCATCGGGACCAGGAGCTCCCCGACTTCCTGCGCGGTGTGGACCTCCGCACTGACTGCCCCTTCCCGCTCGACCTCGAACCTCTGGAAGTTCGCGGGATTGAGAGCACGCGCCAGGAGGTCGTCGTCCAGCTGCCCCGCAACCAGGTTGTAACGCAGAAAGTCGGAGAAAGCCCATTCGGCTGGGCTGCCCCACAGGTTCCTGCCTTCGCCGGCCACTTCGTACTCCTCGACCGCACCGGAGTCCATATACCCGGCGGGGAGTACGAACAGGGTGTCGATTTCACCCTGCACGACGGCCTGAGTACCCTCAGCGCTATCGCCGTACAACTTCGGCGAGTCCTGCGACCCGGGGCCTGCAAGGACGCCTGCCGCATCGACGTACCCGACCGTTGCCAGAGGTGAATCACCCGCGTCGACAGCCCGGTCCGGATCGTCGTCATCTATCAGGTTCACGACGACGGGCGTCAACGGGATGGCGACCACCATCAGGACGGGTATCGCTATCGCGAGGAAGAAGAAGAAGGGGCTGCGTAGTTGCCGCCTGAACTCCTCGTCGAATATGACACGCAGCTCAGGAGACAGACCGCGCACGGGACACCTCCTCGATAAAGATGTCGTTCAGTGACGGCAGCGACAGTTCGAACCGTTCGACCTCTATCCCGGCGTCAACGTAGGACTTGAGAATCGCCCCGGGCGTCCTGCCTTCTTCGATCGCGTACTCAACGACTCCGCTGCGTGGGACTTCATTCCGACCATCGGCGAGGTCGTCGGGTATGCCCCGGGCCTGTACCTGCACCGAGTTCGCGCCCCGTTGACGCTTGATCTCAGCCAGCTCCCCGAGCAGCAGCAGGCGGCCCTCCGCAATCAGCGCCACACGCTCGCACAGCTCCTCGACGTCGGACATGATGTGAGTGCTGAACATGATGGTGGCCCCGGCGCGTTGACGTTCGAGCAGCATCTCCTTCATCAGGTTGACGTTCAGCGGGTCCAGACCTGCGAAAGGCTCGTCCAAGATGATGAGCTCGGGGTCGTGGAGGATGGCGGCAACGAACTGCACCAGCTGCGTCATGCCGCGCGAGAGGTCCTTCACCTTCTTCTTGCTGTGTTCGTACAGGTTCACGCGCTGAAGCAACCCGGTGGCACGTTCTTCGGCCTCAGTGAAGGTCAGCCCCTTGAGGCGGCCAAGGTAGCGCATGGCGTCCAGCACCCGGATCTCGCGCGGCAGCCCGCGTTCTTCCGGCAGGTAGCCGACGCCTTTCAGCACATTCGGGCCCGGCGGACAGCCGAGAATCCGGACCGAGCCGTCCAACCCCCTGTCCGGCCTGATGATTCCCAGCCCCATGCGGATCGTCGTGGTCTTGCCCGATCCGTTTGGGCCGAGGAACCCGAAGATATCACCGGGCATGACATCGAACGAGACGTCTTTGACGACGGTTCGTCGACCAAAGGTCTTGGAGAGACCGTTCACCTGCAGCACGGGTTCGATAGTGTCTGCCTCCGGGTCTGGTTTGCCTGACGGGTTGGCGAGCCTGATCGTTGGCCGGCACTCACTCTACAGGGACGCCGGGGGGGGGGGGCAAAACCTCACGGTCGAACGGCTTGCCCCCCAATTCGCCGGACCGCCGGGTGGGACTGCGCGGAACCTTGACAACAATTCGTCCGACCCTGCCCGCGGCGGCCGCGACCAGCAAATCGTGATGCGGGTCATGCCGAGGCCGAGCCCAGGCCGGATCGCTGGAAGAAGCTGTCGCCCCGGAAGATGCGCGTTGTGTCCCAAGCCGATATCAGCACGACCAGGCCCTGCCTGAGGGAGCGGGGTTTTGGGATAGCTTCTAGCCGGGGCCGGCGTTCTCGTCGTTGTCCGTCACCTCGGGCTCAGCGGGCTCGCGGACAAATGCCAGCACGCTGCTCCAGACAACTCCAACGCCGAAAGACACCCCGCCTCCGATCAATGGGCCCGATATGACCGCGCCGGTCGTCAGCGTTATCGCGCCTGCCTGCTGGAAGACCAGTGCCGTGAGCAAGCCGGTGATCGCCCCGGTGACGGTGGCCGTCACGGTGCGCCGCCACGCCGGGACCGGCAGCCAGCGCCGTAACCCTCGCCGCTTGCGCTTCTGGACCGCAACCTGGAATTCGAGCTTCAGGCGGGCGCCCGAAACGCTCCAGGCGGTCGCCCCGGCCACGGCAACCCCGGACGCAGCAGCTCCGGCCGCGGCTGCCACTGGAACCACCGCTCCAAACCCGGCCAGCACGAGGGTGAACGAGAGATCGCACCTCTTCCCGCCCGCGTCGCGCAGAACCGCCGTGACGTCGTAGGCACCGCGTGTGTACCGGGTGTATTCCGCAGCCACGATCGGTACCTCGAACGACTGGCTCGGTCCAGGAGTGTCCCATTCGAAGGACAGGGGTATGCCGTCCACGAACGGCATACCAACGGAGGCATCGACGCTACCGGCCGACGGCACGTTCTCGGCACGCAGCAACAGCTCATCGTCCGGGTAGACCGTGAAGGTCCCTCTGGCCTGAGCGGGGAGACGGAAGGCAGGGCTCCCGTCGCGGATGGCGACTACGAAGGCCTCACCGCAGTCGGAAGGCGACGCGGCTTTCGCCGCCTCACCCGGGGGAATGGCCAGGAAGAGGAGGAACAGCACCGCGGCCGCGAGAAAGCAGCGCGAAATGCGGATGTGGGTGCGGGTTCGGGATCGCGTCTGTGCCATGAGCCGACACGGTTCAGGGGGAGTCGCCACACGCTTCCACGAATAGGCTCGTCACTGTATCACCCGGGGCCTTCCACCCACCGACTCGGAGTGCCGGGCGCTCGGTACGTGAAGCACAGGCGGGGTCGATCGGGGCGGCGCGGGACTCCGAGACTGACCGGTCGGGCTCTTGATGGCCGTTCATCGGAGTCCGCTCAATGAGGACCGAGACCGCCGGACCGCAATGCGGGATTCATCCGGTCAGGCCGCGCACACCCGGCGCCCTAGAAGAAGCTGTCGCCCCGGAAGATGCGCATTATGTCCCGGGCCGATATGAGCACGACCAGGCCGATCATGATGACGAAACCGACCAGGTGAACCAGGCCCTCGCGGTCGGGCGAGATGCGTTTGCCACCGCGTATCCATTCGAGCGCCACGAACACCAGCTTCCCGCCGTCCAGCGCCGGGATGGGGAGTATGTTCAGAATCGCCAGGCTGATGCTGACAAGGCCGGCCAGGTTCACCAGAGTCACGACCTTGGCAGTGAGGCTGACCTCGGCAGTGGCGATTTCGCCGGTGAGCTGCCCGATCCCGACCGGGCCGAGCCCCACCGGGCCTGAGAACTGCGGGTTCGAGCTGCCGACGAGCTTGGCGGCGATGGCGTTCTTGGTGATCACCAGGGTGTCCAGGACTGCGCGGAAACCCGCGGGCACAGCCTCCCATGGAGCGAGGCTGCTCGACGCCGTACGAACGTTCTCGGTAGTGATGGTGACCCCGACGGCGCCCTCCTGCAGGATGGTGGTGATGCCGAGCGCAGGGTCGTAGGCTCGGGCGTCCGCAAGCGCGACTTCCGTCAATGGATCGCTAACTTCGGCCGCCAGGTTGAACACGTCGCCCACCTGCACCGTGGCTCCGAGCAGGCCCCAGGCATCGCCAAGCGTTATCTCGCCGGCAACCGCGGCGGCGGCCGGGACCACGCGGAGAGTGGAGGACAGCCCGGCGCCGGGGTCGTAGAGCCGGGCCTGGGCAAGGGATATCTCTGTCTCGGGGTCCCCGACGACGGCAACCACCCGCCGCTGCGGCGGCTTCCACCGGGGGACCACGGTCACGGTCTCTATGCCGGGCCGGTACTGGTACCGGGTGCCGCCGGGCTGCGGGTGCG
>CAYYFS010000147.1:0-5669 GCA_964471055.1 uncultured Dehalococcoidales bacterium
AGGAATGCCACGGCCACCTTCCAGACCGACCAGCCCGGGAACTGGACGTCGTATGCGAGGGCCGCGGCGATGATCAGCAGAATGCTGCTGAGCGCGGCGATTCCGATGCTCACGAGCACCTGCGAGCCAAAGACGTTCCAGGTCGATACGGAGGACGCGCGCAGGCGCTTGAGTACGCCGCGTTCTCTGTACGCCGCCAGGTGCACCGGGAGTGAGATGAGGCCGATCGAGGAAACCACAAGGCCGATGTACGCCGGTATGTAGTAGTTGAGAGGCCCTACTCCGCGGAACACCTCTCCGTCTTCGTCCGGGGTGTTCCCGAACACACCGCCCATCACGAACAACGTGAGGAACGGGAAGGCGAACGTGAACACCATCGTGGTGGGCTCACGGGCGAACAGCTTCAGCTCCACCCACGTCAGCTTCGTCAGCGTGTTCATGGCTCCCGCGCTCAGTTCAGCACGCCGCGGCCGGTCAGCGCGAGGAACACGTCCTCCAGCGTCGGCTGCTCAACCCGCAGGTCCGAGGGCGTTATGCCGTGGTCGACGAGCGCCGATGCCACCAGCGCCAGGACGGGGCCTGTGCCCTCTACTTCCACCCTCGCGGCCCGTCTGGCCACCCGGCTGACGTGAGGCACGTCGTCGAGCCAGGAGACATCCGGTCGGTCGGTGCTGAATATGACCCGGATGCGGTCCGCGTGTTCCGTGATGAGGCCCTGGGGCGTGTCCATAGCCGTGATCCGGCCGCCGTCCATGATCGCCACGCGGTCGGACAGCTGCTCCGCCTCGTCCATGAAGTGCGTCACGAGCACGACGGTAGCGCCGCGGTCGCGGATTGCCCGTATCAGATCCCAGGCCACCCGTCGGCCCGCCGGATCCAGGCCAGTCGTCATCTCGTCGAGGAACACGACCTCGGGGTTGTTGACCAGGGCAAGCGCGACGAACAGGCGCTGCCGCTGGCCCCCGGACAGGCTTGAGAAGACGGACGTGCGTTTGTCGGCAAGGCCCCACTGATCGATGAGCTGTTGCGGGTCCGACCCTCCCGGCACGAACGACGCGAACAGATCGAGCGCCTCCCAGACTTTGATGCGGTCGGGCAGGGCGGAGTCCTGGAGCTGGGAACCGATGCGCCTGCGCAGCTCCTGCGCATCCGTCATCGGGTCCAGTCCGAGCACGCGCACGCGTCCCGAATCGGGCTGCCGCAGGGCCTGGAGGCACTCCACCGTCGTGGTCTTGCCCGCGCCGTTGGGGCCGAGCAGGCCGAAGATCTCGCCCTCGGCCACCTCGAACGAAACGTCACCGACGGCAACGGTTGAGCCGTACGTCTTCCGCAGGCCTTCGACTTTGATGACAGTTGTCATGTGCGGATCCCGGCCGCTTCAGCAGATCCGCGGCAGCTGCTCGCCGCTGAGCATGTCGACGACCCGAGTGGCCCCGATGCTGCTGGTCAGGGTCACGAGGTCACGGTCGTCGTCCCGGACGTTGCCGATGACGCACGCCTGCTCCCCGACGGGGCAGGACCTGATCGCCTCCAGAGCTGCCTGGGCCTGATCGCCGGGCACAAACGCCACGAAACGACCTTCGTTCGCCACGTACATCGGGTCCAGGCCGAGAATCTCGCACGCGCCTTCCACGTCCTGCCGCACCGGGATGGCCCGCTCATCGATCCTCACGTGTACGTTTGCCTGCCCGGCTATCTCCACCAGCGAGCTCGCGAGCCCGCCGCGGGTGAGGTCCCTCAGGCAGTGCGGCGTGACCCCCGCGTTGAGCATGGCAGCCACCGGCTCCCAGAGGGGGGCACAGTCGCTTTCGATCGAACTTTCGAACGCTAGTCCCTCGCGGACGGCCATCACGGCGATGCCGTGCCTGCCGATGTCACCGCTCAGCACCACCGCGTCGCCGGGAGCGACCCGGGTGGGCCCTATCTCGAGATCGTGTTCCATAACGCCGATGCCGGACGTGTTGATGTAAACGCCGTCGCCCTTGCCCCGGTCCACCACTTTCGTGTCGCCGGTCACCAGTAGGACGTCCGCTTCCTCCGCGGCGGCTTTCATCGACTGTACGACGCGCCAGAGGCCGTCCATCGGCATGCCCTCTTCGAGAATCATGCCCGCGCTCATGTAGAGGGGCCGCGCCCCGCACATGGAGAGGTCGTTGACCGTTCCATCGACGGCGAGCGTCCCGATATCGCCGCCAGGGAAGAAGATCGGGCTAACCACGAAGGAATCGGTTGTGAAGGCCAGCCTTCTGCCGTCCGTCGGCAGGGTCGCGCCGTCGTGCCCTTCGCGCAGCACAGGATTGTCGAACGCCGGGCCGAACATCCTGTCGATCAGCTGGTGCATGAGCCTGCCGCCGCCGCCGTGGGCAAGCGTCACGACCGGGTAGTCGCTGATCGGTATGGGACAGCTCAGAACGAACTCGTCCTGCGCGTCGGGTCTGTCGCTCACGCCGTCCTCCGGTAGCGATAGTAGGCGGCGCATGCGCCCTCCGCCGACACCATCGTCGCACCAAGGGGGCGCTCGGGGGTGCAGTGAGAGCCGAAGGCGGGGCACTCGTTGGGCTTCTTGATGCCCTGGAGGACGAGGCCGCTGATGCACTCCGACGATTCTTCGGCCGAGTAGTCGGACAGGCCGAATCTCGTCTCCGCGTCGAATTCCGCGTACTCCTCTGCAAGAGCGAGCCCGCTGTGGCCAATCTCGCCGATGCCCCGCCACGTCCGGTCCACGACCCGGAACACCGTGCGGATCAGGTCGATGGCCGGCCGGTTGCCCTCGCTACGGACCGAGCGCGCGTATGCGTTCTCAACCTCCGCCCGACCCTCTTCAAGCTGCCTGATGCACATGTACAGGCCCTGCATGAGGTCCACCGGCTCGAACCCGGTGACTACTATGGGGACGCCGTACTTCTCCGCGATGGGCCGGTACTCCTCGTACCCCATCACGGTGCACACGTGGCCCGCCGCCAGGAATGCCTGCACGCGGGCCAGCGGTGAAGAGAGGATTGCCTCGATGGCCGGGGGCACCAGCACGTGGGATACGAGGACCGAGAAGTTGGTGAGCCCTTCCTGCTTTGCCTGGTACACGGCCATGGCGTTGGCGGGAGCGGTCGTCTCGAACCCTACGGCGAAGAAGACGACTTGCCTGTCCGGGTTGTCGCGCGCTACCTGAAGGGCGTCCAACGGCGAGTAGACGACTCTGACGTCGCCGCCGCCGGCCTTCACCGAGAAGAGGTCCTTGCTGCTGCCCGGCACCCTGAGCATGTCGCCGAAGGAGGCGAACACGACTTCCGGGTGCGATGCGATCTCCACCGCCTCGTCGATGAGCTCCAGGGAGGTGACGCAAACGGGGCAGCCCGGGCCGTGGAGGAGAGTTACCGAGTCCGGAAGCAGCTGGTCGATGCCGTACCGGACTATGGCGTGGGTCTGGCCGCCGCACACCTCCATGATGGTCCACGGGCGCGTAGTGATGGCCGCAATCTCGGCGGCGTACTTGCGGGTGGGCTCCGCGTCCCTGTACTCGGCCAGGTACTTCATGGGGTCCTCGGGCCCGGCGCAGGGCTCGCACCCTCCTCCAGCTCGCCGAGGTCCTGGATTTCTTTCAGATACTCGAAGACCTCCGCTGCCTCCTGTTCATCGAGCTGGCTGATGGCAAAGCCGGCATGCACGATGACGTAGTCGTCGACGTCCGCGTCCGGCACGTACGCCAGGCTGACGTCCTTCACGATGCCGCCGAAGCTCACGCGTCCCATCCGACGCAGGGGCTCATCACCGGTCACGCTCAGAATCTTTCCCGGAACCGCGAGACACACAGCGTCACGTCCTTCTCAAAGCCCGCATGGCGGCGACCGCCTGCCCGAGCGATATCCCGCCGTCGTTCGGCGGAATCCTCTGGTGCCAGTAGGGCCGGAAGCCCTCGCGTTCGAGGACTCCGGCCGTCCGCTCCACCAGATACGCGTTCTGGAAGCATCCGCCGGAAAGGACCACTTGGCCCTCTCCGGCCATCCGGGCTACGGCCAGTATCGCCTCCGCCAGCCCGTTGTGGAAACGCGCCGAAACGACGCCGACCGGTTCCGCGCGTCGGACGTCGTCCAGCACGCAGCGCATCATCGGACCCCAGTCTACGAGCGCCGGGGCGCTTTCTTCCATGCCCACCGCCCGATCTATAGGCGAAACAACATCCACCGGGTAGGCATCGCCGGTCTCCACGTCCTGGAGCGCGAACTCCAGCATCATCGCCGCCTGTCCCTCGAAGCTGTTCACCTGCCTCAGGCCGGTCAACGCGGCGACCACGTCGAACAACCGGCCTACGCTGGATGTCCGGGGCGAGTTCACACCCGCCCTGAGCATTTCCAGCAGCGTGCGCAGTTCGCCCGGCGCGAAGGACCGCATCGGATGGAGGTCCCCATGTTCTGTCATGCTCTCGCCCAGCAGCTCGTGCAGCAGTCCAACGGCCGCGCGACGGGGTTCCCTGATAGCGGTGTCGCCGCCCGGCAGGCGGAACGTCCGGAAGTGGGCCGACCTCGTGAACGAGTCGACCGTGGCTCTCAGGAACTCGCCGCCCCAGATAGTGCCGTCCGGTCCATATCCCGTCCCGTCCCAGGACACTCCGAGGACGGGGCCTTGGATCTCGTTCTCCGCCATGCACGAGAGGATGTGGGCGTAGTGGTGCTGCACCCTCTCGACAGGGAGGCCGGAGCGTTCGGCGTAACCGGTCGACAGGTAGTCGGGGTGGGCATCGCACGCCACGGCAGCGGCCTCGTGCCCGTAGATGCCCTGCAGGTCGCCGATCACCTGGTGGAATGCTTCGAACGCCTGCGTTGTCTCGAGATCGCCGACGTGCTGGCTCACGAAGACGTCGCGGCCGATCGAAACGGCGACTGCGTTCTTGAGATGGGCGCCCACCGCGAGCACCGGAGGGGCTTCGTCCTTCACCCGCACCGGGAGCGGAGCGTAGCCGCGCGCCCGCCTGACAACGGCCTCCCGTCCCAGGATCACGCGCGCCACGGAGTCGTCCACATGCCGGGCGATCGGCCGGTCGTGCACCAGGAACAGGTCGGCGATGCCGGAGAGACGTTCGGCGGCCTCCTGCTCGTCCGTGCAGATTGGTTCGTCTGACAGGTTTCCGCTCGTCGCCACGATGGGGAAGCCCAGCTCCGCCATCAGGACGTGGTGCAGCGGCGTGTACGGCAGCATCGCTCCCAGATGCGGATTCCCGGGCGCCACGGAGTCCGCCAGCACGGATTCGCCGAACGGCTCGCGTCCTTCTCTGCTCAGCAGCACGATGGGCGATTCCGGCGACCGCAGTAACCTCCCCTCCAGTTCCGAGACG
This sequence comes from uncultured Dehalococcoidales bacterium, assembly GCA_964471055.1. Classification (GTDB taxonomy): domain Bacteria; phylum Chloroflexota; class Dehalococcoidia; order Lucifugimonadales; family Lucifugimonadaceae; genus CAYYFS01. The sequence goes on from CAYYFS010000147.1 coordinate 5,327, forward strand.
CGGCACTCGGCCCGTATCGCGTCCATCGATGGGAACATGAGGGCCAGCGGTTTCTCTTCCCTGTGCTTCGCTTCCCGAAGCCGGCTGATGGCAGCCTCGCTGCGGGCGTCCACGATCAAGTGAAAGCCACCGATGCCCTTCACTGCGGCCACCCGCCCCTGGCGCACGGCCTCAGCCGTTGCCAGAAGCGCCTCGTGCCCCGGTGCCAACTTCTTCCCGGTGGCGTCCCACAGCTCCAGCCCGGGGCCGCAGTCCGGGCAGGCGTTGGGCTGAGCGTGGAACCGGCGGTCGGAAGGGTCCTCGTACTCCGCGCTGCACGCTTCACACATGATGAAGCTCTTCA
>CAYYFS010000148.1:0-5660 GCA_964471055.1 uncultured Dehalococcoidales bacterium
CGACCACCATTTCGAAGATGTGACGGCGACGCGCACTGACGGCGCGGCACATTTCGCCGATTTCCAGGTTCAGCACCGACAGGATGGCCGTGCGCAGCTCACCCTGGAACTCGCCGTCGTATGAGATGCGGTGCATCACGTCGCTGCCGCCGAAACGCTGAGAGTTCTCAAACGACGTGGTGAATACGGTGCGCGCTGTCTCCAGATCCACCAGATTGGCGACGACCGTCGTGGTGCCCACGTCCACGGCGAGGCCGTAGATGCCCCCCTGGTAGTCGCCCAGCCGTTCAGGCGCTTCCGCGCCACCTTTGCTGCCGAGGTAGCAGACATCCGCCCCCCGGCGGACGGTGAGCGGATCGGGCGTGAAGTCCGCTCGGGTGCCCTCTGTGAGGATCTGCGCCTCGCGGCGCAGGACGGCGAATTCGATGTCGGCGGAGGGGTCTTCGATCCGTGCCTGACATGCCAGCCGGTAATTGCCGCGAAGGAAGGCCTCGTGTTCGGCCGGCGGGGAGAGCGCCTCGATGCCCCGGCGCACTTCCACTACGCATTCGTGGCAATCACCCGTCCGGCGGCAGGATGTCGGCAGGCGCACTCCGAGCTCGTCTGCGCACTCGAACAGGGATTGGCCCGCGCGCGGATCGAGCCTCCGGTCGCCGTGGTACAGCGGGCTCATTCGGCGTCGGGCTGCGTCTCGGCATCGGAGCCGCTCGGGCGATCCGAGTGTTTCGCAGCCCAGTCTCTTGCGGCCCGAGGTATCTCGATCAGATTCTCCAGCTTCGTTGTGAGGGGAATCGCGCACTCCGGGGCGACGATCTGGACACCCGCGTCCAGTGCCCGGAAGACCTCTGAGCGAACCTCATCCGGGCCCTTCGTGTACAGCGTCTCCGGGTTGTTGATGTTCCCCACCAGTCGGATGCGTCCGTCGACCGCTGCCATCGACTCCTCAGCGCCGTTCATCGAATCGAAGTGGAAGGCAGCCATTCCTGTGCGGGCGATGTCCGGCATCCGGTCCAGTGTGCGCCCGCAGATGTGAAGGATGAGCGGCGCGCTCAGGCGTTCCGCCATCTCCGTGTGGATGTCCAGCAGGAATTCCCGGTAGTAATCGGCGCTCACAAGGTCGCCTGTCGCGTGGTCGGGGAACGTGAGAAGGTCCGCTCCGGCCGCAATCTGCGCCTCACCGAAGAGAACGGACGCCTCCTTGAGCTTGTCCAGGCCTCGCAGCGCGTCATCCGGTGCGTCAATCGTCATGAGAAGGAAGTTCTCTACCCCGAAGCCGTGGTAGGAGAGTGTCCAGGGGCCCAGAGTCTTGCCGATGATGGCTACCTCGTCCCCGAACTCGTCCTTGAGGATCTCGATGGACCGAATGATCGCGGCCGTATCGGGGTGATCGAGGAAATCCGCCGGGATGGTGATGTCCTCCGGCCCCCGCCAGATCGGATTCGCCATCAGGACAGTGGGCCAGTTGTCCTTGCCTTCCCACTGGACCTCGCAGCCCAGAGCGGCCGACTCCTGGACGACAGAGACGTGCGGGTACACGGAGTCGAACCCGAGTTCGGTGTGCCCGGTGGCGGCCAGCCGAGCATTCAGCTCCGGATCGCGGTGGGCGTCGGGAAACGGGGCGTCCACCAGGTCCATCAACTCCACCGTTGCGACGCTTGTCGGGTTCGCCACGGGAGGTCGGTCGACCGGTTTCCCCGCGAGTGCGCTCATCACACGTTCCCGGGGCGTCATCGTTTCTGCGAAGGCCATCGAACGGCTCCTTGCGACGGGCTTCTACTGAAGGATGGCTAGAAACCGAGACTCTTTGCGGTCATCTGGCCCGGCACGGCCTCCGAAGCGCTGCTCACACTGCGGGCGTGGGGCAGAAGCAGGCGGACAAGCTCATCGTGCCGCGCTCCGCAGGGGAAGCCGACCTCGTCCGGGCCGGTCTCTTCCATTCCCCCGTGTCGCACGAAGCCCACGACGGTTGCCCGGATTCGGCGTTCCGGTCCCTCGGCCTCACCGTCAGCGGAAACGGCATAGACCCACCGGCCCGCGTCCTGGCGGGGCGTCACGCGGAGCCGCAGCTCCGAGCGGAGGTCGGCCGCTTCAATGGGGCCCGAGGGCAACTCCCGTTCCGCCGGCTTCTCGACCGCCTCAGCCATGAGGATGCGAAGAGGGGCCGTGTGCACCTGGCCGCACGGGAACGTCATCTGGTCATGAGTGCCGGTCACCGCGGAGAGACCGCCGATCTGCACGAGCAGGTCCCGTATCTCGCCGAGCCTGTCGGTGACACCGGGTTTGTCGCTGAAGCTCCACACCGTGAGGGTGCCGCCCTTCTCATACAGACCCACGGTGATCTCGTGGAAGTGCGGGTCTCTGGAGACAAGCTCCAGACAGCGCCCGTACCTCTCGACTACCTCCACCACCCGGCTTCTGGTGCGGTTCATTCTCGTTCCCCGTTTCCCTCCGGATCCTACGAGCCCCGAATCGCGCTCGCGATCGCCCGGATGTGGTCGGGCGTGGTGCCGCAGCACCCGCCCAGGATGTTGATGCCAAGGTCGGCCATCTTCTTGAAGCGTTCCGCCATGTACTCAGGGGTCTCCGGAAACACCGTCTCGCCCCCGACGAGTGTCGGAGAGCCCGCGTTCGCCTCAATGATGAGAGGTTCGTTCGTCAGCTTCCGGAGCTCCGTACCCACCTCGATCATCAGGTCGCTGCCGTTGCCGCAGTTGGAGCCGACAACATCTGCCCCGGCAGCTTTGAGACCCTGCACAACCTGCTCCGGGGTCACGCCCATCATGGTGAAGAAGCCCGTGGGCCCCTTGTTCAACACCATGCTGCCAAAGACCGGAAGCCCGGTATTCTCTTTGGCCGCCTTGATGCCGAGGGTGATTTCCTCGAGCGCGCTCATCGTCTCAAAGATGACGGCGTCGGCGCCGCCTTCTTCGAACGCCTTCACCTGCTCGGCGAAGGCATCGTACATCTCGGCCTCGGAGATCGGCCCCAGAGGCTGGAGGAACTCGCCTGTGGCCCCGGTGGTCGCGACGACGTATCGGCCATCGGCGGCTGCGGCTCGTGCGTGCTCGGCCGCCAGTCGGTTGAGCTCCTGCACGCGATCCTCAAGCCCGTACTTCTTCAGTACGAGCCTGTTCCCGCCGAACGAATTCGTCAGCACGAGATCGGAACCTGCGGCGAAGTAGTCGGCCGCGACGCCGCGCACCACGTCCGGGTGGGTGGCGTTCATGATCTCCGGGCATGCGCCGGGGTCCAACCCCTGTCTATGCAGGCACGTGCCGGTGGCCCCGTCGCAGATGAGGGTTTCGCCGCCCTGGATGCGTTGCAGAAGCGCGCGGGATCGCGCGCTGGTGATGGTCATGGAGTTCCTTCCGGCAAGCCTAGCCCGGCCTCGGTGGATCCCGGGTTCAATCCAGTCTACGCTTGCGCCCCCGCGGAAGCGCATTCGCGCGAGGCGCCGCCGATATCAGCCAAGTTCGCCCGCGCGGGAAGCTGCGAGGTAGTCCATGCAGAACTCGTCCTCGCCGTTGAGTACCGCCATAGCGAGCTTCACCGGGCCGGATTCCGCGTCAAGTCTGAACACGCGGCCGATGTCAGTCTCAAGGGGATTGATGATCCCGCTGTCCAGTCCCTCTTCGAGGGCCAGGTAACAGAACGTGTCGTTTATGAGACGCCGCTTCGGCAGGCCGTAGGACACATTGCTCAGCCCGCCGCTCAGGTGTATCTCCTCGCCGAAGTCGTTGCGAATGGCCGCGACGGAATCCAGGAACGCGCGGCCGTTTGCTGAGTCCACCGACGCGGGGAACACGAGCGGGTCGACGTGCGCGTCCGCGAGCGACATGCCGGCGGAGAGCGCCTTCTCCATCACCTCGCGAACGTTCCTTGTTCGCTCTCCCGCGTTCTTTGGCATACCTGCCATGCTGGCCGCCGACACGACGGCCAGCGCGTCGTGCTCCATCACCATGTCCAGAACGTCCATACGTTCAAGTGCCAGGGAGTTGACCATGGGCCTACCCTCTGCCCCGTCGTACGCGGCCAGGCCCTCGGCGATGATCTCCGTGTTGGAGGAGTCGATGCTCGGCGGAATCGAGGAAACCTGCTGCACGGTGGTCACCAACCACCGCATCGCGGCTTTCTGCTCATCCAGTTCGTACGCTATCTCGTCCACGTTTAGATCGAGGTAGTCCGCGCCGGCGGCGATCTGCCGTCTTGCTTCGAAGTGGACGTACGCGGCTCCTTCCGCCTGCTCAGCGGGGCCGCCGTGCAAACCCTTCCACACGGCCACCAGGAAGTGCTTCACCTGGCCGTCCTGATACGGCTGCGTGTCTTTGATGTGTTCGGGGATCGTGAGATGGAGCGTCTCTCCGTCCTCACCTTTGAACGCAACTGCCTCCGTACCGTCGGCCAGCGTCGTCACGCGGCGGCCCTTGCGCAGCACGATGCGGGTGGTGTGGATGTTCTCGCCTATCACGGCGAATTCTTCTGGCGACTGGATGACTCTGCCCATGTACTGGGTTCTCCGGGTGGCACCTTGGTTTCGTTGGAGTCGCGGGCCGGTCCGACCCACTATCCGGCAGCGTACCATCTCACCGCGCTGCATGTTCGAGCGGACCAAGCGGGAGGTCGATATGAGCAAGTATCACTGTCTGGCACTGGCGGATGCTCGGAATGCGTCTGTGAGCGAATCCGGGCCCTGGGAAGAGGCGACCGCGCGGGCTGTGCGCGCTCTGCCAACCGGGCAGCATACGTTCTGGGGTGTCCCGTTCAATCTGGGCCCCGGCCCGGCCGGGGGGCCGGACCTTGCAGTCGCGGGCGAGGGTGGCTCTACGGTTCCGCTCGAACTGCCGGCAGGGGGGAAAGCCTCGTTCGTTGTGTTCGCCCACTTCTGTGACTCGCGGCCGGGCGCTCATCCTGCGGGGCAGGTGGCAGACTATCCCAACCCGGTGGTCACCGTTCCCGGCGAGCACCTGGCGGACTACGTCATGGTCTTTGAGGACGGCTCTGAGGCGAGCACGCCGATGCGGCGGAGGTTCGAAATCAACCAGGTCGCGACTCGCATGCAGAGCGCGTTTGCCTCGCGATCGCATCAGGGATTGACAGCTCTCGATTTCCGAGGTCCGTATCCGCGCAATATGTGGGGCCGGATGCAGACAGGGGTCTTCGTGGGAGAGCCGGGAGCCCCGCCCGCCGCCCGTGACTACCTGGAATCCACGGCCAATCCGGCACCGTCATGGTCCATATACGCGTTGCCGAACCCTCACCCGGACAGGACGATCGTGCTGATCCGAGTCCAGCCAACCGGCGCGGCCGCACTGGCGGTTGGCGGCGTGACCCTGTTCACAGGGCGGGAGCACCCGCTGCGACACCTGCCGCTTCAGTCGGTGTGCATTGACACGCCGGACGGTGAGGCTGCCGAACCCGAGGCCGTCGACGCGGACATCGATCTGGGCGTCATCGCCCGGCGGTACGCTGTCCCGGCTTTCGACCCCGAAGCCTGGCTGCGCTCCGAGGTCCGTGGATGGGGAGAGGACGCCGATGACGGGCGAGAGACCTCGCTCGTGCTCGATGTCTCTTCGGCTCCGGATGCGACCCTGTCAGTCGCCGGACGTTCGGTGGATATGGGCGAACTCTACCGTTCGGGTAGCGCCGCGAGCTCCGACGGG
>CAYYFS010000149.1:0-5595 GCA_964471055.1 uncultured Dehalococcoidales bacterium
CCTGGGCGACTTCATAGGAGTCCGCGGACCGGTGTTCCGCACCCGACGCGGCGAGGTGTCCGTCGAGGCGCGAGAGATGACGGTCCTCTCGAAGGCGGTCCGCCCGCTGCCGGACAAGTGGTCCGGCCTCCAGGACGTCGAGAAACGGTACCGCCAGCGCTACCTGGACCTGCTTGCGAACGATCGCGCCTTGGAGGTCGCCCGGACGCGCGCTGCCGTCGTGGCCGCGGTGCGGCGCTTCCTCATAGGCCGCGGGTTCATGGAGGTCGAAACGCCGGTCCTGGTACCGGTGGCCGCGGGTGCCATGGCGCGCCCCTTCGTTACCCGCCACAACTCCCTTGACCGCACGCTGTATCTCCGCATCGCCACCGAACTTGCGCTCAAGAAACTCATCGTGGGCGGTATCGAGAAGGTATTCGAGATCGGTCGCATCTTCCGTAACGAGGGCATAGACCAGGACCACAACCCCGAATTCACCATGCTCGAAAGCTACGAGGCGTACGCCGACTACAACGACGTGATGGAGATGGTTGAGACCATGACCGCGACCGTCGCGAACGAGGTCACCGGCTCCACCATCGTGCAGGCGGGCGACGGCACCACGATCGACCTGGCGCCGCCGTGGCCCCGGCTGGATTTGCGGGACGAGCTGGTGAAGCGCTCCGGGATCGACTTCGCAGAGTCCCGCGATATCGACTCACTGACGCGCGCTATGCGGGAACGGGACATCCACGTTGAGCCGGGCGCCAGCTGGGGCAGGCTCCTGGATAAGGTCGTGTCTGCCACGGTCGAGCCGCATCTCATCCAACCCACCTTCCTGGTGGACTACCCGGTGGAAATGTCACCGCTTGCCAAGCGCAAGGTTGGCGCCGACGGCATAGTGGAGCGATTCGAAGCGTTCGTCAGGGGCAGCGAGCTGGGGAACGCGTTCACTGAGCTGAACGACCCGGTAGACCAGCGAGCCCGCTTCGAGGAGCAGGAGCGCCTCAGGGGGGAGCACAACGAAGACGAGGTGGATCGTCTGGACGAGGACTTCCTGCTGGCCGTTGAGCACGGCATGCCTCCGACCGGCGGCCTCGGGATGGGAATTGACCGCCTGGCAATGGTGCTCGCCGGCGAGACCTCGATCCGGGATGTCATCCTGTTCCCTCAGTTGCGCACACTCTGAGCAGGTACGGTCTGGAACATGCTGAATCTGGAACTGATCGTCAACGACACCGAACGGGTGCGCGAGCGCCTCGTCAGCAGGGGTGAAGACCCACCGCTGGAACAGATCACGGCGCTCGACCGCAGGCGCCGGACCCTGATCCAGGAGGCAGACGGGTTGCGTTCCCGCCGCAACGAGGTCAGCCGGGCCATTGGCAAGGGCGGGGGCAAACCGTCCGACGAGCAGATCGCAGAGATGCGCCAGGTCGGCGACCGCATCAGCGAGTTGGAATCCGAACTGGCGCGCGTGCAGGACGAACTGAACAGCCTCGTCCTGGAGCTCCCGAACCTCCCGCAGCCCGACGTGCCGGTTGGTGCCGACGAGGACGACAACGTCATCGTACGCACCGGGGGTGGGGAGCCTCTCGAGGATGCGAACGCGGAGCCTCACTGGGACTCGGCCCCTCGTCTCGGGCTGATCGATTTCGAGGCGGGCATACGGCTGGCCGGCGCCCGATGGTACGTCCTCCGCGGGAAGGGCGCGCAGCTGCACCGGGCACTGGCAGCCTGGATGCTGGATGTGCACGTGCGGGAGCACGGCTACGAGGAGATCGCCCCTCCTCTGATGGTCCACAGGGACATCATGACCGGATCGGGCAACCTGCCGAAGTTCGCCGACAACCTGTACCACGACGAGGAAGACGATCTCTGGATGATCCCCACCGCCGAGGTCCCTCTCAATGGCCTGCACGCCGACCAGATCATCCCTCCGGGCGCATTACCAAAGAAGTACGTGGCACACACTGCCTGCTTCCGCCGAGAGAAGGCAGCTGCGGGCAGGGACACCCGCGGCATCAAGCGGGTTCGCCAGTTCGACAAGGTCGAGATCTTCCGTTTTGTCGAACCGGATGCGTCAGAAGAAGCACATCAGGACATGCTCCGCGAGGCCACGCTGATCTGCGACCGGCTCGGCCTCACGTACCGTGTGGTGGAGCTCTGCACCGGCGAGATCGGGAGCGCCTCGTCCAAGACGTACGACATCGAGGTGTGGGCGGCGGGTTCGAAGGAGTGGCTGGAGGTTTCCTCGATATCGAACTGCACCGACTACCAGGCCCGCCGGACGCGGATTCGCTACCGCCCCGAGCAGGGCGCAGCCCCGCGCCACCCCCATACCCTGAACGGCTCCGGGGTGGCCCTCCCGCGTGTGCTGATCGCACTGATCGAGAACAATGTGCAGGTCGACGGCTCAATCGCCATTCCCGAGGTGCTCCGGCCGTACACGGGTTTCGACCGCATTCCGTAGCGCGGGCGGTGTTCCTACGGCGTCCCGGCGATGGTCAGCGTGTAGGGGGCGTCCGTCCGTGAATCCGGCGTGATAGCGCTCACGATCACGACGATCGTGGTGTGCTCGTCGGGTGTCGGTATCGTCACCTCGCCGAAGCCGCCCGGTCCGACGCGGAGTTCCTGCACCTCCGGCGAGTCGGTGCCGAAGCCCACAACGACCTGTACCAGGTACTCCTGCGGGACCTCATTCCCGACTCTGGTGAACCCCTCAGCCGTCCACCCGCCGTCCGACTCCGCGTCGTCAGCCCAGCCCGTCTCCGCTATCTCGAAATCGTCCAGACAGAGGCCATCCAGGTGGATGGCGTCGTCCGTTACGTACTCGAAGCGAACAAGGACCGGCGCTCCGGCGTATGCCGACAGGTCCACCTGGTCGGAAACCCACTCCCCGCTGTTCCCCGTGTAACCCGGCCCGTACGCAATGCCGTTCGGATCGTCCGTGTCGACATGGTCAGGCCTCAGGATGTCCCACGTCTCGCCGCCGTCGACGGACGCCTCCACGTAGGCGTAGTCCCAGCCGCCCTCGATGTCATGCCACACGCGCCATCGGAGCGTCGCCGATTCAACCCCCCGCAGGTCGAACTCCCTTGTCAGGGTGCTGTCGATAGAGTCCCCCGCGTTGCCCCACCAGCACGCCTGCCCGCTTGCAGGGGCGGCCGGGAACAGCTGCGCTGCAGGGGCGCCCTGGAAGGTGACGGTCACGGTAGGGGCGTCCGGGCGCACGGCGTAGTAGCGTGCTCCGAGCTGCCCGACCCGGCTCTCCAGCGGTGTGCCCAGGACGATCGGCTCGGTTCTCGGCCTCATGCCCCACATCAGCGACCTGTTCTCGTATGAGTAGCGGTCCTCTCCGCCGTTCAGGTAGTTGGCGACAACCCAGTCACCGAATACGTCGATCGCCGTTTCCGCGAATCCGAGGTTGGCAAGGTACGCGTCCACGCTGTCCAGGCCGTCGGCAGACTCCTGCACGAGAAGCGAGATGCTGTCGTCTCCCCCGTAGTGTGTCACCAGGTACTCGACGAATAGTGCCGCCGCCCCGTAGTGCGGTTCGGAGAGGACCACGTCCTCCGGCCAGCCGGTGAGCGACGTAGCAGGCCGCCGGAGGTAGCCGTCGACGTTCCCGGTGCGGTAGCCGGCGCGGTCCGCGGCCAGCTCCGAAAGCCCTTCATTGAGCCATGTTTCCTCGCCCGGATCGGCCGGCCAGTGGACGGCGTGCTGCAGCTCGTGCGTCAACACGGCCAGATAGGCCTCGGAGTTCACCGTCGGCCCCGGTGAGCTGATGTAGACGATCTCCCGTTCGTTGGAGAACGGCTGGATTGCCAGCGGGTACTCATCGACCCCGCTGTAGTAGCCGCCCACGCCGCCAAGCAGAGTCGAATGCAGGATCACCATTCGCGGGTCGCCGTCGACGCCCGGCGTCCAGATATCGCCGAACAGCCCGGTCACCGTCGGCCAGATGCTCGTCTCGAATTCGGCTGCGGCTTCATCCAGCGCTACGAGATCGACATCGGCCGCGTCATCGAACACCCAGTACGCGTGCTCGCTCACGCGCTGCACCGTGGCCTCGGTCTGAATTGGGCCTTCGTTTCGGTGCACCCAGAACGTGACATGATCGCCTTCCGCGAGAGTCGGCGACGGCGCGGCCGAGACGCGCTCCACAGGTTCCGTCGATCTGAGCCGAAGGCGCCTGGCGAGGTCGTAGACGTCCCGCGCAGGCGGCACAGGGATGGCTGGAGATAGCTTCTCGGCCGTCGGCACCGGAGTGGGCAGCCTGGCGACCGTCGGCACGGGCGCGGGGATCGCCGGCGCGACCCGAGTCGGAGTCGGGGTTGCCGGTGGCGTCGATGCCGGCGTTGCTGTCGCGGCCGGGCGTGCTGGTGTCGCGGTGGCCGGGGGCACGGTCTCCTTGGGCAGCGGTTCCGGTATGCGCGTCGACGTTGAGACGGGCCGGACGTCCGGCAGCCGGGTTGGTATCGCCGTGGGTGTCTCGGAAGCGGGTCCTTCCGTGGCGATCGGTGTGTCGGTCACAGGCACCGGCGTGGCCGACGCGTCGGGCTCGACCGTGCCGGTGCACGCCGCAACGGCCAGCAGGGCAGCGAGGGTGCAGACCGCGACTGATGCGCGAGCGGACGGTGCTGGTCTCGTCATCCGGAAGGCCGGTTGTACCGGTTCATGACCGGCTCGACCCCGTCGAGCAGGATCGCCTCGACTACATCAGCGGCCCGCGTCACAGCCTCATCCACGAGCTTCCGTTCCTCGCGAGTCGGCGCACCCAGGACGTGCTCCACCTGCTCTGCCGGGTCGTCCGGCGCGCCTACGCCGATCCGGACGCGGGTGAACTCGTCTGTGCCGACGCTTTGCGCGATCGATCTCAGACCCTTGTGCCCCCCGGCGCTCCCCCGGGCGCGGATCCGCACCGTGCCGGGCTGCAGATGTATGTCGTCCACTACCGCGACAAGCCTTTCCGGGGTTGAATTGAATCGTTTCAGCAGCATTGCGGCTGCCAGACCGCTCCGGTTGACGAACGTCCTCGGCTTGGCCAGCACCACCGGCTCACCGCCCAGTTGCGTCGCCGTCGCGAGCGCGTGCCTGTGCATACGAGCCAATTTCACGCCCGCCCGCTTTGCCAGCAGGTCGATGCACCAGAACCCGGCGTTGTGGCGCGTGTTGCGGTACTCCGGCCCCGGATTGCCCGTGCCCAGGACGACGTACTGTTCGTCTTCCGGGCGGCTTTCGCCGTAGACCCGCCTTATACGGTCGAAGAGCTCTGCCAGGTGCATCCGGGGTTCTCCGCTTCGGGGATGTTGCCATCGGCCTCGGGATGGGCGCGCTCGCACCGCTTCTCGAAACAAGGGTACGGCTTCCCGGCCGGGGCGCGGGAGCGGCGTAGGGAGGTGGGAGGCGTCGGGCGGAGCGGGCCCTCAGTCCGGAAGCGGTAGCTCGTCCGCGAGCAGCGCCAGGAACTCCGCCTCGACGAGAGTGCGTACGCCCAGCCGGTGTGCGTCGTCCGCTTTGGAGCCGGGCTCCTCGCCAACCACAACGAAATCGGTCCTGCGCGACACGCTGCTGGAAGCCGCCCCGCCCTGCTCCTTGATGCGGGCCTGGGCCTCG
>CAYYFS010000150.1:0-5578 GCA_964471055.1 uncultured Dehalococcoidales bacterium
AGGCAGCAAGCGATCTGCATGCCCCGACGCTGGCGCGGCCCTGATCGCAAGCCAACATGCCCGTGTCACATGGGCACCACCCGGGCCGGAATAGCCTTGGAAGCAGAACGGCCCCTCCACGTCGTGGAGAGGCCTGTCAGACGGCCAGGGTGCCCTTCGCGGGCCACCTCGTTCAGTTGAAGTACAGTTTGGTCGGGGCGGCAGGATTTGAACCTGCGACCTCCTGTACCCCATACAGGTGCGCTACCAGGCTGCGCTACGCCCCGACCGGGGAATCAGCATAGCATCATCGCACCTTCGCGTTGAGAGGCGCACAACTACCGAACTTGGGTGCGCGCACCAGCGGGGCTCAGGCGGGCTCATTGCTATAATCCAGACTGAACCCGGCCTAGCTGCACCGGAAACCTATCCCATGTGCGGGCCGCGTCCCCGGTATCGCTCCACATCCTCTCAAGAACCACCCCCACCTACCATGCGCGAACTCCTCGGAGAGGCCTCCACACTCAGCCGCCGCGTCGCGGAGACTGTGAGGCATCTTTGACCTCCCGGCCAAAGAGAAATCGATAGCCGAACTGGAACAGACGGCGTCCGCTCCGGGATTCTGGGACGATTCACGCAACGCCCAGGCCAGGATGCGCGAGCTGGCTTCGCTCCGTGACGAGGTTTCCTCCTGGCGCGACGTGGAGACGCGAGCCGGAGACCTTGCCGGACTGGTCGCGATGGCCGTGGAAGAGGCGGACGATTCTCTCCACGCCGAATGCGCGGTCGAGCATGAACGCCTGTCCGGGAAGGTAGCCGAGCTGGAGTTCACCCTTCAGCTCTCGGGAGAGTACGACGATCGCCCGGCCATCCTGGCCGTCAAGCAGGGTGCGGGGGGTACCGATGCCCAGGACTGGGCCGCTCTGCTATTGCGCATGTACCTGCGCTGGGGCGAACGCCGCGGCTTCAAGTCCACCGTCATCGACTCGATGGCCGGAGAGGAGGCCGGGATCAAGAGCGCTGTGGCGAAGATCGATGGACGCTACGCCTACGGGCACCTGAAGGCTGAACGTGGCGTCCACCGGTTGGTCAGGCTGTCGCCTTTCGACTCCGCGCACCTGCGGCACACCAGCTTCGCGCTCGTCGAAGTGCTCCCCGACGTGGAGGACGACCCGGACATCGTCATCGACTCGGACGACCTCAGGATCGACACGTTCCGCGCGGGTGGCCATGGTGGCCAGAACGTGCAGAAGAACGCGACCGCGGTCCGGATCACACACGAGCCGAGCGGCATCGTGGTGTCCGTTCAGAACGAACGCTCCCTGACGCAGAACAAGGAACTGGCGATGAAGATACTCCACGCTCGTCTCATGGACGTGGAGTTGCAGCGCCGCGCCGAAGCGCGGGCGAAGCTGCGGGGCGAACACGTCTCCCCGGAATGGGGGAGGCAGGTCCGCAGTTACGTCCTGCACCCGTATCGGAAGGTCAAGGACCACCGGACGGACTATGAGACCTCTGATGCCGAAGGTGTGCTGGACGGAGACCTCGACGGTCTCTTGAGAGCCTTCCTCGCGTCCAACCTGGAATCGGCTCCTACGCAGAACTAGGCCGGCAGGATTCCGGCCGGGTACCGACGGACGAGGGTTCCGCTACCGAACGAAGACCAATGGGCACGGAGACAGGGTTGCTCGAAATGCCAAGAACGTTCCTCAATCGCCTGACCGACCGACTCTCCAGTGGCCTCCCGGCTGTGCGCGGGGCGCTGGTGTTGCCACTGATCACGAGCGCCGCGCTTATGGGTGCCGCCGCGTGCACGGGCACGTCCGGAACCGAGGCTGCTCCGACCACAGACCCCGGGGCTGCCCTGGCAGCGACGGCGACCGTTGAGTCCTCTGGACCGGCCGTCGCTCCCAGCCTCCGGCAAACGGCAACAGCGGAGCCTTCCGGATCCGTCGGACCCGACGGCGTCCCGGTCGGTGGCGTGTTCAAGCGCCTGTGGGCCGACCCGCCGACGCTGGACCCGCACGTACTGACTGACACCGCCTCGGCGGCCATCGTTGTCGAGATCTTCTCGGGCCTTGTGAGCCTCAACTCGGAACTCCAACTCCGGCCCGAACTCGCCGAGTCGTGGGACCGCAGCAGTGACGGGACCGTATACACCTTCACGCTCAGAAAGGGGCTCACCTTCAGCAACGGGGACCCCGTAACTGCCCACGACTTCAAGTGGTCACTGGAGCGTGCCGCTCATCCCGATACTGAATCGCCGGTCGCCGAGCTGTACCTGGCCGACATCGTCGGCATACAGGAGATCGTCGATGGGCGCGGCGCCGTCACGGATGCCTCCGGGATCGAGGTAGTTGACGACCGCACTCTCCGCCTCACCATAGACGGGCCCAAGGCGTACTTCCTGGCCAAGCTCACCTACCCAACCGCGTACGTGGTGAACCAGGAGAACGTTGCGCAGGGCGGCGAGGGATGGACGGACGACCCGGTCGGCACCGGTCCTTTCATGCTGCAGGAGTACCGGGTCGGCCAGCGCATCGTCCTCGCGCGGAATGATGACTACCACGGACGCGGGGCGTATCTGGACCGGGTTGAGTTCAACCTGGCCGGAGGCGTCTCGATGGCGATGTACGAGAATGATGAGATCGATTTCACCGGCGTGGGCCTTGCTGATCTGGAGCGTGTGCAGGACCCGAGCGAACCCTTGAACAGCGACCTGGTCAGCGTGCCTCCGGCTTTCAGCATCTCGTACATCGGTTTCAACACCACTGAACCGCCTTTCGATGACATCAAGTTCAGGCAGGCGCTGAATCGCGCTGTCGACAAGGAGCTGATTGCCACCCAGGTGTACTCCGAACTGGTCCAGCCCGCCTACGGCATTCTCCCGCCGGCCTTCCCCGGATACTCGGACGAAATCGAAGGCCTCGGGTTCGACCCGGCGCTGGCGCAACAGCTGCTCGCGGAGTCGAAGTACGCCGACCCGGAGACGCGACCGCGGATCGTCGTGACAATACCGGGCACGGGCGGTTCGCCCAGCCTCGACATCGAGGTGGCCTCAGACATGTGGTCCAAGGTTCTGGGCGTGGAGATCGAAATCCAGCAGGTTGAATGGGCCACCTATCTGCAGGACCTGAACCGCAGGAGGCTGCAGGCCTGGGGTGGCCTGGGGTGGGAAGCCGACTACCCCGACCCGCAGGACTTCATCGACATCCTGTTCCACTCGGGAAGCTCCGGGAACCACGGCGAGTACTCCAACTCTGAAGTCGACCGTCTGGTTGAGGAAGCGCGTACAGAGCAGGACATAGCGCGGCGCATCGAGCTGTACAACGCGGCGGAGCAGATCATCGTCCGGGAAGCGGCCTGGATGCCGCTGTGGTTCGACACGGAAGGGCTCGCGCTGATCAAGCCTCATATCAAGGGCTACGCGTTCACTCCAATCATCGTTCCGAAACTCAAAGACGTGTACATCGCCCTGGACTAGGCGCGCGGCGGCGCGGCGGGCCGCCGCGCTCGGGATGAGGGCATGCTGGCATACACAGCGCGACGTCTCCTCTGGACGCCGTTCCTGCTGGTCATCGTGTCGTTGTTCGTGTTCGTCCTGGGCCAGTACGGCCCCGGGGACCCGGTAGAGGTCCGCCTCGGTCAGCACTACACCCCGGAACGGGCGCGACGCCTTCGGGAGCAGTTGGGCCTGGACGATCAGTTCTTCGTCCAGTACGGGCGGTACCTTGGGAACGCCGTGCGGGGGGACTTCGGCGAGAGCTACAAGTATGCGGGCCGCGGCGTGACCGAGCTGCTGGGACCGAAGCTGGCAGTGTCGGCGCAGCTGTTCCTGGCAGCGTTCGTGATCACTGTCGTCGTCGGAGTCCCACTCGGTTTCTACAGCGCCCTCAGACAGGGCACGTGGGCGGACCCAACCGTCGTGGCCTTCACGCTGGTGATGTACGCCATGCCCGTCTTTCTCACGGCGCCTGCGCTCATCATCGTCTTTGCTCTGAGCCTTGGATGGGTGCCGACGTCCGGGTGGGGAGGCTTCTTCGACACGCGCATCATTCTGCCGGCTGTGACGATCGGGGTGCCGGGGATCGCGGTGTTCACGCGCCTCATGCGCGCCAGCACTCTCGACGTGCTGGGCCAGGAGTTCATCCGCACGGCTCGTTCAAAGGGCCTGCACGAGGTAGTCGTGAACTATCGGCACGTGGCCCGCAACGCCCTGATCCCGGTGCTCACGGTCATGGGATTCTCGATGGCCGGCATGCTCGGCGGCGCGCTTATCGTGGAACTGATATTCGGGATTCCCGGCATCGGACGTTTCGCGCTGGACTCGATCTTCTCGCGGGACTACCCGGTCATCATGGCGCTGACCCTGATCGGCGCGACGTCCCTGGTGGCCGCCAACCTCCTCGTCGATATCCTGTACGCGGTCATCGATCCGCGCATTCGCCTTTCATAGAGGCGGCAGAAAGATGGCCGTCATGGAAGAGATCGGCGCAGACGCGGAGCCGCAAGGCCGCAGCCCCCTTCGAGCCGCGTTCAGCCGCCTAGCGCGCAAAAAGCTGGCGATGGCCGCCCTGATCATCATCGTCCTGCTCTACCTCGCCGGCATGTTCGCGCCGCTTCTGGCCCCTCACGACTACGCAGAGACGAACCTGCTCCGGACGCAAGAAGGCCCGAGCGTCGAGTACCTGCTCGGGACCGATCGCCTCGGCCGGGACATACTCAGCAGGGTCCTGTGGGGCGTCCAGACCACGGTGATCATCACCCTGATCAGCATCGTGACCGGCAGCCTCGTCCTTGGCCTGACGATGGGCCTCGTGGCCGGGTACTTCCGGGGGCGTCTCGACGCAATCGTTATGCGCTTCGGGGAAGTGGTCGCCGCTTTCCCGGACGTGCTGCTCATCATCCTTCTGGCAGCCACGCTCAGGCCGCGCATAGTCGAGTGGGCCTGGGGGATAGAGGACGCGCTCGGCATCGGCGGGATCGTATCGTCGGGTGTGGTCGACTACGTCGTCGTCGGCGTGGCGTTGCTGCCACTGAGCTGGTTCGGAATGATGCGTCTCGTGCGCGGGCAGGTCCTGTCCCTGAGGGAATCGCAGTACGTCGACGCCGCCCGCGCCATCGGAGCGTCTACGCCGCGGATGCTGTTCGTCCACCTTTTGCCCAATACGCTCGGGCCGGTCATCGTCACCGCAACGTTCGGCCTGGGCGCGGTGGCCGGCTCGGAGGTGTTTCTTTCGTTCCTCGGCCTGGGGGTGCAGCCGCCGCATCCAAGCCTCGGGGTGATGATCGCGGACGTGACAGGGCGCGGCGGCGCCAGTGTCTCCGTGCTGCGCAACCATCCCGAGCAGCTCCTCGCCCCCATCGCGGTCGTGTGGCTGCTCATCTTCTGCTGGAACCTGCTCGGTGACGCTCTGAACGACATCTTCAACCCCCGGACCAGATAGCGCCATTCCAACCACCCCGGCCCCACGTCCCGGCGGCCGCAGTGCGCCGCATCGGGTCCGGTGTATCCTGTGGCCCTCTGACAGGGAGAAGGGACGCGCTATCGCCGCACGTACGTTCCGGTGGGCAGGCGTAGCATCCCGGGAGGCGCGCC
>CAYYFS010000151.1:0-1203 GCA_964471055.1 uncultured Dehalococcoidales bacterium
TCACTCAATCAGGCTTCTTCGTTGCCTCTCTCGCCCTCACGAGTTGCTCCTCCAGGTCCTCCAACTCCTGCAGCATCGCCGGCCGGACGGAGTGAGCGGGCATGCGTCGCTTGAGGTCTTCGATCCTCTCCTCAAGTTCCCTGATTTCCTTCGCGTTTTCGCTGCTCATTCAACGAACCTCGAGCCCTAATGCGCAACCTTCGACAGGCTGAGGATGCCCGCAGAGGTGAACCGGCGGCCGCTACGTGAGCGGCACCTTCACCGTCCGGAGCTCGTGCGCGAAGTCCGGGCGAGCCATCTCGTAGAAGTAGTGCAGGGCGTCGCCGACGCGCAGGCACTCCACGTACCGCAGCGTCCCGCGCCCGTGCGGAGATCGGAGCCTCGGCCGTCCGGTGTCCACCTTGTGGAACGTGCGCAGGTCGTGCGTGATGGCGAGTCCGGGCCTGTCCGAGTAGTTGGCTCCTGAATTCGGGCGACCGTCGTATATGGCGGTGAAGAACGGCGGCGTGTACACGATCGCACTCATCCGGGCCAGGTACCCGTCCCAACCGCTACCCGCGGGCAGTACTTCGCCAACCCAGTCGAAATGCCGGCCGTCCGGACTGGTGGCCAGCCCCGTGCACGTTGACACCACTCCGGCCACGTACGCGTTGCCCTCGCGGTGCATGCGATCCAGCGTCGCGAAGTCCGCGTCAGGCGGCCGGAAGACCGTGTTCACGTACATGTGCCACAGGTTTCCCGCGATCACCGTGACCGGGTCCTTCACACCCTCGGTGCCGGTGTTCTCAGGCGACAGCACGCTCACGCGTTTCGCGGCGTCGAAATCGCGGGGATCGTCAGCCTCGAGCATGTCGATGCGCCACCTGTAGTCGTGCGCCGACGAGTAGCTCACGTACAGCCTGAAGCGCCCCTCCGGCGTCAGCATCAGGCAGCTCTTCTCGATCGAGAGCGCGTCGAACTCCTCCTTCGACGCCGTCCAGATGATCTCGAAGTCGGTGCCGTTGCTGCTCACAGCGACGCGGGTTTCGCCGCCGCGGCCCGCGCGGCCGTGATCCCGCAGCAGAGTGCGAATCCGGTAGCTCAGGTAGAAGGTCCCGCTGCTGTCGTCGTACAGCGCGCTCGGAGCGCCGGCCCAGCAACCCTCCTGGTTGCCTGGCGGCTCCGCCACGACGCTGCCGACTTCGGGATCGAACAGCGGGAGGG
>CAYYFS010000151.1:1303-3593 GCA_964471055.1 uncultured Dehalococcoidales bacterium
AACAAGGTGGAGTCCTTCGGAATCACTCTCGACATGATCCCTCTGCCGCTGGGGTCGAGGGTTATCGGCGAAGACATCGAGGGCTCGGGGCGCCGCGACATCGTGCTCGGCAAGAGCCCGGAACGAGATCGTGAAATAGAAGACATCTGCGGGGCCATTCGGGCCTGCGCTGTCGCCGGGATTCCGGCCGTGAAGTACAACTTCAACCTCCTCGGCGTCCCGCGGACCGAGCGCACTATCGGCCGCGGCGGGGCAAGTTGTTCAACCTTCCGGTGGTCCGAGGCCGACCAGGACGCACCGCACACCATCGCCGGCGAAGTGTCGGCGGACGAGTTCTGGGAGCGCATCGACTACTTCCTGAAGCGTGTCGTGCCGGTCGCGGAGGAGTGCAAGGTCCGCCTGGCCTGCCACCCCCACGACCCGTACACGCCTCCCGGCTACAGGGGCGTGACCCGGGTGCTCGGCACCGTTGACGGCCTGAAGAAGTTCGTTCAGATGCACGAAAGCCCGTACCACGGCCTCAACTTTTGCCAGGGCACCGTCACAGAGATGCTCGACAACCCCGCTGAAGAGATCTTCGACGTCATCCGCTGGTTCGGAGAACGCAAGAAGATCTTCCTGGTCCATTTCCGGAACATCATCGGCGGGAAACTCGATTTCGTGGAAGTGTTCCCGGACGAAGGTGACGTCGACATGCTGGAGTGCGCCCGGGTGTACAAGGAAGTCGGCTACCCGTACATGCTCGTGCCTGACCACGTGCCGCAGATATCCGGCGAGAACCCGCAGTCAGTGGCCTTCGCATTCTGCTACGGCTACGTCGCAGCAGCCCTCCAGGCTGTGGATGCCTAGGTCCCCGAAATCGCCTCACGGATTCGTTCGGCAGCCGGTCTACCCATCGAAGGAGGGCACATGTACCTGGGGACTCAGCGGCACGCGACAAGCGACGATGACTTCCGGGTGTTCGCCCAGCTCGGTATCGAGCACATTTGCGGATGGCCCCCCGAGCCGCACGCGCAGTGGACAGAGGCTTCACTTACCGCCTTCCGCGAGAAGGTGGAGTCGTTCGGTCTGACGCTCGACATGGTCGGATTCCCGATGGAGGCCACCGCCATCGGGAACGAGCAGTCACTCGCAGAGTTCCCGAACATCCTGCTGGGCAAGGATCCCGAGCGGGATCGGGAGATCGAGCACTTCTGTGATTTGCTGCGAGCGTGCGCCGCGGCGGGCATACCGGCGGCCAAGTACAACTTCGCCTACCTCCCTGTGGTCAGGACGGAGCGGTCCCTGGGTCGGGGCGGGTCCAGCTGCTCGACCCTGAGATGGTCCGAGATCGACAGAGACGCGCCGTTGACCATTGCGGGAGAGGTTCCGGAGGACCTGTACTGGGAACGCATCGACTACTTCCTTGAGCGCGTCGTGCCCGTTGCCGAGGAATGCAGGGTTCGCCTGGCCTGCCATCCCCACGATCCGTACACCCCGCCGGGGTACATGGGCATAACCCGGGTCATGGGCACGGTGGATGGCATGAAGAAGTTTGTGCAGATGCGCGAAAGCCCGTATCACGGCCTCAACTTCTGTCAGGGGACCGTGACCGAGATGCTCGACAACCCGGCTGACGAGATCTCCGACGTGATCCGCTGGTTCGGAGAACGGCAGAAGATCTTTCACGTGCACTTCCGGAACATCACGGGACGGAAGCTCGACTTCGCCGAGGTGTTCCCGGACGAAGGCGATGTGGACATGCTGGAGTGTGCGCGGGTATACAGGGACGTCGGCTACCCGTACATGCTGGACCCCGACCACGCGCCGTGGATCGCGGGCGAGAACTCACAGACCGTCGCCTTCGCGTTCCAGTACGGATACATCGCCGGGATACTGCAGCAGGTCGAATCGGAAACTCGCGAATAACCGGGCGCCTGTCGCGTCCCTCGAAGAGCGAATACCCAATACGTAAGGAGGCCACATGCTCCTGGGAACCCAGACACCCCCACGCAACGACGATGACTACAGGGTCCTTGCCCAGCTCGGCATCAAGCACATCTGCGGCTGGCCCGAGGAAACGCACTGGGAATGGACGGCGGAAACGCTGTCCGCCTACCGAGAGAAGGTCGAGTCCTTCGGTCTTTCACTCGACATGATCGGTCTACCCATGAATCCGGTCCTGGTGGGCACCGAGAGGTCAGAAGCAGAGTTCTCCAACATCATGCTGGCAAGAGACCCCGAGCGAGATCGTGAGATCGAACAGGTATGCAACATCATCCGGGGGTGCGCTGAGGCCGGTATTCCTGCA